>JAMOOQ010000057.1 GCA_027100635.1 Campylobacteraceae bacterium | reverse complement strand
ACTCAATTGGATTATTTTAATGAAAATCATGAGATTATTTTGGAGTGCTTAGGGGATAATTACGAGGAGTTTTATGATTAGTTGTTTTATATTAGTTTAAGTTTAGAGGGGTGATGAATGTCGGTTATACCAATGCCATCAGCAACACTTACAATTCTTCCTG
Source organism: Campylobacteraceae bacterium (assembly GCA_027100635.1). Taxonomy (GTDB): domain Bacteria; phylum Campylobacterota; class Campylobacteria; order Campylobacterales; family Sulfurovaceae; genus FS08-3. Next base: position 62,229 of record JAMOOQ010000057.1, on the reverse strand, counting down.
AATCAAAACTTCTTTTTGTTGGTACTGGCGAAGGTATCAGCAAAGTTAGAAAAATAATCAGAAAAGATAAAAAACCTAAAGAGTTACAATATGTCTAATAGGTTTATATCATTTTTAGATTCCGTGTCAAGCACGGAATAACAAACAACCATCATTCTCAGTCAAACATAACCGTCATTCTCAGTCAAACACAACCGTCATTCTCAGCTTGACTGGGAATCTAATTTTAAAAAACTCAATGCACTTTAATATACAATGACAATAATTGTAACTCTTTATCAATACGATATATCTGCTGGTCATACTTTTTAATTTTTAAAGAGTTACTCATTAGGTCAGTATCTAATTTAGTTTTTTCTCCTGCTTGTTGGAGATTCTTTGTACTTTTATATAGACTTTTATAAAGCTTTTCATCTTTTTTAGCAAGAGAGATTTTTTTATCTAAAATAACTAAGTTTTTAAGTACTAGCTTATACTCATTTTCTATATCTTTTTTCTTATCAATTAGTCTTGTCTCTGCCTCCATATAAGAGACTTTGCTTGATTCTATATCTCTTAGCGAATTTATACTAATTGGCATTGATATTGTAAATCCATAACTATTATACGCCTCTTTTAAATTTGGATTATTAAACATTGGAGAGGGATCAGCATCTGTATATCTGGCTTGAATTGATACAGTAGGAAGATATTTTGTCCAAGTTATTTTAGAGCTATAACTTTTTTCTCTAACGGCAAATTTTTCTTTTACAATCTCTAAATTCTTACCTTTATATCTTGATTCTTTTATCAGTTTTAACTTTGGTAATTTTATAGAAGATGGATTTTTATCACTTAAAAGATAAAAGTCATTTTTAAGCTTTTGAATAGATAATTCTATATCTAATAGTTGTATCTCATCACTATTCTTTTTAAGTATAGATTGGTCTAAAAAACTGCTATCAATCAAGCCAGAATCATAGCTATCTCGTTTTTGTAATATATCAATATTATCATTTTTAACAAGTAATGCTAACTTTTTTTGATTTAAAGCCAATTTTTTTAGATTGTATAAAATAGACAAAGCATTACCTATCATAGCCCTTTTTTGTATCTCAATAGAAGTAGCATTAAGCCCTCTAATTGCATCAGCATATTTAATGGCAAAATATATACCACCTGATTTAAATATTGGTTGGTCAATACCAATACTAAAACTACCAGTATCCACACGACCAGAGATAAACTGTTCTGAATAATTTTTATTATAACTAATCACCACAGGGCTAATCCAACTTTTTTGAAGTTTATCACTCTCAATTTGATTCTTTTGCTCTTGATAATTAAATATTTTACTCTTATTATCTGATAAAATATCAGGTAACTCATCTATAGAAAATAAAGCCACAGATAAACTTGTTATTAACATTATTTTTTTCATATTTTATCCCTATTCTAAATTAATTTAATAAAACTTATCGGAAGTGATGGCTTCAGCCCAATGCTAATGAAATAAGCTTTTTTTTTCGGATGAGATGGCTTCAGCCTCTCCCTAATATACGGAGCTAAAGCACCGTGTCCAAAAGCATAAAATCCTTAAGTCATTGACATTGGGCTTTAGCCTCACTAAAAGCTGGAGCTAAAGTACCAGTTCCAAGTTTTGCAAGAGTCTAATAAATTTTATATTTTTATACTCTAACTCTTTGCTAACTTTTTCTAAAATTTTAACTCTATTTTTATCCCTTACTGTAACAAATAATTGAACCTTCTCTTTTTGAACTATCTCAATTATTGCTTTAAAAATTTCTTCTGATTTTTCATAATCTATTGCATCATCTATCTCATCAATAAAGATAATTTGATTTGGATTTGATAATAACAAAGCTAATACCTCTATAAATCTATTTGTAGTATCTCCAATCTCTGATGATATTAAAGATTGTTTTGGATTGATTAAATTTAATCTTAAAACTAATCTTTCATCTATATAATAAGGCTCAATCCTTACTATATTAATATCTATTATCTTTAAATAATCTAAAAATTTATCTTGAAGACCTCTTGTTTGAATTTTAAAATATATATCTACAAGTCTTTGATTTGTGGGCTTTGATGAATTTCTATAATTTAAGGAATTAATATTAAAATTAATATAATTAATATTATCTATAGACTTTAATAAAATATTACTTGAAGATATAGACTTATAAAGTACCAATAAACCATCATAATCTTTATTCAACTCTTCTGCTTGTTTTTTAAACCCATCTTCCAGTTCATACTTATTTTTATAACCTATGGATATAAAACTTCTATCACTCTTCACTTTAAATATAAAAGTCTCTAAATATCTCTTTAGCCCTTTCTGATGAACATCTCTATTTTTAGCAATTTGAAGGATAGAGTCAAGATTAAAAGATAAAGATTTACTTTTTATTATCTCATTTTCAATAAATAAAGCCTCAAGAAGTGCTGTCTTTCCAACATTATTTCCACCAGTGATAACATTAATTTGACTTAATCCATCTAGTTTAAGATTATTAAAACATTTATAATCTATAATCTCAATATTTTTTATCATATTTTATATCCCTTATCCTTATTGCTATTATATCCAAGATAGATAAAGACTCCACCACTCAAAAATGATATAACACCAATTTGAATATCTGAACTAGAAATTTATACAGACCCTATTTCTACCTAAATCTTTAGCTTTATATAGTGCCTTATCTGCTCTATTTAAAGATGCTTCTATATTTGTTTCTTTTAACAAATCAATTTGTGAGATACCTATACTAATAGTTATTTTAAAACTTTCATTCTCTTTAGCATCTAAAATACTCTCTTCAATATGTTTTCTCACTCTTTGGGCTACACTTAGAGCCTCTTTTATCGAAGTATTTGGAAGTAACATAACAAACTCTTCACCACCATAACGACAAACTACATCACTTTTTCTTTGAAATTTTCTTAGAATATCTGCTACAAAAGAGATTACTTCATCTCCTATACTATGACCATAAGTATCATTAACATTTTTAAATTTATCTATATCCATCATCATTATTGAGAGTTCTGAGCTATTTTCTCTCTCTTGTTCTAAAATATTTTTAGATATTTCATTAAAATATCTTCTATTATAAAGTTTTGTCATAGGGTCTGTTGAAGCAAGTAATTTTAATTCTTCTTGATAGTTTTTAAGCTGTATTTCTCTATTAACTTTAGCAAGTAATTCTTTTGGACGGAATGGTTTTATTACATAATCACTACCTCCAAGACTATATGCTTTTTCTATACTATCTTCATCTGTTTTTGCAGTAATGAATATAATAGGTATATCTTTTGTATTTTCATTTAATTTTAATTTTTGACACACCTCATATCCATCCATAATAGGCATCATAATATCTAATAATATAAGATCTAATCTCTCTTCATTAGCAATTTCTAAAGCACTCTCACCATCTAAAGCTACCATTACATCATATTTATCATCTAATAATTCAAGCAATATATCAATATTACTCTCTGTATCATCTACCACTAATATATTTTTATTCATATCTCCTCCAATAAAGAAATAATATCTTTTAATTTGTATTTATTCATAGCTACTTTGATTTTATCAAAAAGTTCTTTATCTTCTTTTAATAATTCATATTTATCTATTTCTTCTATAATAGGTTTACATTTTTTTGGTAAATTTGTTTTAGAAACATTAAGAAGAGTTTTAAAGAGTTTATCTCTTTTATCCTTATCTATTGGTAATTTAGGGACAAACTCTTCTTCTAATTTAATATCTTGTGATTTAATATTTACTAGATTATTAATTTTACTTGCATCACCTCTTGGCAACTCTATTTCAAATATAAATTTACTTCCAACTCCTAATTCACTCTCACACCATATCTTCCCATTCATTAATTCAACTAACTGTTTTGAGATACTAAGACCTAATCCAGTCCCTCCATATTTTCTAGTAATACTTCCATCCCCTTGAGTGAAACTTTGAAATAATTTTGTTTGTTGCATTGTAGAGACTCCTATCCCTGTATCATATACACTAAATCTTATTATATTATTATCTACTCTTTTTATAATAAGTTCTACTCTACCCTTATGAGTAAATTTAATTGCATTACATATTAAGTTTATAATGATTTGAGTTACTCTAAGAGAATCCCCATAAAATATAGTGTCCTCTTTGTTATAATCTATAATAAATTCTAAATTCTTCTCTTTTACATTTAATTTAGTTAGATTTCTTATATGTAATATAATATCATCTAAGTTAAAATCTATAGTCTCTATTTCTAGTTTTCCTGCCTCTATTTTGGAAAAATCTAATATATCATTTATAATTCTAAGTAGAGATTTTGCATTAAAATCTATCTTTTCTATATACCATCTTAGCTTCTTATTCAAGTTTGTCTGTAAAGCTAGATGACTCATTCCCAAAATACCATTCATCGGCGTTCTTATTTCATGAGACATATTTGCCAAAAATTCTGACTTTGCTCTTGTATTCTCTTCGGCCTTCTCTTTTAACCTTATAGACTCTCTCTCTTTTTGTTTTAATTGTGTTAAATCTATTAAACATAAAACTCTGGTTCTCTCTCCTTTCATAGTTGTATTATACCCTTTTAGAAATGCTGGAAATGATGTGCCATCTTGTTTTAAAACATATAATTCATAAGGTTTAATTGATTTAATTTTTAGTTTCTCTTTTGCTAACTCTATATTCTCAGGAGATATAAAATCTAAAGCATGTCTTCCAATAATCTGTTCTTTATTATCATATTTTAAAAGTTTTAAACCAGCTTCATTTATATCTACACAAAGATTATCTTGAAATAGTGCTATTGTCTCTATTGTATTATTAAATAGATATTCAAATTCATTTAAAGATGATTCTAATTTTTTATTTAAATCATTTAAAAAATGTTGTTTATACATAATAAGTATTCCAATAATAGATATAGCGATTAAAATTTTCCAAATTAAATCATAATTAATAGTTGTCTCTTTTTTAGGAGACATCATCCATTTACGAGCTATCTTTTCCTTGGTATTTATATCAATACTGAAAATTATTTTTTCAAATATATCATGTAGTATTGGTTCATCGTTTCTTGTTGCAACTCTATATTTAGATATAGTCTCTAATCTTCCTGATACTTTTAATATTTGCATAAAATTTTTCTCTATATTATAATTTATTGTTGCAAGATTATCAATAAAAGCAAATATATCCCCACTTTCCACTTTTCTAAGTCCATCATCAATAGACTCAACATCAACGATATTTATATTTGGATATTTCTCTTTTAAAGTAGTAGAAATAGAGTGACTTTTAATAACTCCTATCTTTTTATTTAATATCTCTTTAATATCATCAATAAAATGTTTATCAATTTTTGTTGCAATAACCATTGGTATATCTAAATATGATGTTGTAAAATCCATATATTCTTTCCGTTTTTCTATCATTGAAACCATTGAAAATATATCACATTCTCTATTTTTTGCTTTTTTAATAGATTCTTCCCAATTATCTGTCTTTATAAGTTTAATAGGAATATTAATAATATTTTTAATTATTTTTATATAATCTGATGCTAATCCTATATATTTTCCATTTTCTATTTTTTCGAATGGCATCCGATCTGAATTAACACACATATTAATTACTTTTTTATTTTTTAAATAATTTCTCTCCTTTAAAGTTAAATTAAATTTAGATTGTCTATTTTGAGCAAACCATTTTAATTTTAATTGTAATTTTTCATCTTTGGAGATTGAATCAAATGCTTTTTCTAAAGCACTATGTAATAATGGAAAATCATCTCTAATAGCAAATGCTTCAGTAACTTTATTTATATAAGAGTTAGATAATATTGGAATACTTGTAACATCATCTAATAACAGTGAATTTATATTATACTGCATAATTTGATGTGTTGATATAGCAGCATCTATCTTATCTGATAAAAGAGCTGTTAAAAGTGCATCATTATTAGGAAATCCAATAGAGTTAATTTCTGGATAAAACTCTTTAAGAATATTCTCAATAGCATAACTGCTTATAATACCAATCCTATAACCTTCTAACTTTTCAAATGTATTCAGATTTATATTCTTATTTTTGACTATAATACTTTGATTATAGGTCATATAATCTTTTGTAAATAGAGCAAATTTTTGTCTCTCTTTTGTATTTATAGCTTGTGCAATAATATCAATTTTTTTAGATTTTAACTTAAATATTGCCTTATTCCAATCTTCATTTTTATTATATATAAATTTAATTCCTAGTTTAGATGCTACCATATTTGCATAATCAATTGAGTATCCCACAAATTTACCATCATTATTAATATTAGAAAAAGGTATATAATTATTTTCCATATGGACACTAAATGTTTTATATCTATTTAAAAACTCTTTCTCTTCGTTTGTAAGATTAACTATATTCGCCAATAATATATTTGAAAATATTATCAGACTTAGAACTATTTGTTGTATTATTTTATCCATCTAGTTTAATTCCTTTCATTAATGTAATTGCATCCTCTATTTTATATCTTTTTGATAAAACTTTAATTTGATTTAAAAGTTCTTCCTCTTTAATATCTAATTTATACTCTTCAATCTCTTGAATTACTGCTTTATATCGTTTTGGTCTTTTTGATAATAATGCCTCTTTTAATTTTATAAATAATTTTTGTACCTCATTATCATCAATTTCCAAAAGATTTGAATCCTCTTTTTTATTAGTCTTTCTTAAATCCTTTAATTCATCCAAAACTTCCTCTAATGTATTATGAAATTGAACTAATAAATCTTTATTTTGCTTTTCCTCTAACTCTTTTACAACTTTATTTAATGATACTGCTCCAATATTTGCAGATAATCCTTTTATAGTGTGTAGCGTTATCTTAAACTCTTCATCATTTAAATTATCTAACTTTAAATTCTTATTATCCATATAAAAATTATTTAAAATTTTAATATATAATTTATGATTATTATTCATATGAGAAAGTCCGATTTTCGTATCTATATGTATAAATTTAGGAATAATTATATCCTCTTTTATCTCCTTATTTTCTTTGGATATTTTAACTTTTTTTGAAATATATTTTAAAAGTGTTTTATAAAGCTTTTCTATTTCTATTGGCTTAGTAAGATGTTCGTTCATTCCAGCTTCTTTGGTTTTATCTATATCTTCTTTCATCACATTTGCACTAAGAGCGATAATAGGTATATTTTGATTTAACTCTCTAATAATTTTAGTAGCTTCAATTCCACCCATTATAGGCATTTGTAAGTCCATAAAAATTAATTCATATTTATCTTGATTTAGTTTCATCAATTCAATAGCTTCAACTCCATTATTTGCAATATCAATATTTATACCACTATTTTCTAATAATCCTAATATTATCTCTTGATTTATCTTATTATCTTCGGTTAAAAGTATATTACTCCCTTTTAGAGTATTAATTTGATTTAAATCTATCTTTTTATTTTTAATAATCTTACTTTCATCACCTTTCGGTAATTCTATCTCAAATATAAATTTACTTCCAACTCCCAATTCACTCTCACACCATATCTTACCATTCATTAGTTCAACTAATTGTTTTGAAATACTAAGTCCTAATCCTGTTCCTCCATACTCTCTTGCAATACTTTTCTCTGTTTGTGTGAAGTTTTGAAATAGTTTTAAGATTTGTTTTTGAGTTAAACCAATGCCAGTATCTGATACTATAAATTTAACTTTATTATCATTTTGTCGTGAAACATCTAATTCTACTTTTCCAAACTTAGTAAATTTTATAGCATTACCTATAAGATTTATAAGTATTTGTGAAATTCTTAAAGGGTCTCCAATACATATATTTTTATATGAACAATTATAATTTATATTAAATTCTAAATCTTTTTCATCTACTTTTATATCAATCATACTTTTAATATTTGCAAATAACTCTTTCATATCAAAATCTATTTTTTCAATATTAAGTTTCCCTGCTTCTATTTTGCTAAAGTCTAAAATATCATTTATAATAGCTAATAAATTTTTAGCACTATTATCAATATTTTCTAAATACTTTTTTTGTTTACTATCTAAATTTGTCTGTAAAGCTAAATGAGTCATACCAATTATTCCATTCATTGGTGTTCTTATCTCATGAGACATATTTGATAAAAACTTTGATTTTGATTTTGTAGCTTCTTCTGCTTTTTTCTTCTCTTTATTTAGCTCTATTGTTCTCTTTTCTACCTTTTTTTCCAAATTAGAATTTAATTCATATATTGTAGTGTAGTCATTTCTAATTTTTACTTTCATATTATTTAAAGCCAAAACTATAAAATCTAATTCATCATTACTGCTACTTAATTCTCTATCTAAAATAAGTTTATTATTAGAATTAAACTCAATATCTTTAGCATAACTAGATAATTGATTTAAATGACGTGTTATTAATCTAGAAAAAATAAAAAGTATAATAAATGAAATTAGTAGAGTTTTAATGCTTTGCGTAATAAGTATAATTAAGACTCTATTAAATAAATGATTATAAACTCTATCTAAACTTGCTACAACTGTTAATCTCCCTGATTTTACCATTTCTCCAAAGTCATTAGTTTGAAGTAAAATATTTTTGGTAATAATTTTATACTTTTGATAGTTACCTTTTGAGATAATTATATCTCCTTTTGGTGTTGTAATATTTACATATATAATATCTTTAATATTTAAAATACCATCTAATAATATTTCATATTGTGGTTTATTAAAATTCCATACACTTAAAGCCAAAGATTGAGAATAACTACTTTCTATTTGACTAAGCCGTTTTTCTATCATAGATATATCTGATTTATATTCAAATATTAATTGAATTGTGATAATCAAAATAGTAATAATCGTACTGCTAACTAGTATAGTTATTAACATTTTATATGCTAATGGAGATTTAATTTTATTAAATATTGATAAATTCATAATCTTAGTATTCTTTTGAAATATCTTCTAAAGTTGGTAAATATAGATTCTTATATTGTTCTTGAAAATAATCTGTATATGGTTTTGATACTTTTGCTAATTTACCATTTTTTATCATTTTTTTAATCAATGAAGATAATAGTTTATCTATCTCTTCCCCTTTTTTCCCAATAGGTAATATAAATTTTGAACCAAATATTTTAAAATCTTGTCGTTGAATATTTCTATAATTTCCATCTTTTATCATAAAATCTATCTCTCTTGATGCAAATACTAATCCATCAATTCTACCAGCACTTAGTTTTTTAACGCTACATGGTAGACAGGTTGTCCCTTGTATATTTTTATTAAAAAATATTGTATGTCCAATATCTGTTTCTATTTTATAATCTTGAATTTTTGATATATTAAGTGTAGGTTTTTGAGTATTTGTATATAAAGCAAAATGTGTTTTTGTCAAACTACAAGATGACCTTCTAAGTCCTTGATTATTTAACTCTTTTTCATAATTATCAATCTCTTTTTCCCAAATATTCTTTCCTATTGTAGGAAAATGAAAATCAGATTCTCCCGTTCTTACATTATCAATAGACCTAGCAAAAGGATAAACTTCAATTATAAACTTTCCCTCTTTATACTCTTCATCCATAGCCTTAAGAATATCTATTAATATACCTTTATCTTTACTTTCGCTATACAATGGCAATTTACCAACACTGATTTTATAATCTTTTGCAGATAAAATAGTAGCTATTAAACATATATATATAAATATTTTTTTCATTTTAATTCCTTTAGTATCTAATCTATATTTTTGAGTTATATTTTTTGGTGAAAGATTTGGCATCCTTCATAAGTAGTGTACAGTTTTACAAGATCCTGAATCAAGTTCAGGGTGACAACAGTCTGTTATTATGTGCAATATACAACACAAGCGTGTCATTCCGTGCTTAACACGGAATTTCTGAAATCAAAAGTGTCTACTACTTTTGATACTCTATGAAGGATGCCATTTATTTTATGTAAAATTTTTGAGTTTATTTCTTGAAGTTTAATAAAGTTAAATATCATGTATTATACCTATATTATACTTTTATTAATATTAACTATATAGGTCACTATGTAACTCTAAATTATTTAAAATTATTTCTTTCTATTTAAAATTAGATAGATAAAGACTCCACCACCCAAAAATGATGTAACAACACCAATTGGAATATCTGAACTACCTCCTACGGTTCTTGCAATCAAATCACATACCACCAAAAATAGACCGCCATAAAAAAATATTGGAATAATCAATTTATCAGCACTTTGTTTATATATAGTTTTAATAATATGAGGAACAATCAAACCAACAAAGCCAATAGGTCCTGTTGATGCCACAGCAATACCAATTCCCAAAGACAAAACTGCTAATAAAGTATAACTAACTCTTTTAATATTTACACCTTTTAAATAAGCATATTCCTCATTTGTTAATAAAAGTTTAAGTTCATATTTGTAAAATAAAACGACTAAAAGTATAAATATAGATATAATAATAATAGATATAAGTTCATTTAAAGAGGCTATGTCAAGACTTCCCATCGTAAATCTCATAATCATATAACTCTGTTTTTGGTCACTTAAAAAAAGTAAAATCATTAAAGAGGCAGAATAGAAAAATGATAAAGCTATACCAACTAAAAGCATAGAATCTCTGTCATATTGCCTAATCTTTATCATAATAAAAAGGTGAATTATAACTGTTGAGACTGCTCCTACAAAACTAAATAACCACACAAAATTCATAATTTCAAATACAATTGCAAAACCAACGCCAAATGATGCACCACTTGCCACCCCCAAAGTATATGGGGAACTCATAGCATTTCTAAAGATGGTCTGAAAAACTAATCCACTAATACTAAGTAACGCTCCCACAAAAAAACCAGCAATCACCCGAGGAACTCTTAACTCCCAAAATATTGCATAATCTAAAGATTCACTATTAAATATATTATATATATCAATATCAACTTGCCCAATAAATGAAGAGATAAAAATTATAATGATAGAGATACAAAGTGTTATATTTTTTATATATTTACTATTCAATTATTATCCAATTTATTACCTATATTTTTGACTAATATTATTGTATCGTTTTTATTATAGGGATTCCATAAATTTATGCTAAATTCATTTTATATCTAAAATTAATAAAAGTTATTATTATTAATAATAAATTAAGCTTCACTTTCTTATAATATGATATTAATTATCAATACTAAGGAAATCATGTGAAATTTATTTTAAAAATACTAAAAGATTTTCCTGCATATCTATGGAGTGGTTGGGGTGCTATCGCCTCAATATTTCTTTTTATAGCTTGTTGGGATGTTGGAAATCAGATTTATGGAGATTTAGTTTTACCTGCTCCTCTTGAAACATTTAAAACTCTAGCGCTTATGCTTCAAGATGACTCTGTTTGGGAGCAAATTGATATAACTCTTTATCGTGCTTTTATGGGTTTTGCTATATCTTTGGTTTTTGGTTCCATTCTTGGGCTATTAGCTGGATTCTTTGCAACTGCATCTATGATGAGCCGTCCTATTGTTACAATTTTGGTTGGAATGCCACCAATTGCTTGGATAGTATTAGCTATGATTTGGTTTGGTATGGGTGATGAGACTGTGATATTTACAGTTGTTGTTGCATCTTTTCCTATCATCTTTGTTGGAGCATTACAAGGGACTCGTACTTTAGAAGATAACTTAAAAGAGATGGGTGAGAGTTTTAATTTACCTTGGCATATGAAGTTTATGGATATATATTTTCCCCATATATTCTCTTATGTTTTTCCTGCTTGGGTAAGTGGACTTGGAATGAGTTGGAAAATTGTTGTGATGGCAGAGTTACTAGCAACTTCTGATGGAATTGGAGCAAGTTTAGCAGTTGCAAGAAGTCAATTAGATACTCCTACAGCGTTAGCTTTGGTGGTTATTATGATTGGGTCATTGATGTTTATTGAGTATATTATTTTAGAACCAATTAAAAGAGAGGTTGAGCTATGGAGAGATTAGAAGTATCAAAATTAAATCATCATTTTGGATTTACTGAGATTTTAAGAGATATTAATTTTAACTTAGAAAAAGGTCAAGTTCTTTCAGTAGTTGGACCATCAGGTGGAGGGAAAACAACCCTTCTTCATCTTTGTGCCGACCTACTTGATGTAGAAGAGGGAAGTGTAAAAAACTCATTTGTAACTTCATCTTTTGCTTTTCAAGAGGGACGACTTTTACCTTGGAAAAATGTTATTGATAACATCTCATTAGGATTAATAGCAAAAGGTATTAAAAGAAAGATAGCAACCCAAATGTCTCAAGATATTGCACTTAAATTTGGATTAGAAGAGGATGATTTTGATAAGTTTCCAAAAGATTTAAGTGGAGGGATGAAACAAAGAGTTAGTTTTGCAAGAGCTTTAGTTGTTAAACCATCTCTACTTTTCTTAGATGAACCATTTTCGGCTCTTGATATTGGATTAAAGCAAGAGTTACAGAGTATTTTAATAGATATGATAGATAAAAAAGAGATAACAATTTTATTTATTACTCACGATATTATGGAAGCAATCAGATTAAGCGATAAGATACTTTTGCTAGAAGCAGACCCTGGGCATATTGTAAAAGAGTTTGATTATATTCTGCCTCAAAAAGAGCGAGATGATAAATTTGTTTATGAAGAGACAGCAAAAATTCTACAAGATGAAACTGTAATTAATACATTTGAATTGAATATTACTTTATAAATAAATAATTTATGTATAATAATAATAAAAAATATTATATATTGGGATAACTAATGAAATTTAATGATGAATTGGAAAATTTAATCAAAGCAAATATACCTGCTATACAAGTAGTCACTTACGAGTGGCAAAGGTTATATGGCTTTTGTGTTGGTATTGCAGATGATAATAATTTGGATCTGTTTTCTTGGAGTGTTGTAAGTGGATTGAAAAAATGGGATAAAGATAATAGTCAATTTATAGAAGAAAGGGATAAAAAAGACCCTATTGATTTATTAGAATGGTTTCAAGAAAAAAATACTAATAATTGTATTTTAATTGTTGAAGACTTTCATCCATTTATTACAACTGAAAACTTTGGTGTTATACGACATATACGAGAAATATGTAGAGTTGATGCTAGTCTAAGAAAAACATTAATTATACAAACACCATTTAATCTAAATGTAAGAGAATTTGAGAAAGAGATACCTCTTTTAGAAATTGAGTTGCCAAATGAAGATACTCTAGAAGCAATTTTAAATTCTATTACAAAAGATTTACATTATGATACAAAACCAGATAGTGAAGATATAAGGGATATAGTTTCTGCATCTAAAGGTTTATCTATTATGGAAGCAGAATGGACATATAGAAAAATAATTGCAGATAAAAGTAGGCTTACGAAATATGAGATAACTTCAATAGTTAAAGAGAAAGAACAGATTATTAAAAAAAGTGGTGTACTTGAATATTTTCATCCTCAAGGTGATTTTAAAGAAGTTGGAGGGATGGAAAATCTTAAAGATTGGTTAGAAAAAAGAGGAAAGGCTTTTACAAAAGATGCAAAAGATTTTGGACTTGTATCCCCAAAAGGTGTAATGCTTTTAGGAATTCCTGGTTGTGGTAAAAGTTTAGTATCAAAAACTATAGCAAATGAGTGGGAATTACCACTTTTAAAACTAGATTTAGGAAGTGTTTTTGGTTCTTTAGTTGGAGAAAGTGAAGCTCGTATGAGAGAGGCACTGGCTTTAAGTGAAGCGATATCTCCATCTATTTTATGGATAGACGAGATAGAAAAAGGACTTAGTGGTATGAGTGATGGAGGAGATGGTGGCACAAGTGCTAAGGTATTTGGGACACTTCTAACTTGGATGCAAGAGAAGAAAAATGAAGTATTTGTAATAGCAACTGCAAATAATATATCAGCTCTTCCTCCTGAACTTCTAAGAAAAGGTAGATTTAATGAGATATTTTTTGTGGACTTACCATCGAAGAATGAAAGAGAAGAGATATTTAAAATTTATATTGATAAAAAAGAAAGAGATATAAATAATTTTAATTTAATAAATTTATCAGATTTATCAAAAGGATTTAGTGGTGCAGAGATAGAAGAAGCTGTAAATGAAGCTCTTTTTATTGCTTATGATGATGGTAGAGAAGTTGAAACAAAAGATATAGAAAAAGCATTAAAAGATACATTTCCTCTTTCAAGAACTATGAGTGATACTATTAAGGATTTAAGAGATTGGGCGAAGGTAAGAGCTAGATTTGCATCAAATGGTGATAGCGAAAAGTTACCAAAATTTGATGACAAAGTTCCTACTCTTGCTCAAGAAAAACATAATCCATTTATAAAGTAAAGACATGAGTAATAATAATCAAAATAGAAAAAAAAATACTACGAGTCACTGGAATAAATTACACTTAGGTGACCATTCATACTATAGTTGTTTTAGTGATAGTCCTGCTAGAGTAAAAGCACTTGTAAACACTACGAAAGAAGCTTTAAGTCCATATTATGATTTTTTAAATGAAGCGATAAAAGCTGAAAATACAAAAGGTTCTTATGAATGTGATTGGAAAATTATAGAGTCTAATTTTACTTTAAAGATTACACCAGTTTATGCAAAGTTTAAAGTAGAAAAACCAAAAACTGTTTTTAAAGTTCTTGTAGAAGATTTAGATATATTAAAAGATGAAAGAAATAAACTTTTTTTTGATGGACAAGATGAAACTGAAAGGTTTAATAAAAGTGATATAAAAATAGTAGATAACTATATTTACTTAGACAGTGAAACTTTACCAAAAGATGATGAGATATTAGAACTAAATAATATAGAAGTCAGATATAATTTAGAAAATCTATCATTAGAGAAAAATAATACAGTACACAGCCAAAATAAAAAGTACAATATATATAAAATAGAAACTTTGGGTGATGGATGGAATATATATCTAAAAACTAATGAGAACTTAAAAGAGATGATATTTGATAATCAGAAATTAGTTATTACAAAATATAAATATTCATTTAATAGTTTAATTGATAATGATACAGAATTTATATATGAAGAGATGGCAAATGAATATCAGTGTAAAGAGTTACCTAAAAATGATATATTAAAAGATGAAGAGGGTATAGAATATAAATGGATAAAACAAAAGTCAAGTAAGACAAATGATATAGTCATACAACTTATAGATGATGATAGCAATGATGATAAATCAATATCAGAATACTTTTTTGAAGAAGATGTAAAAACTATATATCAAGGAAATGATAGAAAATTAACTTTTGATATAAAAAAGAAAAAAGTTGACGATAAAATATTAATATTAAGACAAGATTGGAAACGACCAAAACAATTAAAAAATGGTGAACATATTAAAATAAAAGTAGATACTGGAAATCTAAAAAAACAACAAGATAGTATCAAGCTTTTAAATAACTCTCCCGTAAAAGCACAACAAAACTTAATAAAACTTTTTGAAAAAAAAGATAGTAAACTTTGGAAAGATTCAAGAGAAGTGAATATAGGTTTTTGGTATATATTAGATAATGAAGATTATGATGGGACACTAGACCAACGAGAGTTTGTACAAAAAGCAATAGCAACTGATGACTTTGCCATACTTGAGGGACCTCCAGGAAGTGGTAAAACTACAACTATACTTGAACTTATACTTCAACTTTTGAAACTTGGCAAAAAGATACTATTATCTGCTTCTACTCATGTAGCAATAGATAATGTACTAGAAAGAATACACAAATACGATATAGATAAGAATGTTGAAGCCCTAAGAATAGGAAGAAGCCAAAGTGTGGGAGAGTCTATAAGCCATCTTCAAATTGATGCTAAAATAGAAACTTATGTTCAAAATGGATTTAGTAAAGAGATGGCAGAGAGAATTGTACTAGATAGCACAAATTTAGTATGTGGAACTACTATGGGTATCAATCAATTTCCACCTATAAGAGATAGAGTGAGTTTTGAAAATGGTAGAAGAAAAGATACCAATTTACCTATGGATACAATTTTTGACTATATGATTATAGATGAATCTAGTAAAACAACATTTCAAGAGTTTTTAGTACCAGCAATGTTAGCAAAAAAATGGATACTTGTAGGAGATATAAAACAACTTTCACCTTTTATAGAACAGTCACACATAGTACATAATTTTAATGTAGTAGTTCCAAAAGAGACACAAAAAGCTATAAGAATACTATTTGAAACATTGCACAATAATCAAAATCCATATATAGTTGAAGTATCACAAAAAGAAGAGCAAGAGATAAAAAAATATTTAGATGTATGGAATAGGAAAGAAGATAATCCCTATAAAAATAAAATAGTTACATACAGTAATGAAACTGATTTATTAAAACTTCTAGGAAGTGACTTGATACTTATTAAAGAGGGTAATTGGAAGAATATAAAACAATATATACCAAAAACACATTTACTAATATTGAAAAAGGATAACGATGATAATAGCTTTTACTTTCAACAAAATTATCTTAGTCACACAAATAAATTAGCTAATTTTAATAAGATAGATTATAACTCTTCCAAAAATAATAATCCATTTGAATATAAAGAATATTTTAAAAATATGTTAAAAGAACAAAATTGGGCAGAAGCAATAGCTTGGAGAATGATAAGAGTTTATGAAAGAAGAATGTTGAAAAATCCAAATTCTTATTATGAAAAATCTTATGAGCTTTTAAAACCAGTAGAAAAGAATAATGCTGTTGATAGAATTTACAATATGACTCTACCATCTATTTTGGAGTCTATTCAAGTTGGAAATGGAGAAAGTCACAGAAATAATACCACTATTACAGAGGGATTTAATAAAAGAGATTTAAGACAAAGACATGAAACACTTAAAACTCAACATAGAATGCACCCTGATATATCTAAATTTTCAAGAGAAAACTTTTATACGGTTGATGGGGTTCAAGCTTTGCAAAATGCTGGAACTATAAATAGAAAATGGGACTATGAAAGATATGATAAACGAGCAGTTTGGTTAGATGTAACAAAAAATGACAAGAGCAATGGTCGTAATGCAGAAGAAGTCAAAGTTGTAATCAAGGAACTAAAAGAGTTTTTAAAATTTACAGAGTCAAATCCATTAAATCAAGATGAAGAACCTTGGACTATCGCAGTTCTTACCTTTCATCAAGCACAAGCAACGATACTAAGAGAGGGGTTAAGAAAATTAACGAATCAGCCAAATAAAATGTCAAAATTTAATATGAAAGATGTTGAAATATTACTTTATACTGTTGATAAGTTTCAAGGTATGGAAGCAGATATTATATTTATAAGTATGATGAAAACTCAATCAATTGGTTTCTTAGATAATATAAATAGACTAAATGTAGCACTTACAAGAGCAAAATATCAAAGAGTTATAGTAGGTGATAAGAGGTTTTTTGAAAATCAAAGAGGCTCAGATGAACTAAAAAAATTAGCACAAAATGGAGGAATGTAATGAAGATAGAATTAAAAAAAGATATAAAACTATATCAAATGGAATTTGTTGGAGAGGTTGATTTTTTTGAAAAATCTCCATATATTAAATTACTTCAAAATATTAAAACAAAAGATGAGTTAATATATGAATTAGAAGAAAAGAAGATGCCTGAATCTGCAATAAAAAATATAGTTAAAAGACTTGAAAATTTAAAAGTTTTAAAAAATGGAATATTAGAAAATATAGAAGATGGATTTCCAAATAAAGAGTATGGTAAATATACTTTAGAGATATTTGAAAATGATACAAGTTTGCCTTTTAAATTTAAAAATAAAGATATAAAAAGAGAAAAAGCAATTAGTAGAAATACAGCTGAGGATATAAAGACAAATAAAAATTATATAAAAATGGTTCAAGATAAATCTAATGATAAGTTTAGAATAAATAGTATATCAAATGATAAGGCAAAAATATTAAGTGTTAGAACTAATGAGTTAGTTTTAATAATGGATAACAATAAATGGAAATATAGAATCAATGATAAATCGTACGATATGGAAAGTATCGCATATATTGATTTATTTAAAGGTAAATGGGATTATGAAAATGACTCTTTAATGATTAGTTTTTCAATCATAAAAGAAAAAGATGATTTTCTTAAATCTTTTAAAATCACATATTCTGATGATATAGAATCAAATAAATATGGTAAATTGAAAGGTAGATTTAAAGATATTCCAGTTATTCCAAAAGAACAATATGATGCTAAAGAGTGGTTTATATATCTTTTAAAAAGTGAGATAGAACAACTTAATAGATATATATCAAAAGAAGAATTACAACAGTTATGGAATAATACTAAAGAAAAATATCCAAAATTTAATAAGTTTGAATTAGGATTTGATTTTGAAAATATTTTAAAAGAGTTCGGTAAAAGTTCTAAATATTATTGGCTTTTACAGGCAGGGATCGATTTATATCCTTTTGATATTAGTATATCAAGTAAAAGTAGAGTTATTATAGAAAATATAGAAGATTTTCAAGATAAGTTTTATATTGATATTAAAGAGTTAATTATAGTAGATAGATATATCAATAGAATAAGACATTTTAAGATTTTAGAGAAAGTAGTTAGAAACCTAAATTATCCTAAAATTACAATTATAACTACTAAAATTTATAATTCAAATGATAAGCAAAAAATAGATAAAATTATGTCAAATTATAATATTACTAGAATTATCAAAGAAAAATATGAACTACCACATTCCAGATATTGGGTATTCAATGATGATGTATTTTATAAGGTTGGAGAAAGTTTAGATAGCATTCAAAATACTAGTTTTGATAAATATACAAAAGATGAAATTCAGAAATTTGATAAAAAATTTGTGGAATTACTAGATAGGGAGATAAGCTAATGAGTAAAATAGAAAAATTAAAGAAGAATAAAACTATTAATTATTCAAATGATAAAATTAAATATTTTATACAAGAAAATAATAATAGTGAATTAGTATATTATGATGAAATAATTAGTAAGATAGAACATAGTAAGAAGAAAATACAAATAGCATCAACATCAGTTATTTCAAATAAAATTATAGATTCACTTTATCAAATGAATAATGTAAATATTTATATAATTTTAAAATCATTTAATAAGGCAAAGATAACTGTAGATAGATTTAATAGTAAAAAACCAGCACTTTTAAGAGAAGTAGAGAGTTTAGAAAATAACTTTATAATTATAGATGATACATCATATTTTTTTATAAATCCATTAATAGAAGAGAGAAATATATATATACGATTTGATGAGAAATATACAAAAGATTTAAGTTTTTTATTTAATTACTATTTTTGGGATTGTGCTAGACAAGAAAAGTTAGAAAATTATATTAATACTCCCATGGAATCTCCATTTCCTCCAATAGGAATCAGAGAGTTGAATTATGTAAATATTAAAGATAATGACTTAGAAAATTGTAATAAATTATTTATTCCACGAGATAAAAGATATTTAGAAATTTTAGATAAAGAGAGTGAAGAAAAATATTTTAGTGATGATATTAAAACTACTATTTATCAAAATGAAAATGAATATAAAATTGGTAATATTATATTTAAAGATGAAAATTTAACTATAGATAATAGATGGGTACTTAAAACTAATTGCTTAAAAGATATAAATATATATAAAGATATCATACCTAAAATTGAAGATTGGAATAGACCTATCAAAATCTTAGACTCTAAAGAAGTTAAGGTAGCAAGTATTGAAGCAGATACTATTAAGGATATGGATACAACTAAGCCAAAAGAGTTTAGACAAGAAGCATATATTAATAGTATGACTTTTTATTGGGAAGTTACTCCACCTTTAAAACCAAATAATGCTCAAAAGTCTCAAATTTACACTCAATATGAAAAACTAGATAAGAACTTTAAAGAGAGATTAGGTTTTTTAAATAATCGTTTAGTAGATTTAAAGAAAGAGAGTGGTTTACTCTCTAAATGGTTTAGTGGAACATCAAGACAAGCAGATAAAAACCTTAAAAAAGTAGAGAGTTATAAGCAAAAAGAGCTAATAAATCTAAATAGTATAGATTTAGATAGTTTCTTCACAAAAGAGTTTAAAGTATTTTATGAAAATATTATTAAAGATGATAGTAACTTTAAAGATAATCGAAAGAAAAAAGAAGCACAAGAAAAATGGGAGAATGAAAAAGAGTTAAAAAATAAAACTCTTGATAAAAAAATAAAAGAGCTTTTAGAAAATGAAAAGAGTTTAGAAATACTTAGGGTAAAAAGTGAAGAGAAAAAGAAAATAAGAGAGAAGATTACAGAAATTGAGAAGTTAATAAAATCTCTTAAAAAAGGGAAGAAAGACTTCAAAGAAGAAGAGAAAAACTTATCTACGCTAAAAGATAATTTATCTAAAATTGATAATAAAGAAAAAGAGCAGTCTAAGTTGAACAAAAGTATAAAAAATAGTAAAAATGATATAGATAGATTGTCAAATGAGATAAAGGATAAATATACAAATTTTAAGTATATTCAAAAAGATAACGAGATGAAGAATTTTTCAAAATCAGGTAATAATTTAAATGCTTATAAAACATTTTCATTGCCAAAATATTCTCTGCCAGAAGTTGGAACACTCTATGAAACAAATAATAGCTATTTTTTAGAGATATCAACTTATGAAGAGTTAAACAAAGCAAATGAGCTATCCCAAAGATATACAGATAAACAAAATTATAAAGTTGTTGTAGGAGATAATAATGAGTAGAACAATAAATATAAAAGGTAAAATTATTATTCAAAATATAGAAATAGCACAAGAGGTATTAAGAGAATTAAATTTAAATATAAAAATAGAAAATAATAATTTTATATTTAATGAATATGATAATTTAGATAGAATTATTGAATCTGAGAAAGCCAAAGAGATTGAACAAGTAGAAACCTTATACACTCAAAAATTCAATATCTACTTAGAACAAGTAGCCGAAAAAGAGCGACTAGAAATAGCCGAAGAAAAAAGAGTTTTACGAGAAGAAAAAGCTGAACTTATGATAATAAATGCTAAAAAACAAGGTTATAAACTAAAAAAAGAAATACGAGAAGATAATACAATAAAACTTGTACTTCAAAAAAGAATTTATTAGATGTTAAATATCTATAATATAGAGCCTACTAATTATGTCAATGGTAATGGTTGTAGATATGTACTATGGGTTCAAGGATGTAATTTAGATTGTATAGGTTGTTGGAATAAACTAACTTGGAGTTTTGAAAAAAATATTTTAAAAAGTATTAATGAGATATTTGAAGAGATAAAAAAATTAGGTTCTAAAATAGAAGGTGTAACATTTACTGGAGGAGAACCATTTTTACAAGCAGATGAATTATCTCAACTTGCAAAACTTATAAAAAAAAATACTACTTTAGATATACAAATATTCAGTGGATTTTATAAAGATGAACTTATTAAAGATGAACAAAAAAAGTTATTAAATTATACAGATATTTTAGTGGCTGGAAGATATGATAATACTAAAAAAAATAATAATCAAATGGTGTATCATTTCAATAGTAATGTTGATAATTGGGAATTGAACAATAGTGATGTAGAGATAGATATTGATATAGATGGAAATATAAATATAACAGGGTATCCAACGAATAGTTTAATAAATGAGATAAAAGGCAAAAATGATGCAAGAGTATAATGTAATAATAGAAATAGATGAAGAGGGAAATATTAAAGCTGAAACAAAAGGAATGAAAGGTGATATTTGCGTAGGTGAACTTGATGAAATTTTAAAAGGTTTAGATGGAGAACAAAAGTTTAAAAATAAACCTGAATTTTATGATAGAAGCATCAAACAAAAAGGAGTAGTTAAAAACAAAACAAGGTGAAAAAAAGAATAAAAATACAAAGTATAAAACAATTGAAAAAACAACTAATTCAAATAGAATTAAGAAAATATATAAAAGGTAAATTATAACAATGGAAGAACAAAAATTACACGCAACAAACCACTACCTATATTATCCTGATGAAAAAGATGTGCCACCATATTTAGCTTATGGATTTCGTCCAGTATTTTTACTACTTGCCCCTTATATGATAATCTCTATGATTTTATGGGGATTAGTTTGGGCTGGGATTTTAAATATGCCTTTTATGAATGATACTTTAACTTGGCATATTTATGAGATGTTATTTGGGATATTAACTACTGGAGTTTTAGCATTTTTAACCACTGGATTGCCTGAGCTTTTCCCAGGAATGATACCTTTTATAGGAAAACGGCTGAAATATATTATGATTTTATGGATAGCAGGGCGAGTGAGCTTTTGGTTTATAGATATTACAGGAATTTGGCTAACTGCTATTTTAAATCTTGCAATGTTAGGTTGGCTTATTTGGTTTGCAAAAGATGTGGTTTTAGATAAACTCCAAAGACATGCTAGTTTAGGATATGTGCTTGTAGCTATTTTTGGTATTGAAACTTGGTTTTTTGCTTCAAAACTTGGATACGCTGTAACTGATGGTATAACCATACTAAAAGTTGCACTTGGATTTATAGTTATCTTGGTTTTATTAGCTATGAGAAGAGTAAATATGGAATCAGTAAATGAGCTTATGGAAGATAAAGAGATTGATGATATTTATATTGCTCGTCCACCTCTTACAAATCTTGCTATTTTTAGTGTCTTTATATTTACGATAGTTGAATTTTTATACCCCACAAATTCAGCTCTTGGTTGGATTGGATTAGCTAGTGGAGCTTCAATTTTGGCTATTACTGGTGATTATATATTAGAGGATAAAAATATATTAAACCAGTCTTATATTTGGTATTATGCTTCTATTTTCTTTATGTTATCTATAGGATATACTCTTATGGGATGGGATATATTAAATAATGATATTTATGGAATAAATCATTTTAGACATTTTATTACAAGTGGAGGTATTGGACTTGCATATTTAATGGTACTTATTACTATCGGTTGGATTCATACAGGAAGAAATCTTACATCAAGTATTTATACACATTTAATGGTTTTATTTATAATAATAGCTACTTTTATGAGAGGATTAATTCCATTTTTTGAAGAGTATATGAGTGAGTTATATCTATTGTCTTCTATTATTTGGACTATACCATTTATGATATATATAAAAGTATTTTACAAATTCTTATTAGCCCCTAGAGCTGATGGAATTAAAGGGTAAAAGTATGGGCAATCTTTTATGGTTGCCCATATACTATATTTTCTAGTTAATACTCTCTTTTAGAATCTTAAATAATCTACTATTTTGTTTCTCTGTTCCAACTGTAATACGAATTGCATTCATTCCATACGATGCCAAATCTCTAATAATCACACCTTTTTTAAGTAAAGCATTAGATATTTTAGTAGAACTCATATCATCATTAAATAGATATGTAATAAAATTGGTATAACTATCTATATAATCAAAATTATTATCTTTTGCAAACTCTTCATATCTTGTTATCTCTTGTCTATGAAGTTCAATTGAGCTATCTACAAACTGCTCATCTTTAAGAGCTTCAATTCCAGCTACAAGTGAAAGTGTTGTAATATTAAATGGTGGTCTCATTTTATGAAGTGCTGTTATAATTGTATTATTAGCAATTCCATAACCAACTCTCATTCCACCCAGTCCATAAGCCTTAGAAAAAGTCCCCAAATATATAACATTTTCAAAACCAATTAAATCATTTGGAGTTACTCTATATTTCTCATCTTTTGCAATTGCATACTCCATATAAGCACCATCAACCACAATCATAGTATCTTTATCAATTGCATTAATTATAGCTAATACATCATCTTTAGTTGTTGCATCACCTGTTGGATTATTTGGCGTACAGATATATACAATTTTTGGTTTATGCTTTTGATACTCCTCTATAAACTCATCTACAATATGCTTATAGTTTTTAGTCCTGATAATCTCTGCACCCATCTGTCTTGCATATACCTCATACATCGCAAATGTAACTGCACTCATCAAAACTTTATCATTCGGTTCAAGTATCACTCTTGAGATAAAGTCCAATACTTGGTCACTTCCTGCTCCAATGATTATATTTTCACTTTTAACATCAAACTTTTTTGCAAGTCCATCTTTGAGTTCAAACATACTATCATCAGGATATAAAAATGCTTTTGATGCATTATCAACTATCGCTTTAGATACCTTTGGACTTACACCTTTTGGATTCTCATTTGATGCAAGTTTTACAACATCTTTTGGGTCAATTCCAAACTCTCTAACCACCAACTCAATTGGCTTTCCTGCTTCATATATTTTTATATTGTCTAATACTTCTCTAAACTTCATCATTTGACCTTACATAACTTCCTAAACACTTGATTTCGTGGTGTCTATCTATAATCTCTATCACTTTTTTATCACTTATATGACCCTCAAAATCTATATAAAACCAATACATAAATGCTTTATTTACTTTTGCTGGTCGACTCTCTATTTTTGTAAGATTAATTCCAGCTTTATCAAACTCTTCTAAAAATCTAACCAAACTTCCAGCTTCATTTGATATTTTTGCCAGAATTGATGTTTTATCGTCTCCACTTTTTTCATTATTAAATTTACCTATAATAATAAATCTAGTTTTATTATCATGTCTATCTTCAATATTATCAAATAATATTGGTAAATGATTTAATTTTGCTGCAATATGTAAACAAATAGAAGCAGATTTTGGATCATTTGATGCAAGATTTGCTGCTTTTGATGTGGATTCTGTTGGAATTTGCTCAACATCTGATAAGCCATGCTCTTCCAAAAACTCTCTACATTGACCAAATGCTTTATCTTTTGAATAAATTTTATCTATATCTTGAATAGAGTTTGATAAAGATGCAAATGAGTGATGAATTGGCATATAAATTTCTGAGACAATATTTAAATTATACTCACCCAATAAATCTAGTGTCTCTCCCACCACACCATCACTTGAATTCTCAATTGGTACCACACCATAAGTTGCACGATTACTATCAACTGCTTTAAAAACCGATGATATTGAACCTAGTGGAATATAATCTTTTAAAGTTCCAAATCTTTGCTCTGCTGCTTGATGAGTAAATGTTCCTATTGGTCCAAGATAGGCCACTTTTTCTGTTCTTTCAAGATTTTTTGACACACCAATAATCTCATAGAATATAGCAGATATAGATTTTTTATCTAAAATTCCGCTATTATCAAGACTAAGTTTTGTAAGCCTATTAATGATTGCTTTCTCCCGCTCAGGTCTATAAATAGCACCACCGCTCTTGTTTTTTAGCTCCCCAACATCATGAACAAACTTCATCCGTTGGTTTAATAATTCAAGTATCTTATTATCAATATTATCAATACCATCTCTTAATTCATTTAAATTCACTATATCCTCCTTCTTTTAGATATTAAGATAGCTCTCTTCTAGTCTTATTTGGTCTTCAAAAGTTTCTCTATCTCTTATGATTTTATCAACTCCATCAATAATTGCAATTTCAGCTGTTCGTCCTCTGGTATTATAATTGCTAGACATTGTAAATCCATAAGCACCTGCACTATTAACAATCAATAAATCTCCACTTTCTAATGGTGGAAGTTCTACTGCTTTACCTAAAAAATCACCACTTTCACAAACTGGTCCAACTACATCAGCAGGAGTTTTCTCTAAATCTTTTGATTCTACAGGTTCAATAAAGTGATATGCACCATATAAACTTGGTCTTAAAAGGTCATTCATAGCTCCATCAACCATTACAAATCTATGCTTACCATTTTGTTTTTCGTATAATACTTTCGTCAAAAAATATCCACTATTTGCAGTCATATATCGCCCTGGTTCACACATCAAAGTAACATCAAGTTTTTTTGTAGATTCTATAATTGTATCTGCATAATCTTTGGGAGTAATTGTTATCTCATCATCATATTTGATTCCAATACCACCACCAATATCAAAAAACTTAATATCAATTTTGATAACACTTAGTGATTTAACTAAATCAGCAACAATATCACATGCTTCACGAATTGGTTCAAGTTCTGTAAGTTGAGAACCTATATGAAAGTGGATACCTATTGGATTAAGATTTTTAGAGTTTTTTGCATAGATATACATTCTTTTTGCCATATCAATTTCAACACCAAATTTACTATTGTGAAGTCCTGTAGAGATATAAGGGTGGGTTTTTGCATCAATATTAGGATTTACTCTTACCGAGATTCTAGCTTCAATATCAAGCTTTTTAGCTATCATCTCCACTCTTTTCATCTCTGCTTCACTCTCAATATTTATGAATAAAATTCCAGATTCAAGTGCCTCTTTTATCTCATCATCTCTTTTACCAACACCTGAGAATATAATCTTATACTTCTTGATTCCTGATTTTAATGCTCTTCTTACTTCACCAATACTTACACAATCAGCTCCTGCCCCCATTTTAGCAAGATGATTAATAACTGAAAGGTTTGAGTTAGCTTTAACTGCATAAGCTATAATAGATTTTTGACCATCAAAAGCCTCTTTTAAAGACAAATACTGTTGTGTAATATAATTAAAATCATATATATATAATGGTGTTCCATATTTTTTAGCTAATGTTTTAAACTCTATTCTCATTATTACTATCCTAATTTAATATTTTTAAATTAATTTTATCTAAATATAACAATATTTTGGATTAGTTATAAAAGAACTCTACTTTATAACTGTACTATTTTTATCTTCTTTAGGCTTTTGATATATATCTTGTATTTTAGAGTCATCTACTGTTTTTCCCATTGATGTAAAAAAGACCGTATTTTCTTCATCTTCAAGTTCAGCTTCTACTGTAATATTACTTTCTATGCTTTCTTCTACTCTCTTTTTAATAGGTTCTACTTTTTCTTCAATTATAATATTATCTTTAATAATAGGCTCTTCCTTCTTAATTAACTCTTGCTCTTTTTTAGGTTTTTCTTTAACTACTATTTTTTTTTCAACTGTACTATTTTTCATCTCTACTACAAACTGTTGAGAAAATATATCTTTTATATAATCATATTTATAAACACCTAGACCAATTAAGAGAAAAATAGATATAGCTATTGCCACTTTTATATAACTAACTTCTTCTATCTCATTTTCATAAAAATAACCTTTTTCCGAAGTATATCTTAACTCTCCTCTACTCATATCATACATATTATCCCCTTTTTATATAAAATTTTTACTAGTTTTTAGATTCTCTATCAAGCACGGAATGACGCCTATTTATCATTCTGCATTTAATTTAAAATCTAATTTTGGAAGAAGTCTACTTTAAAACATATCCATTGGTTCTTGTTGTGGTAGTTTTGGTCTCACTATCTTTCTTTTTTTATATCTTTTTTTATATCTCTTTTTCTTTTTAGGTTTTACTATTTCAAGTGGTATTTCATGCTCTTTTGGATCAACAGAGTTAGCATTTGTTTGAAGTAAATCACTCTCATTATTATCTTTAGGAATACTATTATCTATATTTTTTGTATTTGTATTTGCATTAAACTCAACTCTATCATAATTATATAGTTTTGTATTTTCAGAGTTGTAAGATGATACTAACGTAGGAGTAGGATCTTTAATTAAAAACAGATAGTTAAGATGAATAGGATCAGCATGTGGTTTTATTTGAGCTGTTTTATATGCACTTTTAATAACAATTTTTTCAACAACTCCAACAGGAACATTAGAGAAGAATATATTATCTAAACCACTTGTTTCTACAATATCTCCAACTTTTATATTTGACCATTTAGGAATATATTTTACTATCATATTTCCATCATCTCCTCCAATAGCAATACCAGGAGCTCTGTTTTTTCCAATAAATACAGAAAATTTACAATCTTTATTAGATATCAAATTACCATGAAGTATACCATTTCTAAATTCGGCAGTACCTAGAACAAAACTATTTTGCATTAATCCATATATTCTATTTCTATCCAAATCTTTATGATTTTTTAATATAATTTCATTATATGAGTTTAATTTAGTATATCCTATTGTTTGAGTAAGAATTATACTTTTATGAGGTAAGCGTTCAAGAGATGGAATTATCTTATATAGCTCATCTATTTGATAAAGATAATTTGTCTGTTCTATAAGATATTTTTTGAGTTTTTTATTCTCTTTTATTAATTTAGATATATTTTCTTGTTGATTAAAATAACTTGTTTGTAAATCTTTTAGAGTTAATATATAATTAGTATATGACTCTTTTATAGGAGAAGATAATAAAAAAACCTGTTGTTTAATATAATTATCTTTACCTGTAAAAGATATTACCAAAAATAGTACAATAAAAAAAGATACTACTCTAATCTTCATATGCTAATTGTTGTAGTTTATCTATATCATCAAGTGCTTTACCAGTACCTAAAGCAACTGCTAGAAGAGGTTCATCTGATACATAAACAGGAAGAGATACATGTGCAGATAGATACTTATCTAAGCCTCGTATCAAAGCTCCTCCACCAGTTAAAACTATACCATTTTCCACAATATCTCCAGCCAAATCGGGAGGTGTTTGCTCTAATATAGCTCTTAGTGCTTCTGCTATTTCAGTAATTGGAACCTTCATCGCCTCTCTCAAATCTTCACTTGTTATCTCTATTGATTTTAAAGTTCCTTCAACTTGATCTCTACCTTTTACAATAACTTTAAGCTCTTCATCTAATTCAATAGCAGTACCTATTTTAATTTTAAGATCTTCTGCTGTTCTGTCTCCAATTAAAAGATTAAATTTCTTTTTAACATAATCAACAATCTCTGAATCAATTTTATCTCCTGCTGTTCGGATAGAACTACTTCTAACCAAACCACCTAAGGAAATTACACCAATTTCAGTTGTTCCTCCACCAATATCTACAACAAGGCTACCATTTGGCTCTTGAACAGGAAGACCAGCTCCAAGTGCTGCTGCCATTGGCTCTTCTATTAAATAAACATATCTTGCCCCTGCTTTTTCGGCTGATTCACGTACGGCTTTTCTCTCTACCTGAGTTAAACCATAAGGAACACATATAATAACTCTAGGGCTATAGAATTTTTTTCTTTTATGAACTTTTTCAATAAAATATTGTATCATAAGTTGTGTAATATGAAAATCTGCAATTACTCCATCTCTCATAGGTCGTATTGCTTTTATACTTCCAGGAGTTTTACCAATCATATTTTTAGCTTCTTGTCCAACTGCTAATATTCTCTCTTGACCAAATCTATCAACTTGAACGGCAACAACAGAAGGCTCATCAACAACGATTCCTCTCCCTTTCATTAGTATAAGAATATTAGCTGTTCCCAAATCAATTGCAAGATCATTAGAGAATAATCCTTTTAACGCTTTAAACATATCTTTTACCTTTTATGCACTTATTTTATTTTTTATATATTTAGGTTCACTACCATTTATTACCATATCTTCTGTCACAATTATCTCATGATTTTCTAAACTAGGTGCTTCATACATAGTATCAAGCAATATCTCTTCCATAATAGACCTAAGACCCCTTGCACCTGTTTTTTTGTCAATTGCCTTTTGTGCAATCATATCAAGTGCAGGTTTTTCAAATGAAAGTTTAACATTATCAAGATCAAAAAGTTTTTGATATTGATTAACTAAAGAGTTTTTGGGTTCAATCAATATTTTAACCATATCATCTCTTGTAATCTCATTTAATGTAGAGATAACATGTAATCTTCCAATAAGTTCTGGAATTAATCCAAAAGAGACTAAATCACCAGAATCTACTAGCTCTATAATATTCTCATCATCACTTTTTGTTCTCTTATCTTGTGTAAAACCTAAAGTATTTCCTCCAAGTCGTCTTTTTATAATATCTTCAAGTCCATCAAAAGCTCCACCACATATAAATAGTATATTAGATGTATCTATCTGGATAAAATCTTGATTTGGATGTTTTCTTCCACCTTTTGGAGGGATATTAACAACAGCACCTTCAATAATTTTTAATAAAGCTTGTTGAACGCCCTCTCCAGAAACATCTCTAGTAATAGAACGATTTTCACCCATTCTAGCAACTTTATCAACCTCATCAATAAATACTATCCCTTGTTCTGCTCTTTTTATATCACCATCTGCAACTTGTATAAGTTTTGTCAAAATATTTTCAACATCTTCGCCAACATAACCAGCTTCTGTTAAATTTGTAGCATCTGCTATAGCTATTGGAACATTTAAGAACTTTGCAATTGTTTGAGCCAATAAAGTTTTTCCACTTCCTGTTGGTCCAATTAATAAAATATTTGACTTATCAATAGTGGTATCGCCCTCTTGAGTATTTTTAAATATTCTTTTATAATGATTGTATACGGCTACACCTAAAGTTTTTTTAGCTCTATCTTGACCAATAACATAATCATCTAGCATACTCTTTATCTCTGATGGAATTAAAAGAGTATTATCATATTCTTTTGGAGCATCTTCAGATTGTTCTTCTCCAAAAAGAATTTTATGTGCTGAAATTATACAATTTGCACATATATATGAATTTTCTCCTGCTATTAATGGATTATCATTACTCTCTATGCTATCACAAAAACTACACTTTTTTTGCATCTAAATTATTCCTTATATAGGGTATACCCCTCTTTGTTTCAAGTATAAAATTACACATTTTTTCTACCTGTTTTGAACTATTATTATTTAATATAGATGAAGCATTCTCTTTAAGTGATTTCTTAGTCTCAAAAAGATTTTTATATGCTTTTTTAATTAAATTTATCTCACTTCTATCCATATGTCTTCTAAGTCCATTTATATTTAAACCTCTTAACACTGCTCTATTTCCCTCTGCCATACAAAAAGGTGGAATATCTTGGGTTAATGCACTAGCTCCTGCAAGCATGGCAAATTCACCAATTTTTACAAACTGATGAACCGCACCCATAGCACCAATTACAACATTATTACCAACTATTACATGTCCACCCAAAGCTGTAGCATTGGCAAAAATACAGTTATCTCCCATTATAACATCATGTCCTATATGAACATAACCCATAATAAGATTGTTATTACCAATTTGAGTAATACCTCCACCACCCTGTGTTCCTGGGTTTATTAGCGTAAACTCTCTTATGGTATTATTATCACCAATTATAAGTTTTACATCTTCATTGTTAAATTTTAAATCTTGTGGAATAGAGCCTATTACAGCATGAGAAAATATTCTATTATTCTCTCCAATAGTTGTATCACCTGTTAATAATATATGAGAGCTTAAAGTTGTGCCATCTCCAATTTTTACACCTGATGATATATGACAAAATGGACCAATAATAACATTATCACCTATTATAGCACCATCTTCAATTATAGAGCTTTTATCAATTTTTTGCATTATTTTAGGTATACTATTTATCTACTATCATAGCTTTTAGTTCAGCTTGTGATACTAACTTATCATCAACAAAAGCTTTTGCATTAAACTGCCAAACAGCACCTCTATGCTTACTAACCTCTATTTTATATACCAGTTTATCACCTGGTTTTACTGGTGCTCTAAATTTTGCTTTATCTATGCTCATAAAATACACAACTTTATTCTCTAAAGCATCTTCTTGATCTGCATCTTCAAGACTTTTAAAAGCTAAAATTCCACCAGCTTGAGCCATACCTTCTAATATCATAACACCTGGATATATTGGATGACCAGGGAAATGTCCTTGAAAAACTTGATCTGAAATAGATATATTCTTATACCCTTCAATCGAAGCACCTTTTTCTAAATCTGTAATTCTATCTACAAGAAGCATTGGATATCTATGTGGTAATATTTTTTGAATATCTGTTATATCATAAAGCACGAATAAACCTTTTTAAATTATTATAATTTTACTTAATCTTTTTTTTTAAAGAATTACAATATTTTATCAGAATTTTCGTAAACTATTGATTAACCTTAATATCTTTTATTACTTTTTTATTTTAACCTCTTAAGTTTTAATCTGTTAAAATGTGATATATTTTTTTTCTTATCTCTCTTTTTAGCTTGAAAAACTTCTCTTTTTAAAACAATTTTTTTGTGCAAATTAGGATTAGAGTCTCGTTTATCTTGTAATTTACTATAACTAGATAGAATTTTAGCTCCAACTAGTTTTCTAACCTTATTTTGAACCTTATCTACTAGAAATGTAAAAAATTTTCTCATTGGTATATGAAAAAGTATATGTAAAACTCTCTCTATCTCTATAAATGTTGATATAAATAGTTTATAAACTTTTTTTAACCATTTATCTATAACAGGAATTTTTTCTAAAAACTCTAAAAACCATGAAAAAATCAATATCTCAATAATAGGTATTATCCAAGTGTTATATAAATAATCTGTAAAAAAATAAGCGGTTGCTGTTCCAACCTTAAGAAATAGTGCTAAAAACATACTCCACATTCTAGCTAATATAACTTTAAGTGCCAAAAATAGACCCATAAATTTTGTTAAAATTCCTAAGGATGCAATAAATGTAATTCCTGCTATTATCTGTTTAATAATAGGAGTTTTATTAAAGTTTTTCTGTATATATTCTTTTACAACTCTTATCTCATCAGTAATATGTATTAAAAAATGTTTTTTAAAGTTATGTATAAATATTTTTTCTGTCACATAGCGTTTACCAAGCCCTATTGCACTAAGCATTGCTATTTTTTTTAAAAATAAAAACCATATAAACTTGCCATTTATCAAAAAAAATGATATAAAGAGGGTAACAATATGTTTTTTAGCAAAAAAGAATACTCTCCAAAATATTGCAATAATAAGTACCCTACTCTCTTCAAAAAGTAGAGGTATTATCAAGATAATAAGTATTCCTAAAAGTATTAATAAAACTCTATTCTTTTTTAATGGTTTTTTTGTTCGCATAATTACTCTTTTGTATTTTTAAATTTATCTTTTAAAAATTTATATAAATTCTTAATCTGTATAGAGAAAGTATTTGAGCTTTTATAACTACCAAAGAATTTAACCTTTATATCTATAAAAAATTCTTTTATTAATATCTTAAATTCAAATAATCTACCCATCGACTTAATATAAATATCCAAGTTTTTAACTTTATTTATCAAAGATATAATTTTTTTATAGCCTAATGCAAACCATCTAAAGTTTAGAAGTTTAAACTTTGTTACTTTAAAAATCCAAAATGTAAAAACAGCCAAAGGTATTTTAGATATATATAAAACTACTCCTGTAATAATCTGACCTTTTATAAAAAGAACACCTGCTAAGAGCCCAGCACCCTCAACAATTAAAAGAAGAGTAATAAAAATAAATAATGCAAAATAAGAATTTACCCTATTAAGTTGAATCTCTAGTTTTTTAACAATTTCTAAAGAGTGAATATATCTATATATTGGTTGGGCAATACCTTCCCATATAATCTCTTCAAATATTATAAAAATAATAACTAAAAAAAGTTGGATTAAAAAAAGTAGTTTGTAGAGTATAATTTTAAAAAAGTTCATAAGTAACCTATAATATTTCTTTTATTGTATCAAAATATTATTTATAGTTATATTATAATTCTTGTAAAACTGATATTTAGATTCCGTGTCAAGCACGGAATCTAGTATCAGCAAACTATTTACGACGAAGCTCTTTAATTCTTGCAGCTTTACCTTTAAGTTCTCTAAGATAGAATAATTTAGCTCTTCTTACTTTACCTCTTCTTAGAACCTCTATATTTTTAACACTGTCTGAATATATTGGGAAGATTCTCTCTATACCAACACCATTTGCACCAGTTCTTCTTACCATAAAAGTTCTTCCAGTCCCTTCGCCTCTAATAGCGATACATACACCTTCAAAAATCTGAACTCTCTCTTTAGTTCCCTCTTTAATGTTTACACCAACTCTTAAAGTATCTCCAGCTCTGAAATCTGGAACATTTTTCTCTGCTATTTGAGCATTCTCAAAATTATCTATATATTTATTTCTCATCTATTTTCCTCTTGTTTTACTATCTGATATAAATCAGGTCTAAAAAATTTTGTCTTAGACATTGATAGTTTTTGTTTTAAGTCTGAAATTTTACTATGATTTCCCTTTGAATAATCTAAAATAACAGATTTGCCATTATATTCATAAGGTTTAGTAAAGGATGGGGCTTCTAACATTGATTCTTCATAACTCTCTTCATCTAAAGAACTACTATTTCCCAGCACTCCATCTATATTTCTACTAATTGCATCACACAGTACCATACTAGCTAATTCCCCACCTGTAAGAATATAATCACCAATAGAAAATAGTTCATCTGCATACTGCTCAATTACCCTTTCATCAATCCCTTCATACCTACCACTTACAAATACAATATGCTCTTTTTTACTAAGCCTTTTTGCATCATTTTGAGTAAATTTTTTACCAACAGGAGTTAAAAAAATTATATGAGCTTTTTTTGAAGTATCTAAAATATTATCTATTGTTGAGGATAGTGGTTGAGGTGTCATTAACATACCTGCTCCTCCACCAATCATAGGAGAATCAACACGATTATGTTTATCTTCTGTATAGTCCCTAGGATTAAAAAAATCTATGGATATTTTATTGGTCTTTATTGCATTAGATAAAATACTATCTTGAAAATAACCCTCTATTATAGAAGAAAATAGTGTAACAAATGAAAATTTCATTATTAACTAGCCTCTAATATATCTTTTGTATCTTTAGTCTCTATTTTTTTCAAAGTTATATCACTTTTAATAATATATCTAGGAATATATGGGACTAAAAAAGTCTTGGCAAAACCTTCATCTATTAATGATTTTGAAGTTGAAATCAATAGATAATCAAGATCTAATATTCTTTGAATATCAGATACTTTACCTAATTTCTCACTATTATCATAAAAATCACAACCAATTATATCAAACCAAAAATGTTCTGATTCACTTAAAATACACTCTTTTTCTGTTTTAGATTGAGAGATATAAATTTTACAATTTGTAAGTTTTTTAGCAATATCAATAGCTTCATAACCTCTAAATCTAATAATCCCTCTTTTAAGATTAATATCTACTATTTCAAGTTCACCTCTATCACTTTCAAAAAATGAACCTATCTTAAACTGTTCTGGAAAATCTGTATGGAGATGAAACTTAAGGTCACCCCATAATCCTACTGTTTTGCCTATTTGAGCAATAAAAAAATAATCTTTTTTCATTATATCAACTTAAATAGACTTAACATTGATTCGATAGTTTTTACCACCTTTTGCTTTACAACCAGATATAAATGTTTTGATAGAGTTAATCATACGACCCTCTTTACCAATCAATTTACCTATATCATCGCCTAAAGCATATATAGTAATCTCATCTGGTGCATCATCAAGAGACTTAATTTCTACTCTAATATCATCTGGATTATTAACCAGAAGTTTAGCATATGAAGATATTAACTCCTCTACCATAATATTATTTACTTGCTAATCTTGTAACTGTTGGACTCATTTGTGCACCAACACTTAACCAATAATTTAATCTTTCTTTATCTAATCTTAACTCTTTTTCAACGCTTACTGGATTATAATAACCAATTGATTCAATCCAACCACCATCTCTTCTTTTTCTACTATCTGTAACTACTATTCTATAAAAAGGTTTCTTTTTTCTACCCATTCTTGTCATTCTAACAACTGTCATATTATTCCTTTAATTTATCTTATTTGTAACTTGATTTATACTTTTAAAAGTACTCACTACTATTTTATTATATAAAAATATAGTAATCAAAACTTAAATATGGACAACATTATACCATAAAATGCTAAAAGTTCTTATATAGTTTTTTATATAAACTTTTTTATTCTATAGCATACTCCATCATCTTATTAGATAAGTACCATTTTGCCTCTTCTTGAGTCATATCATTTAAGTAAATAATTTGATGATATAGATTGATTGTGCTAAATGGCTTTGGGATAATAAATTTATCCCATGAAGAGAGTTGCCAATATGCACTCGGTCTGTAATTAATAATCATAACAGGTACTCTAAGCTTTATAGCTAAAGCAGCAGCACCATCATTCATACTATATCTAGGACCTCTTGGACCATCAGGTGTTATTAATATTGTTCTGCCATCTTTTAAATCTTTTAAGGAGTTAATTAACACACTCCTTGCACCCTTTTTTGTTGAACCCCGAAGAGGCTTAATTGCTAGGTACAGAAGTATCTTACTTATTAATTCTCCATCATGATGCTGACTAATCATAGCTGAGGTCTTAATATCTTTTCTAATTTCTCTATATGCTAAAGGAGAGATAAAAAGTTCAGAGTGCCAACAAAGGGCTATCGCTTTATCTTTAATTGGCTCATCAATAAAATGATATTTCTTTTTACTACTCCACCATATTAGTTTTATAAATATATAGATTAATCGTGGCATTATAAATAGTGATAATTTTCTTAATAACTTTTTTCTGGTTTTTTTTATATTAATTCTCCATCAAGTGAAGCACGAGATATTTTTGTAATTTTAACTTTTTTAATTTGTCCTAATAGCTCTTCGCTACCATCAACATAAACTAATCTTCCACCACCACTTCTTCCAGATATTCTATTTCCAGTTTTTAATTCATCAAAATAAACAAATTCCTCTTTTCCTAGCTGTAATTCCATAATTTCATCCAAAATCTCAGTATGTCTTTTTTGCAAAATAGTTAATCTTTGCCCTGCTAATTCTGGTGTTACTTTATTTTCAAAATCAATAGCTTCAGTATGAGGTCTTGGAGAATATTTAAAAGAGAAAAGTTGATCAAATCTAACCTCTTCTAAAACTTTCATAGATTCTAAAAAATCTTCATCGCTCTCTGTTGGAAATCCAACTATAATATCTGTAGAGATTGTCACTTCTGGTACAAGTTCTCTTATTTTTTTGCAACGGTTTAAAAAATTCTCTTGTGTATATCCTCTTTTCATCTCTTTAAGAACTTTAGAAGAACCACTCTGAAGAGGTACATGAATCTGCTTACATATCTTAGGATTTGATGCAAACTCTTCTAAGAATTGATCATCCATATGTAAAGGATGAGGAGAAGCAAATCTAATTCTCTCTAAATTATCAATCTTTGAAATCTTTTGCAACAGCTCTGTAAAAGAACATTGTTCATCACTATTAAATCTTCTTCCGTAATTATTTACATTTTGACCCAAAAGCATAATCTCTTTAGCTCCTGTATTTACAGCTTTTGTAATTTCATTAACTATAAGATGAGATGGGATAGAAATCTCTTCACCTCTTGTAGCTGGAACAATACAGTATGTACACTGCTTATCACAACCTATTGATATATTAACCATAGACTTTAATGGATTATTTCTATACTCACCAAAATCATATTCACTCTCATCAAAATCAATATCAACTTCAACAGAGTGTCTTTTTTCTAAAACTAAATTTATTTTGGATACATTTCTTGCACCCAATACAAAATCCACAACGGGAGCTCTTTTGATAATCTCATCACCTAAATGACTAGCCGTACATCCACAAACACCTATTTTAGCACCATTTTTTTTTCTTTTTTTAAAAACACCTATCTCTGAGAATAGTTTTGCAACAGGTTTTTCACGCACACTACAAGTATTAATAATAATTAAATCTGCGTCTTCAAGATTATTTGTAAGGTTATAAGGTTCATTTTTATTAAGTTCAGCAACAAGATGTTCACTGTCTCGGCTATTCATTGCACAGCCGAGAGTTTCCAAGAAAAGTTTTTTCATCTAATATCTACTGTACAATATGAACTTCATATATATACTCGTTTTCATCAAGACCATATTTAACCTCTCTCATATAGATAGAGTACTCTTTATCCTCAAAATATTCAATAAGTTCTTTTAACTCTTTATGTGAATTATCTTTATCAAAATAGAATATTGTCTTTTTATCTAACTGCTCTTCTATCTTTCCAATATCTATAACTTTTGGTTTTGACTTTAATGTTGTTCTTGCTAATTTTAATTTCATTTATAAATCCCCTTTTATATTTAAAAAAAATCATATCTTTGAGGATTATAGTTTATTTAAGATAAAGGTTAGATTAGCTATAATAACTATCTTCAAAACAGAACCCCCTCTACTAATAATATGGTAATTTAGTTACACATCTTAAGCTAGAGAAACTACATATAGAAAATATATATAAAAATCAAAAGGAAATTTTATGGAAAAGATAATAGATATTGTTGAAGCAATTGC
The DNA here is from genome assembly GCA_027100635.1 of Campylobacteraceae bacterium. GTDB lineage: Bacteria > Campylobacterota > Campylobacteria > Campylobacterales > Sulfurovaceae > FS08-3. Next base: position 23,868 of record JAMOOQ010000057.1, on the reverse strand, counting down.
ACATGAAAAAAATATAACAAAAGATGAAGCCATAGATGCTTTTAAAGAGGCTTTAATTAATACAGCTAAAAGAGTTACAGATTCTTATAATGGGAATTTTGAGATTATTATAGATAATGATACAAGAACTTACTCAATTTATAAAATAATAACAGTTATTAAAGATACAGAAGAAGAGGTAGAAAATCATCAGATTGAACTTAGTCAAGCAAAAGAGGAGTATGATGAGACAATAGAAGTTGGCGATGAGTTGCGTTCAGAGATAGTTTTAGAGGATTATGGGAGAACGGCATCGTCAAATCTTTTTAAAGAGCTGGAGTATCATATACAAAGAAAGATAGAACAAAATTTATTTGAAAAATATAGATCTCAAATAGGAACAACACTAATTGGAACTGTAAATCGTGTTGATGCTGAAAATAATACATTTGTTGAAATTGGAGAGTTAAAAGGTATATTAACTCAAAGAAATAGAATTAAAGGTGAAGTATTTAAAAGAGGAGATACAATAAAAGCTCTTTTAAGATTCGTATCAATTGACCCTGAATATGGGATGTTTTTAGAACTGACAAGAACATCACCAAAATTTTTAGAACATTTAATGTCAAGAGAGGTTCCAGAGATTGCTGATGGTATAGTTGAAATTGTTGGTTCATCAAGAATCCCAGGTGAAAGAGCAAAATTAGCACTAAAAACTGAACATATGAATATTGATCCTATTGGTTCTGCCGTTGGTGTTAAAGGGATGAGAATTAACGCAGTAAGTAAAGAACTTAGCAATGAAAATATTGACTGTTTAGAGTTTTCTCCAATTCCTGAGATTTATGTAACAAGATCATTAAGCCCAGCAATAGTTCAAAGTGTAAAGATAGAAGATAAAAAGGCTATTGTCAATATTACAAGTGATCAAAAAGCAAAAGCTATTGGGAAAAGTGGAATAAATATTAGATTAGCTTCAATGCTTACAGGATTTACAATAGAGTTAAATGAAGTAGAAGGAATTGCTGATAGATCAGCTCAAACAAATCTTAAAGAGTTTAAGAAACATAATAAAACAAAAGATACAACAGAATTAGAAAATCTATTTAGTTAAGGATAGGAAAATATGAGTAGCAAAGATTTTTTAGAACTATTAACAATTTTACAAAATAATATTCCAAAAGATTCCCCAAGTAATATCTTAAAAAATAGTTTTAAAAGAACTCCTTATACAATACTTATAGCAACACTTTTGAGTCTTAGAACAAGAGATGAAAATACTGCTAGAGTGTGTAAGGAGCTTTTTGCTCTGATTCTAACTCCTCAAGAGTTGCTTAAAATTCCAACAGAAGAGCTAGAACAGATTGTTAAATCAACAGGGATGTACAAAAAAAAGACACAAACTATTCAAGATGTTTCAAAAACTTTAATAGATAAGTTTGACTCTTGTGTCCCTAATCAAAAAGATGAACTACTAAGTATTAAAGGTGTTGGCGAAAAAACAGCAAATATAGTTCTGAATAACGCTTTTAATATCTCTACGATTGCAGTAGATACCCATGTTCATAGAATAACAAATTTACTAAATTTTATAGATACAAAAAATGATTTAGAAACAACAAAAGAACTTTGTAAAAAAGTACCTAAAGAGTATTGGAATAGATTAAATTTTACAATTGTTAGCTTTGGTCAAACTATATGTAAACCAAGAAACCCATCTTGTGAGATATGCCCTATTACAAAATACTGCCCAATTTTTAAGTAGATAATTACTAAAACCTATCCCAAGTATTATAACTGACATTCATCACCCCTATAAACTTAAAGTAATATAATAAGAAATAAATATATATATTAGGAATATACCATCTGTTTTACAAAAATAAATAAAATAAAAACAAAAAAATTAGGGCATCTAGGCTTAGTGGCAGGGATGTGTAAAGAGTTAAATATATCTCAAATAGTCAATAACCATATAGTCACAGGAGACCAAAGAACCCTAAGCCATGGGGATGCTGTGGTCGCTATGATCATCAATGGCTTGGGATTTACAGGTACTCCACTATATATGACTCCACAATATTTTGAAGATAAACCAATAGCCCAACTATTGGGAAAGGAGATAATTTCAACTATAGAGCTAAATCAACTTGAAGTTATTGATGATAACTACTCATATTTGGAGATAGGAAGCAACTATAATGATGTAAATCAAAGATGGATAATTGTACATAACAAAGAGATAGAATATGTAAAAAACAAGGGTACAATCAAGAAATTTGATATAAATAGTAAAAAAGATTTAAAAGCTAAAATAAGATATGAAAAACAGAAATTTGCTTGTGAAATTGATGCGATAAAAGCACTAGAAGAGTTAAAGAAAAAGCTATTAATCTCCGATGTAGAGGGCTTTAAGCTTGTTGAACATAAGAGATATTCAACAAGAGGAAAACCTAAAAAAGATGCTATTAAAGATGTTACAGAGTATACTGTTTTGGTAAATATAACTAGTAATCTAAGTAAATTTCATGAAGATAAAAAGAGAAATGGAATTTTTATTTTAGCAACAAATGAGCTAGAAAATAAGTCATTAAAACCCCAAGAAATTTTAAATGAGTACAAAAATCAACAAAAAGTAGAAAGAGGTTTTAGATTTTTAAAAGACCCAAAATTTCATGCTGATTCTATCTTTTTAAAAAAACCTGAACGGATTGCATCATTATTAATGATTATGACATTATCCTTACTAGTGTATTCTGCATTAGAACATAAAGTTCGCAAAAATATGAAGAAAAATAACCTAACTTTTCCAAATCAGAAGGGAAAACCAATATCAAATCCTACTATGAGATGGGTTTTTCAATATTTTTTCTCTGTGGTTTTAATTTTATTTGAAGGAGGGGCTCAATTGGACTATTTTAATGAAAATCATGAGATTATTTTGGAGTGCTTAGGGGATGATTATGAAGAGTTTTATGATTAGTTGTTTTATATTAGTTTAAGTTTAGAGGGGTGATGAATGTCGGATTAATAATAAAAAGCTTTGATTTTCTAGTTTTTAGATGTAGGGATACCCTAATGACTTAAGGATTTTATGCTTTTGGACACGGTGCTTTAGCTCCGTATATTGGGGATAGGCTGAAGCCATCTCGTCCAAAAAAATCTTATTTCATTGGCACATTAGGGGATGCCCCAAAATTGCATTAAAAAAATGGAAATAAAAAAGATACTAATTTGTTCTTTTCTACCCTCACTTCCGATTATTTTTTTATATATTTAAATATATTTCTTATCTCATCTGTTACAATTGTGGTATCATAAGAGTTCTTTAAAATTGTTGGTTTAACAGTTATAAATAGTTCAGTTTTTGCTCCACCATCAGAGTTTGTTTTAAATACATTGCCAATAATAGGTAAATCTCCCAAAACTGGAACTTTATTGATTGTTTGACTACTAGTTTTATCAATTAATCCACCAAGCATAACACTCTCACCAGATTTAAGTGCAATTTTTGTTTGAATACTTCTCGTAATAATTGTTGGGGAGCTTATTTGTGAAGAAGCATCTAAATCTACTTTACTAACCTCTTGTGAAATATCTAAAGTAAGAACACCTTTTGAATTAATATAAGGAGTTACAGATAAAATTATCCCTGTATTTCTATATTCTACCGATTGTGTTCTTGTTGTATCTGTTGAACTTATACTAGAAGCATCTGTACTAGAGGTTAAAATTGGAACTTGACTACCAACATTGATAGTTGCTGATTCTCTATCTAAAACTATAAGTTTAGGAGAAGATAGTACATGTAGAAGTTTACTCTTTGCAAAAGCATCAAAAATTGCACTCCAATCACCATCAATTATAGTACCCAAAATTCCTGTACCACCAACTGAAATACCTTTTGTATTCAAAGCTGTATTATTTTTTCTAAAATACCATTCTAAGCCATAGCTTAACTGATCGGAAAGGGTAACCTCTGCAATTGTAACCTCAATCAGAACCTGCTTAGGAGTTTTATCAAGCTTTTCTAAATGTCTTAAAATCTCTTTATATTTTTCACCTGTTGTGTTAATCATAATATTATTTTGCTGTGCATCTAAAATTGCATAATTTTCTCTTATCTCACCGCCGAAAGAGGATGAACTATTACTATCTCTTAATGAACTATTATTATTTCCTTCTGCTGATTGCCCTAAAAGTTGATTAATAAGTCCTATTAGCTCTTCTGCTTTTCTAAAGTCTGGTTTATAAAAAAAGATATGAGACTCATCACCTAAAACGGATATATTATCAAACCTTTTTTGCCAAGAAGTTATATTATCAAGCCAAGATTGTTTGCTTGAAACGGCATAAAGAGCATTTAATTCAGGAACATCTACTATTAAGACTCCTCTTTTAGCAGGGGATGAAGCAATAGGGATGCCACTTGCTATTAAAAGAGATTCTATCCGTTTTTTAAAATCACCACTTTTTACATAAGTTAATTTGAATAAAAATGCTTTTTTCTTTTTCATTGATGCTTGATCTAAAAGTCTTGCTGCTTCAAGTAGACGATGAACCTCAGAAGCATCTCCTGATATTATTAAAACATTTGCTCCTGCTATCTCTTTAACACTTTTTGCAATTGGAGATGATGATGTAAAACCTGTTCTTAACATATTTCTTAGATTAACATAATAATATGGAAATAAAACAGTAATCTTTTTATTCTCTAATCCACTTAATGAAAAATCTCTACCATAAATAAAAGTTTGATTTTGTCTTTTTACCTTAGCCTTAACCCCTTCATCAAATTGAAATAGAGACCTAATTTGAGATACTGATACACCATTATTTGATAACATCTCTAAAGATATATCAAAAAGCTCTTTTTGCGTTGTTTTAGTCTGCATATTAAGGCTTATTACTGCTTTTGAACTTTTCACTTTATCACTATATGAATAGTTTAATTTTAAAATTGAACCAAATACCATATCAATAAATTTTGACACAGGGATATTATCTACAGATACTTTTACAGCCTGAGAGCTTTTAAATAATGGTTTTAGCGAAAGAAGTTTTACCTGTTTTGCTTTTGAAAAGTTTTCTCTTTTAAAGGAGTCTGTTAATTTTACTCTTTCAATCTGTTTATTATATCTATTTTTTATATATCTTTTTTTGTAATTATTATTAGAGATAATTCTAGTATCACTTAGTTTAATATTGCCTGTTTGATAGCTATTTAAACTTAGGTTATTATCAAACCCAACTTTTTGATATTTGCTACAACTTATAAAAAATATTAATATAGATATAATTAATAATCTAATAATCATTATCTTCTTCCTTTGGTTTAAAATCTTTGGCATCCACAAAAAAGTATGGTACTTTTAATTTTGTATATGTTTTACTATCAACTATTAATATATGACTCTTATCTATTTTTTGTATTCTTGTATTTTCATAAATAATATCATTTTTATAATATTTTTTAATAGCTTCTCGTTTTTTTGTAATATTTGTATCATATAACACAACAAATGACTCTTTACCTTTTTGTGCTACACCCAAAACATCAAACTCTTTTTGAGATATAATTATAGTATAAAATCCATTTGTATCTCTTAATTGAATATCTATATCTTTTTGAATGGTATTATTTAAATCTTTTGTACTATTAAGCTCTTTAGATTTAAATTTTTCAAGCCCCCAAATCTCATTTATTGAGATATTACTAATATTAATATCTTTTTGATAATCTGATATATTTTTAATATTCTCTTGCGTTCTAAATCTTTTAGAATCGCTAGAGTCTATATTTAGGTCTAATAGAGTATTTATAACTACAAAAACTATATAAATAGATACTAAAGATAAAAAGAGAATTTTACTCTTCATTTTTACTCTCTTGATTTAACTTTTTATAAGCAAATAGATACATATTGTAGCCTATCTCTTTACGATTTTTTCGTAAACTTATCATATCTATCTTGATAAGTTTTTTATAATCCAATAGTTTTTTAGAAAAAAGCCCAAAAGCATAAGGAGTTGATTTAGCCACAACTTTAAGAGGTAAAATAACTAAATTAAGTTTTTTATTAACCGTTGGTTCCCCCCAAGATATATTTGATATTTTAAATTCTGACTCTTTTGCCATCTGTTTAACATTTTTTTGAAATAAACCTAATAAAATACTATTATCCTTTGAAGAATCAAAAAATATAGATAAATTCTTTTTTAACTCTATAAAATTCTTTTTTTCTTCTAAAAGTTGTTTTTCAGATTCTATTCTTTTTGTGATAGCTTTTATTTTTTTTATATCTTTTGTCTCATCTGAATCTATATAATTATTAAAATTAACCAGCAGAGTAAACGATATAAGTAATAATAAAATATTAGTTTGCTTCATCAATATCTCTTAATAGTTTTAATTTACCCTCATAAGAGACCAGCTCTTTTTTACTCTTTCGCCCTGCTTTTCTTGTTGATACAATTTTAAATTTATTAAAAAAATCACTGTTTAGTGATGCATTTAATATATCTATTGGTTTGAATGTTTCAACCTGAAATGTAACTGTAGCGCCTGAGAGTTTAAAATATTTAATAGTGTTATTATCATCCTCTTTTATAATAGACGACACCTTTGATAGAACACTTATAATATTTGGATATAGTAGAATATCATAATAAAAATTATTGTTAAACTCTATATATTTTTTGTTACTTTTAAGGGCTTCTCTGTATGAGTCGTTCTGTTTTTTAATTGATAAATACTCATTTTCTAAAGCTTGATACTTATCTTTTATATACAAATCTTTTGAATACTCTAAGACAATAAAAATAGCTATAATAATTGATAATGGAATAACAGCTTTGTCTATATAAGAGATTGCCTTTTTTTTAATAGGAATATCAGATATATACCATTTTTGATAGTTCCAAATAGGATAAGTTCTAAAACTTTCTTCTAAGATACTTTTTGCTTTAATATTTGATATTTCAATTATATTATCAATAGAGTACTCTTGTGATAAAGAGAATTTTTGTAAAGAATTCATATCACTTGAACAAAATGCACTTTGTAATCTATCATCTTTAATTACGATAATTTTATTTATAGTATCATCTTTGATGATAAAAATAGTATTTTGATTTATCTCTTTAAGTTTAAGATATAGTAGATATGCTTCTGGTATAAAAATTGGTGTTGCATTATCTTTATAAAACCATAAAAATAGTGAAATATCATCTTGAAATGGTAAAATATTAGAGTTTTTATATGGAGATAAATGTGAAAAATTTAATAATAAAGTATCTTTATTAAAACTATTTTCTTTTGCAATGTCAATTAAATAGAAAAAACTATCTTGCATTTTTAAGATAGAAGTTGTTTTTTGTTTTATTCGCTCTATCACCAATCACCTTTTAAAATTATTGTGTGATTATATCAAAAGATTACGATATTAAGCAAGTGCCTAATATCGCGAATAATTAATCTTCAATAACTGGTGAATCCTTTTCACCTCTATTTTCAGAAGCAGGCATACCATCTATTGGGTCACCCCATACGATACAACCCTCTGTTGGACATGCTTCAGCACAAGCTGGAATATCATGATGTTCTACACACTCAACACATTTATCTTCATATACATAATAAATATCTTCACCTGTTGGGTTATCGTCCTCGTCTACAATTGCTTCTGTAGGACATTCGTCGATACAAGCTGCACAATTGATACATATATCTGTAATAATTACTGCCATATTAATTCTCCTTAAGTTATTTATTTCAAATAATAACTAAAATTATGTAAATAATTCTTTAAATATTATCGCTTTTGGAAAAAAAATACTTTTAATGATCATTTTTCTCATTTAGTTGTAAAAATATCTTAAATATAAAATGGTATTAATTTTGATTGATTTGATAAGTGGTGACCCCTAGGAGACTTGAACTCCTGTAACATGGATGAAAACCATGGATCCTAACCACTAGACGAAGGGGCCACTATATCTTGAATTCCTATAAATTAAAATGGTGACCCCTAGGAGACTTGAACTCCTGTAACATGGATGAAAACCATGGATCCTAACCACTAGACGAAGGGGCCACACTAAATTACTTTATGGAGTGTAATTATACACTTACAACCTTAAATAAATATTAAATTAGATAAAATTAGATAAATTTAATTTAAAAAGGACACATTTGTTAAAATATCTAATTATATTTATTCCTATATTCTTTATAAGCTGTAGTAAACCTATATATCAAACTCAAGATAGTGCTTTAATAGTAATTAAATCTAAAACTTTAAAATATGCAGATATGGGGTTTATATATGTGACTAATCAAAAAATAAAAGTAGATATATATTCTACTGGTCAAGCTTTATTAAGTATAGATATATATAACGATTCCATATGTATGGGAGATTTTAAATGTATGAGTTATGAGCAATTTAATTCAAAATTTTTATCTAATAATTATCCATTATATCTCTTTAAAAATATATTTGCCTCTAATGATATTTTTAACTCAAAAAATCTTATTAAAAGTAAAGATGGTTATATTCAAGAGATTAAAAGTGATAAATATGATATTAAATATGAAAGAGTTGGAAATAAAACAATTTTTCGCGATATAAAAAATAATATATTAATCAAAATTAGAAAAATAATAAAATAAAAGGTAAAATAAAATGAAATTTGTTGGAGCTCATGTTAGTGCTAGTGGAGGAGTGTTTAATGCTCCATTAAATGCAAAAGCACTAAATGCAAAAGCGTTTGCACTATTTACAAAAAATCAAAAACGATGGGAAGCGAAACCTCTTGATACAAAAACTATAGACTTGTTTAAAAAAAATTTAGAAGATAGTGGAATTTTGCCAAAACATATCTTGCCTCATGATAGTTATCTAATTAATTTAGGTCATCCTGAAGAGGAAAAGTTAATAAAATCAAGAGATGCTTTTATTGATGAACTTCAAAGATGTCATCAACTTGGACTTGATAGATTAAACTTTCACCCAGGAAGTCATCTTGTAAAGATTGCCAAAAAAGACCCAGAGTATGCTCTTAAAATTGCAAAAGCAGAGGATATTTCTCTACTTGTGGTAGCTGAATCTATGAATAGAGCAATTGAAAGCACAAAAGATTTAAATGTAAAACTTGTGATAGAAAATACAGCTGGTCAAGGGACAAATCTTGGCTATAAATTTGAACATTTGGCACAAATTATTGATAGAATAGAGGATAAAAGTAGAGTTGGAGTGTGTTTAGATACTTGCCATACTTTTACATCTGGTTATGATTTAAGAATAAGAAAAGCTTATGATAAAACAATGCATAGTTTTGATACAATCGTTGGGTCTGAATATCTTATGGGGATGCATATTAATGATTCTAAAGTTAAATTAGGCTCACGCGTTGATAGACACCATTCATTAGGCGAGGGAGAAATTGGTTGGGATGCCTTTAGATTTATTATGAATGATGATAGGATGGATGATATACCTCTAATTTTAGAAACTATTGATGATAGTATTTGGAAAAAGGAGATAGAAAATTTATATAAATTGATAGTTTACTAGACCCTGAATCAAGTTTAGGATGACAAAAGTCTATCATTTATATTTTGTTTAATCATAAATTTACTATCTATTTAACTTTTTTGTTCATAATGCTTAATAATATAAACAAGGATAAGCATGGTAAAAATATTAATGATTGAAGATGATAGTGAATTTGCAGAATTGTTAGGTGAGTATCTTGCTCAATTTGATATGAAGGTTACAAACTATGAGGATGCTTATCTTGGTCTTTCAGCTGGGGTAAAAAAATTTGATATATTAATATTGGATTTAACACTGCCTGGTATGGATGGATTAGAGGTATGTAGAGAGCTTACTCAAAAGTATGATATTCCAATTATTATATCTTCTGCAAGATCTGATATTAATGATAAAATTGAGGCGTTAGAGCTTGGAGCAGATGATTATTTGCCAAAACCTTATGATCCACAAGAGATGTATGCAAGAATACAATCAATCTTACGAAGATATTCTAAAATAAAACCAAAACAAGAGAATAGTACATTTACTGTTAAATCCAATACAATATATTATTACGAAAAAGCATTAACTCTTACACCAGCAGAATTTGAAGTTTTAAGTCTACTTATTAAAAATCGTGGAATTACACAATCAAGAGAACAGATAATAAATTCATCAACTACAATGAGTGATATAAAAGGGAAAAGTTTGGATGTCATAATTAGTAAAATACGGATAAAACTTGATGATTCTAAGCTAATAGAAACAATTCGTGGGATTGGATATAAACTTGTATGATATCTTTTTACTCTCTTAAAAGCAAAATTACAGCTACATTTATGGTTTCTATTTTGCTTCTATTAATATTATCTTATATATCTTTTGAACTTCAAATTAAAAATAGGAAAGCAGATATAGTTAAACAAGAGAGAGATATTGTTAGGTATATATATCAATATTTTTTTAAAACTAAGAATATGGATATATCATTTTTACAGTCTCAAAATATAAAACTTATTACAGATAAAAAGAGTAGTATTGATATAATCAATCTTTTTAGTCAAAAAGAGCGTGAGATGGGATATAGTACTATATCATATCAACAAAGACGATTTATATTTGTAAGAATTAATCAATTTATTTTTATTTTTGAAAATATGAATAAGCCAAAATTTCCAATATCAATTCTTATTATATTTATAGGTGGTTTATTGTTTTTATTATCTCTGTATTTTATGATTATAAATAGCCTCAAACCTTTAACTACTTTAAAAAATAAAATTCATACATTCTCTCAAGGTAATCTTGATATTGATTGTAAAAGTGATAAAAAAGATGAGATAGCACAAGTGGCAAATGAATTTCATCACTCTGTACAAAAAATTAAAGAGCTAAAACACTCTCGTCAGCTTCTTCTTCGGGCAATAATGCATGAATTAAAAACCCCTATCGCCAAAGGTAAACTTGTAACAGAGATGACAACAAATCTAAAATATAAAGAAAAGCTACATAACATTTTTAATCGCTTAAATCTGCTTATTGATGAGTTTGCTAAGATAGAGATGATTACATCTAAGAATTTTAATACAAATCTAAAAGATTATAAGATGACAGATATTATAGATGCAAGTATTGATATGTTGATGCTTGATAATCCACATAATCATATTAAAATAGAGATAAAAAATGATTATATGATTCAAGCAGATTTTCAACTCTTACCTTTAGCCATTAAAAATTTAATGGATAATGGTATAAAATATAACTCAACAAAGTCAATTAATATTATAATTAATAACTCTATAGAGATTACAAATATTGGAACACAACTAGATGAACCTTTAGAAAACTACTATACACCATTTAGAACCAAAAGTCATGGCTTAGGATTAGGTTTATATATAGTTAAAAATATTTTAGATATTCATAAACTTAAATTAATATATGATTATAAAAAACCACTAAATAAATTTCTAATAACTACAAAACCTTAAGATTATTTCTTGTTATTTTTAGGTATACTAGTGAGGTTAATATCCCCAAAATAATATATGTATTTTGTAAGGTTTTAACTTTAAAAGGTAGTATATGACATTTGATGAATTTAATTTTCATAATGATATTGCAAAAGGTATAAGAATAGCTGGTTTTAAAGAACCCAGTCCAATACAAGAGATGGCAATACCAATTATTGAAGATGGTAAAGATATGGTGGGTCAAGCCCATACAGGAACAGGTAAAACAGCAGCATTTGGGCTTCCAATTTTAAATAAATTGGCAAATGGTGAGGTTGATAGAGTTTTGATTTTAACACCCACTAGAGAGTTAGCAACTCAAATCAGTGATGAGTTATATCATTTAGGAAGATTTGCAGGAATTAGAACACTTACTATTTATGGTGGAGTTGGATACGGGAGACAAATAGCTCTTATCCATAAAGGTGTTCAGGTTATTGTGGCAACTCCAGGGCGTTTAAAAGACCTTTATAAAAAAGGCAAAATTGATGTATTTAATCCAGAAATTGTAGTTTTAGATGAAGCGGATGAGATGCTTGATATGGGATTTTTAGAGGATATAAAAGAGATTTTTGAATATATTCCTCAAAATAGACATACTCTTTTATTTTCAGCAACAATGCCAGAGGCTATTAAAGATTTATCACAGTCGATTTTATATAATCCAGAATATGTATCAGTTGTAGATGAAAATGCTACTACAAATAATATCATAAAACAAAGATATTATATTATAGATGAGAACCAAAGAGATGAAGCAATTGTTAAGCTTTTAGAAACAGAAGAAACTAAGAAGTGTATAATATTTTGTAGAATGAAAAGAGAAGTTGATAGGTTAAGTGAGCATCTTTTAGCTATGGGCTTTAGTGTTGCTGGACTTCATGGTGATATTGAACAAATAGATAGAGAGAGAATTATTAAAGCATATAGAAGAGCTGAAATAAAAATAATGGTAGCAACTGATATTGCGGCACGTGGTCTTGATATCAAAGATATATCTCATGTATTTAACTATCATATCCCTTTTGATCCTCAAAGTTATGTTCACCGAATTGGACGAACAGGAAGAGCAGGAAAATCAGGTCAAGCGATCACTTTAGTATCAACGGAAGAGTTCAGAGAGCTAAAAAGGATACAAAAAGAGGTTGGTGCAGATATGGAATTTTCTACTATTAATAGTGAATCTTATCTTAATGCAAATGACTATGAAGTGATAGCAAGAAAAATTAGATCTGTTGATATTAATTCAAAAATTTCTCATATTATAGAACACTTAGAAGATATGGGAATAGAGGATGTTGTAAAAAAAGCTATTTCTATTATTATTAATACTGAAGCTAGTAATTCATCAACTCAAATAGGTTATGATTACTCTAGTGTAAAAAATATGATTGATAATTTAGATAGCGGAAAAAAAGCCACAAGAAACAACAATTGTAGAAAAAAATGGTAATAATTGGCAAATTTAAGTTAAAATAGGTCAAATAGTTTGTAAAATTTAAGAAACAATAATAAGGTTGTTAATATGGAAGAAGTTAATTTAGTAGCTGAAAGTTTTAAGTTTATGTTTTTAGGTATGGGTGTTGTTTTTATCTTTCTATTAGTATTAATAGAAGTGATGAAACTTCAGGCTAAAATTATAACTAAGTACTTTCCAGATGAAGAACCTGTAACTCCTGTTACAAAATCTTCTAAAGATGAAGAACAAAAAAGAGTGGCAGCAATTATAGGTGCTGTTTCAGAGTTTAGAAAAAACAAACAAAACAAGGTATAAATATGGCAAAAATATATATTGATGTAATGGATACAACCTTTAGAGATGGATTCCAATCTGTTTTTGGTGGTAGAGTTCTTATGGATGACTTTTTTCCAGCAGTACACGCAGCAAAAGAAGCTGGTATAACTCACTTTGAATTTGGTGGTGGGGCGAGATTTCAAAGTCTTTTCTTTTATTTACAAGAAAATGCTTTTGAGATGATGGATAAATTTAGAGATATTGTTGGACCAGATGCTAACTTACAAACTCTATCTCGTGGTATCAATACAGTGATGTTAGATACTGGTAGTCGTGAGATGATTGACCTTCATGCAAAATTGTTTAAAAAACATGGAACAACAACCATCCGAAATTTTGATGCATTAAATGATGTTAATAACCTTAAATATAGTGCAAGTACTATTAAAAAATATGGTCTTAATCACGAAGCAGTTGTTACAATGATGGATCTTCCTCCAGGTTGTAATGGTGCTCATGATGTGGCTTTTTATGAAAAAACTATTAGAGAAATTTTAGATAGTGGTATGAAGTTTGATAGCTTATGTTTTAAAGATGCAAGTGGTACTTCAAGTCCTCATAAAATATTTGAAACAGTATCTATGGCAAGAAAACTTTTAGGTGAAGAGACTCACTTACGATTTCATACTCATGAAACAGCAGGTGTAAGTGTTGCTGGATATTTAGCAGCTCTTGAAGCTGGTGCAAATGGTATAGATATGGCAGCATCACCCGTAAGCGGTGGAACAAGTCAGCCTGATATTCTTACAATGCTCCATGCAACAAAAGGTACTAATTATAATTTAGGTGATTTACAACTAAATAAAGTATTAAAATATGAAGAGGAGTTAAAACACGCTCTTAGAGATTATATGATTCCTCCTGAAGCTACTCAAGTATCACCATTAATTCCATTCTCACCAATGCCTGGTGGAGCATTAACTGCTAATACTCAAATGATGAGAGATAGTGGAAATTTAGATAAGTTTGATGATGTAATTAAAGCTATGAAAGAGGTGGTTGAAAGAGGTGGTTATGGAACTTCAGTAACGCCTGTAAGTCAATTTTATTGGCAACAAGCTTATGCAAATGTGATGTTTGGTCCTTGGAAACAAATTGCTCCTGGATATGGTAGAATGGTTCTTGGTTATTTTGGTAAAACACCAGTAGAAGCAGATTATGAGATTATAAAATTAGCTAGTGAAAAATTAAATCTTGAGCCAACAACAGAAAATCCTTTAGATATAGCAGACAGAGATGAAAATAAATCTATAGCTCATTGGACAAAAGTTTTAGAAGATGAAGGACTTGAGACAACAGAAGAGAATATATTTATTGCAGCTTCTTGTGATCAAAAAGGTATAGCGTTTTTAAAGGGTGAAGGTCCTTTAATGGTAAGAAAAGGTAACGAAAATAATAACAATGGAGATGAAGAAATGGCTGGAAATTATACTGTAGTAGTAGATGGTAAAACATATAGTGTGCAAGTAGCAGAGGGTGATGTTGCAATTGAGGTAAAAGAAACAACTTCTGCTCCAAAAACAGAATCTTCAGCAGTAGCAACTTTAGCAGGTAGTACTAGTACTGGTTCATTAGAGGTACTTTCTCAGACTCCAGGTAATGTTTGGAAAATTTTAGCAAAAGAGGGTGATTCAGTTAAAGAAGGTGATACAATTATGATATTAGAAGCTATGAAAATGGAGATTGATATTATAGCAGAAAAAGATGGTGTAATTTCATCAATTAATGTTAATGTAAATGATGCAGTTGCTGATGGTCAACTTTTAGCAACAATGGAGTAATAATGAAACTAAAGCAATTATTACTTTCTCTTCTTTTTATTTTTACTATAGCAATCTCATCTGCCCACGCATCAAGTGGGCATGATGCACCTGTAATTGAAGAGGGGAAACAAGAATATCAATCAAAAACACTTAGCGAATTAGCAAGTAGTTTTTGGGCTACAACAGGTATTAATGCTATTTTAGACACAGATGATGGAGAGATGACATCTGAACCTGCTGGTCCATCAGCAGAGAGACCTATGACATGGTTTGAATCATCTCTTGGTCGTATCATTATGATAATAATAGTATTTATTTTATTTTATCTAGCTATTGCTAAAAACTTTGAACCATTACTTCTCATCCCTATAGCATTTGGTGGACTTCTAGCTAATATACCCTTGGCACATATGGGTGGAGAACATGGAATGTTAGGTGTTATCTACAATATGGGTATAGCCAATGAGTTTTTCCCCCTACTTATTTTTATGGGTGTTGGAGCAATGACAGACTTTGGTCCATTATTGGCTAATCCTAAAACTGCTATTCTTGGTGGTGCTGCTCAATTTGGTATCTTCGGTTCATTAATTGGTGCTGTAGCAATTGGATTTGATCTTCAAGATGCTTCTGCTATCTCTATTATTGGTGGAGCTGATGGTCCAACCTCTATTTTTATTGCTAATCGTCTTGCTCCTGATATGCTCGGAGCTATTGCAGTTGCAGCTTATTCATATATGGCACTTGTTCCTGTTATTCAACCTCCTATAATGAGAGCTTTAACAACAAAAGAAGAGCGACGAATAAAAATGGGTGTATTAAGAAAAGTAAATAAGCTAGAAAAACTTGTATTCCCTATTGTTATACTTATGCTTTCTATGTTAATATTACCAGAATCTACTCCATTAATTGGTGCATTTGCATTTGGTAACTTTGCAAAAGAATCAGGTGTTGTTGATAGATTAAGTGATACTATGCAAAATTCACTTATTAATATTGTAACTATTTTCTTAGGACTTGGTGTTGGTTCAAAATTAGCAGCAGATAAATTTCTTGTTGTTGAAACAATGGGAATTATGATTATTGGATTATTAGCATTTTCAGCAGGAACGGCAGTTGGTGTACTTATGGCAAGACTTATGAATAAGTTTTCTGATAAGGATAATCAAATCAATCCACTTATTGGAGCAGCAGGTGTTTCGGCAGTGCCGATGTCTGCAAGAGTTGTAAGTAAAGTTGGTTCAGAAGAGAGACCCGGAAATGTTCTATTAATGCATGCAATGGGACCAAATGTAGCTGGTGTTATTGGATCAGCAGTAGCAGCTGGTGTGTTGCTATCAATATTTAAATAAAAGAGAAATTATGAGTAAGAAAATACCTAATGGTCTTGAGAAATTAGGACTAGAAAATATTGGAAGAATCTATTATAACCCTAGTTATAATGAATTACAGGCACATGAAGTAAACAAAGGTGAATGTAAAATTTCAACAAGTGGTGCAAGTATGTGTGATACAGGTATTTTTACTGGTAGAAGCCCTAAAGATAAATATTTTGTAGATCAAGAATCATCTAAAGAACATTTAGCTCTTGGTAATATCAATAGAACTATAGATAAATCAGTTTATGCTGATCTTTTAGATATATCATTAAAGCAACTTTCTGGTAAAGATTTATATATTATTGATGTATATTGTGGTTCTAGTATGGCAAGTAGAAGAAGTATTAGATTTGTTTCAGAAGTAGCTTGGCAAGCACATTTTGTTACAAATATGTTTATCAGACCAACTACCGAAGAGCTTTTAACATTTGAACCAGATTTTACTGTTTATAATGCTTGTAAAACAACTGATACAAATTATAAAGAGCATGGACTTCATTCTGATGTATTTGTAGCTTTTGATATAGATAATTCAACATCTGTAATTGGTGGAACATGGTATGGTGGTGAGATGAAAAAAGGGATTTTTTCAATGATGAACTATTGGTTACCATTAGAGGGTAAACTCTCTATGCACTGTTCTGCAAATGTAGGTAAAGATGAAGATGTATGTTTATTCTTTGGTCTTAGTGGCACAGGAAAAACAACTCTATCCACTGACCCAAAAAGAGCATTAATTGGTGATGATGAACATGGTTGGGATGATAATGGTGTATTTAACTTTGAGGGTGGATGTTACGCAAAAGTAATTGACCTTGATGAAGCAAGTGAACCTGAAATTTTTGGAGCAATCAGAAAAAATGCACTACTTGAAAATGTTGTTTATAATGAAGTTGGTGAAGTAGATTATGATGATAATTCAAAAACAGAGAACACTAGAGTATCATATCCAATAGAGCATATAGAAAATCATAAAGATAATCTTCAAGCAGGTCATCCAAAAAATATAATCTTTTTAACTGCTGATGCTTTTGGTGTATTGCCTCCTGTAAGCAAACTATCAAAAGAACAAGCTATGTATTACTTTTTAAGTGGATACACTGCAAAAGTAGCAGGAACAGAAAGAGGAATCACAGAACCTGTAGCGGCTTTTTCTGCTTGTTTTGGTGAAGCATTTTTACCATTACATCCTACAAAATATGCAAAACTACTTGGAGAAAAAATAGATCTTCATGGAGTTAATGTATATCTTGTAAATACTGGATGGACAGGTGGGGCATATGGTATTGGAAAAAGAATGAGTATAAAAGATACAAGAGCATGTATTGATGGAATACTAAGTGGTTCAATAGAGAATGTAGAATTTGAAACATTAGATATATTTAACTTATCTATTCCTAAGTCTCTTAATGGTATAAAAGATTATAATATTTTAAATCCTAAAAATACTTGGAAAGACAAAGATGCATATAATAAAGCTTTAAAAGAACTTGCAGGGATGTTTATTAAGAACTTTGATAGATATAGTGATAGTGGTAGTGAATTTGACTACTCTATGGCTGGACCTCAACTGTAAGCAACAACAAAAGGTACCATTACCTATCTATCGTATTGGTACCCTTTTATCTTTTTTAAATAGATTTCTTTCAAAACTTATTTTTAGATACCCAGTCAAGCTGAGTATGACAGTTTTTGTCATTCTAAATTTAATCAAAAGCTGAGTATGACAGTTTTTGTCATTCTGAATTTAATCAAAAGTAGAGTATGACAGTTTTTGTCATTCTAAAATAGGTTGTTTGTCATTCTGAATTTAATTCAGAATCTAGTTTTGAAAGAAGTCCAATAATTAAATCAAATATTCACTGGAGTACCATTTTATGATAGTTAATACTATTACACAATTTAAGGTTTTTAAACCAATTCCCATTAATGAAGAGATTAGAGTATTTCACAACTCTTTAATTATTTCAGAGACAGATACTAATGGTATAATCACTTATGCAAATCGCAGATTTTTATCACTTATAGGATATACTGAAAAAGAGTTGATTGGTATGCCTCATTATATCAATAGACATCCTGATATGCCCCATAGCTTATTTAAAGAGATGTGGAAGGTAATTAAATCAAAAAATATATGGAGAGGTTATCTAAAAGACTTAACAAAAGATGGCAAATACTATTGGGTAATGACATGGATTCAACCAAAACTAAATGCAAAAAAAGAGATTATTGGTTATATAGCTATTAGAAAATTTGCTTATCCAGAGATGGTCAAAGAGATAGAGGATGATTTCATGAAACTATCAAGAAGTGAGAGAGAGACTATGAAGTATCCTTATGGAGGAAAGCTAAAGTTTGGCTCAGATTTTATAGGATCTAAATATCTTGATCAAGAGCCAGAAGAAACTATTGGCATGATAAACAAAAGAGAACACAATCCTAAAAATCTATAATAAATACTTAACCAGACTAAAAAACTATTAATATAGATATAGTTTTTGTTCCAAAATATAGATTAAATTGCAAACACCACTTCCAAGCCCAATGCCAATAAAATAAGGATTATTATGCTTTTGGACACGGTACCCCCCCTATTTAGCTCCATATATTAAGGAGAGGATAAAGCTATCTCGTCCGAAAAAAGCTTATTTCATTGGCATTGGAGATTGCCCCCCTACAAAAGATTGATTAGCCGCAAAGGTATATCCCTTGTGGTGGGTACCCTAAAATATGTATAAATATTTATACAAAGGCACAATATCGACTAAGTACTTAAATTCCTAGTAAGAGAACTTATATCCTCTTCTTCTTACTGTATGAATCACCTGAAAGCCAAGAATACTTGTTAATCTTTTTCTTATTTGATTTATAGCAACTTCAACAGTATTATCGCTTACATACTCTGGTTCTTCCCATAGTGCATTAATGATTTCATCTTTTGAAAATACTCTTTGTTTACGCAAAGCAAGATATGCTAAAATATCAAATGTCTTTCCATTGAGAGATACAATCTTAGCATCATATTTTATTTTCTTATTTGTAATATCTATTACAAGTTTGCCTATATCTATTCTTGTTCCAAATAAATTTCTCATATTTGCTAAAACTCTTGCTGCAAGTAAATCTGGCATATCTGTTTCATGGCACATAACATCATCTATCCCAAGAGAGTATAAATTTATTTGGTTAGAAATTTCATCTGTTAATATAATTATTTTTGTTTCACTTTTT
Source organism: Campylobacteraceae bacterium (assembly GCA_027100635.1). Classification (GTDB taxonomy): domain Bacteria; phylum Campylobacterota; class Campylobacteria; order Campylobacterales; family Sulfurovaceae; genus FS08-3. The sequence goes on along the minus strand of JAMOOQ010000057.1, from coordinate 4,167 downwards.
TTCTTTTTAACATCATTTACATACTTCTCTAAAGAGTATTTAACACCCTCATCTACAATAATAATTAACTCATAATGTCTAAAATCAGTAAAGTTTGTTGCGTCATACAGATCTTTTGCATCATCTATAATACATATAAAATATTTTTCTAATTCTACTTGAAGCTCTTTAATATAGCTATCACTAAAACCAATTGCTAATATTCTCATTGGCTATTATCCCTAATCTTAAATTTGTTACTTAAGGTAATTTGTTTCCATAAGCAAAATCCAACTTAATAATTAATGAAGATTATTTAAGATTTAATTGTTAAATTGAATTTCTGTAACTAGTTTATACCTAAAAGTACCTTGTTTAAAAATAAAAGTTACTTTTATTTTGTTTAGATATAATATATCTAAACCTAAATGTGTATAGGTGTTACTATTTAACACTTTTCAGTTGCTCAATAAATCTTTTGGGTGCTATAAAACCAGTTAGTGTCTTATTCCCCAAAAATTCATTCTCTTTATTAAAAAATATAATATTTGGTGTGCCAAATAACTCATATTTATTTAAAATTACTTTATCTTCATCTGTATTATTCGTTAAATCTATTTTTATAAAAGTAAAATTTTTTAACTCTTTTTGAACTCTTTCATCAGAAAAAGTAATCTCTTCTAGTTCTGTACAAGCAGTACATGATTTTTTAGCAAAATCTATAATAACAGGTTTTGTAGATGCTTTAACCTCTTTTTCTAATCTTTCTATAGAATATCCTAAATGAGATTTTTTATCCACCACAGAGCTTTCAATAGTTCTTGTTGATGATGTAAATTTTTCAAATGGTCTAATAATTGAATCTGCTCCTGTTAATGCACCTATAAATAAAGATGAACCATAAAGCATTGATAAGATTGCAAAAACTCTACCTATATATCCTAATACTCCAGAAATTCTATCAGCAGAGCTAAATATATTAAGATATAAAGCTGTACCAATAAATAAGATTGACCATAATATCATAGTCAATCCATTAGGTATCGCTCTTGAAATCATAAATATAGCAAGTCCTAACATCATAATACCGAACACTTCTGATACTTTTGTCATCCATCCACCAGGGCGAGGCATAAACTTCCCTGCTCCCACTCCAATAAGCAAAAGAGGCATCCCCATACCAATACTCATAATAAATAGAGCCATTCCACCAAGAAGTGCATCTCCTGTATGAGATATAAAGAGTATGGCCCCTCCAAGAGGTGGTGCGACACAAGGACCAACAATAAGTGCAGATAGTAGCCCCATAATAACTGTGCCTAAAATCCCTTTATCTTGTGCATTATCACTAGCTTTTGTAATCTTGCTTTGTAAACTAGAAGGTAATCCAATCTCATAATATCCAAATAAAGAAAAGGCAAGAGCAACAAACATAATAGAAAATACCCCAAGTACCCAAGGATTTTGCATACTTGCTTGAATATCAGCACCCATCAATCCTGCCACTAATCCAACCACTGTATATGTTACTGCCATTGATAATACATAAATTAAAGATGTAAAAAATGCTTTAGATACACTAGGTTTTCCATCACCTGCTTGAGATACAATTATAGAAGATAATATTGGAATCATAGGGAAAATACAAGGGGTTAATGATAATAATAATCCAAATAAAAAAAATACAAATAGTATAAAAAATGAACTTTCAGATACTAATGCTTCTGCAATTTTAGCAGTACTACCTTCACTTGCGAGATTTGAGATTTTATCCATTGTACTTATCTCTTGACTATCAACTGATTTTTTATCTTCTACTACTAGCTCTTTAGTTTCTTTTTCTTTTTCTTTTAAAACACCTTTAAAATTAAAGTTTTTTACAAATGGTTGATAACATATCCCAGTAGATGAACACCCCAATAGTTCAATAGATAAAGTATAGTCACCATTGATTTTATCAGTAATATCTTTTATATTTAAAGCTACAGATAGTTCACCTTCATAAATCATATCACCATCATCATTTTTTGCTTCTGGTAAATCTGGAGTTAATTCTAATTTAGTTGGTTTAGAGATATAATATTTTAACTCCTCTTGATACAGATGGATATCTTTTCCAAGAATAATTTTTGTATCAATATGGTTACCATTTTGAATTGCCTCAACTTTAAATGCTTCACTAGGTTTTAAGAACTTTTGCTCAATCATCGCATTAAATTGACTTCCCATTAATATATTACTTATTAATATAATAAGCATAAGAAACTTTTGCATTTTAAATACCTTTAATTATAGTATGAAATAGATAACATATTAACTTATAATAGTAAATAGAGGATTAATAATATATTCCTCTTCTTAAGCTTATTATCTCTATTTTTGGATTATTCTTCTGATTTATAAGGTGAAGCTATATCATTATCATAATATACTATCTGAGCATCTGTGTGAAAATCAAGTGTATCATAAAATCTCAATATATTTGTATGCATATTCATTTTAACATCTATACCTGAAAGTTTAATAAGGAATTTCTTCCAAAAAACTTTTCTATTTTAAATCAAAAACTGCTATAATTCATGAAAAAAGCTATTAGTAGGAAATTATGAAAGATATAAAATTAGAATTAAAAATGGACAAGGTAGAGAATTTGGAGAGATATAGAAAACTGCTAAATAAAGATTTTAATACTATTTTGGATGAGGCTCTTGAGCAGTATTTTAAGGCAGAAGATGAAAAGATTATTGCCAAAGAACAAAATGTAACAAATTTAAGTTATGATGAATTTTGGGATGGGATTGATATTTAATTAAAAGAGATTCCGTGTCAAGCACGGAATGACGACAATTGCATTATACGGAATTGCATTATACGGAATCACAATTGCATTTATACGGAATGACGGACTTTCGTCACCCTGAACTTGATTCAGGGTCTCGTAAACTGTAAACTTATAAAGAATACCAGTTTTTACTGTGCAACCAATATATTACTTGCATTAAATCTATAAGTTGTATTACCTGCTCTATTTGCATTAAATCCTTCAACTAAGAGACTATCCATATCTGGTAATTGATTAAATTCCATATAACTTCCATCTTTATTTTGCATTCTTAAGTTAGATAATTGATCTGCATATTTAATACCATAAAATTTACTACCAATATCTTCAAAGTTAATTCTCATAGTTTCTATTGTAGTTGCTACTATGTCAATAGCAGAACTAACTTTTTCTCTATCTGTTCCCTGAGTATTATTAGAAGCCTCTACTGCTAATTGAGTAACTCTATCAATAATTGCAACAGATATTTGAATAATTAAATTAGTATCAGGAGTTACAATACTACTATTAATTAAACTCTCGTCAATTACTCCTCTAGTATTAGTAGTTACTTCTGCTCTTAACTCATCAATACTATTTGAAATATCCAAAAGCATTGTTTTATTTAAAAATGTAGTTATAGCAGGTAGCATTAATTTAGAGATATTATGTAACTCTCCATACCCCGAGGTATTATCCATTCCACTACCATATAATTCATCACCTCTAAGTTCACTAAGAATAGGTAAAGTATTCATAAGTTTTAATATACCATAAGTTGCTAAAGATGCTTGAATAGCTACTAAATCAGTATCTGATATATCAGTGATAGCTTTATTTTCTAATCCACCATTTAAAGGATTTAATACTATTTGACTAGCTGATATATTCCATTGAGATAAATTAATAGAATCAACCATAGCTAAATTTAAAATATCAGCTATCTGCTCTGGTATTAAACCTTTTGTTTGAAAAGTTGTAAGAGTAGAAACTACATCAATAGTGTTTTCATCATCTACAATACCAGCAATATATAAGTCATATAACTTACCTTCATGCATACCTTGTTCTTTAATTCTAACAATATTACCCTCTGTTAATGTTTGATTAAAATCAAATTCACCATCTTTTGTTGTTGGAGTAGATACTGGTTCCCCCTCGTCAAATTCACCATCATTATCAACATCTTCATAAAGAGTAGCACCCTCAATATATGGATCAACTAATACACCTCTAGTTAGATCAACAGGAACTGGATCAACAGGAACTGGATCAACAGGAACTGGATCAACAGGAACTGGATCAACAGGAACTGGATCAACAGGAACTGGATCAACAGGAACTGGATCAACAGGAACTGGATCAAC
>JAMOOQ010000056.1 GCA_027100635.1 Campylobacteraceae bacterium | reverse complement strand
GATCAACAGGAACTGGATCAACAGGAACTGGATCAACAGGAACTGGATCAACAGGAACTGGATCAACAGGAACTGGATCAACAGGAACTGGATCAACAGGAACTGGATCAACAGGAACTGGATCAACTGGAACTGGATCAACTGGAACTGGATCAACTGGAACTGGATCAACAGGAACTGGATCAACTGGAACTGGATCAACAGGAACTGGATCAATTGGTGGTGGTGTTGGCTCAGGTGTTGGCTCAACTGGTGGTGGTGTTGGCTCAGGTGTTGGTTCATTTACTGAAATGCCAAGTTCTTTAATAGTCTCTTCTATATGAGCTTTTGCAACTTCTTCTGATACAAGTTTTCCATTAAATTCAATGTTAGAATCTTTTAACTTCTGAATAATATCTACAATTTCATCTGCTGTTTCTGGCAATTTTGATACACCATTATCATATAATATTCCTATAACTTCAGGAGTGATAGAAATACCATTAGAAACATTACCATCAACATCTAATGATTGTAAAAATTGTGCTACTTTAATATCATCTTCTATAATTTTAATATCATCAGATAATTCATTAGCATCTACATCTCTTAACTTAAAATCATTAAGTGAAAAAGTACAACTCTTACCCTTTTCAAAAATAAACTTACCTTTTTCATCAGTAACACCATTTTGATTACCACAAGAATACTTAACTCCACTAACAGCAGAATCTACATAATAACCAATACCTAATTCTATATTATCAGATTCTATAATAGGTGCTGTAGTAACTAATTCATCTGCAATAGCAAGTTCTTCCGTAGTATCAGATGTACTTGAACTACTACTTCCACAACTTGATAATGCAAAAATTGTAACTAACGATATACTAATTAAATTAATTTTTTTCATAAATTATCCTTTAGATTTTGAAATACTATAAAAAATTTATAGTTTATATTCACAAAGCAAAACAGCAAAACACAATTTAAACTTTCAACTTATATAGAAGAAAAAAGTTTCTATATTTATTATACAAATATTCAATAAAAATAAAGCTTAATTAAATATAATTTTAAAAAGGATAATGATGAAAAAAACAATTTTAGCATTAGCTATATTATTGACTTTTGTAAACTCAAATGGGTGTATTTTAGAGCAGTCATCAGATTTAAATATTACATGGAAAGCTTATAAAACGCTAGCTAAACTTGGTGTAAAAGGTGATTTCACAGAGTTTAAATATACTCCAAATGCAAAAGAGGGTAAAAATTTTAGAGAGCTTTTGGTGGGTTCAACAGTTAGTATAAATACTAACAAAATTGATACTAATAATAAAGATAGAGATGAGACAATATCTAAGATGTTTTTTCAAAAGCTAAATTCACCTATAATTGAAGGTAAAATTGTAGATATGAAAGCTGATAAAAGAGTCTCAAAACAACCACGAACTGGTATGCTTGATATTATGATTACAATGAATAAACAGAGTATAATAATACCAATGAGATATAGCTATGAAAATGAGATTTTTTCTGCAATAGGAGTAATAGATATTTTTGATTTTAATGGCAAAGATGCGTTATCTACTATTAATAAAAGTTGTTATGACCTGCATAAAGGTAAAACTTGGAGTGATGTAACTATTAGATTTACAACAAATATCAAAGCAACTTTGTGTATTGCAAAGATAGAGAAAAGTAAACTAGATTCTGAATTAAATTCAGAATGACAAACAATCATCATACTAAGTTTGACTGATATATTGTCATACTTAGCTTGACTGGGTATCTAAAAATTAGTTTTATAATAACTCAATTAAATCTTATTATCAGATTTTATATAAAGACCAATAGAATATAGTATCAATAATATAATTGGTAGTATAGATGTAAGTTCAGGTATAATAGTTCCACTAAAACCAATTTGATTTAATGAAAATAAAACTCCCCAAACTAAAAATGTAACTCCTAAAAGTGCTGATACAACTAAAGATATATTCATAAAACGAGCATAAGATGGCATTTTTATAAACATAATAATTAGTAAACAAATTGCAAATATTGGATAAAATAATTTGGTATATATTGCTGAACGCATCTTATAAGAATCTAATTTTTGTGCATTTAAAAGTTTTAATCCATCATATGCATCTATAATATTTAAAGATTTTCCCTCATAAATTTGATCTATAATTTTTGGTTTATAGCCTTTTAGAGTGTCAAGGTATTTTTTATTTTCTATAATTACTCTTTGTAAATTACCATCTTTATATATTTGTGTTTTAATATTTATATTTTCTGCTTTCCATACTTCACCATTAAATTTAGCCTTTGAAGCACTAACGGTAGATAGTAATCTATCATCATTAAGTTTAAATATTTTAATATCAAAAGCCTCTTTTTTAATTGGATTTAAATTTTTGATATAAACAAAAGAGTCATTATATTTAAAAAACATATCTTTTTTAGTATAATTATTTTGATTACTTTTATACAACGATTGAGCATTCTCTTTGGCATAAGAAAACTCTGTAGTGTGAAGATATACAAAAATTGCATGAACAGATAAAGCAAGTATCAAAAATGGTAAGATTATATCTTTTTTAGAGTAACCAAAACTGTACATCGCAACCATAGTATTATTTTTGATAAAATTAATTTTTGTGATAATTGCAGAAAATATAATAGCCAAAGGGTATAAAATAGAGAGAGCCTCTTGTGAAATATAGTATATGTATAATATTTGATTATTAAAACCTTTTTCTAAAAGAAAGGCATTTTGGAAATAGTTAATTATAGAAAATGATAAGGTTAGCCCCATCAATATTGCAAAAAGATTTTTTAGATAATGCTTTGCAATATATAAAAAATATATCTTAAAAAAATTCATATTTACTTAAGAGAATCAATACTTTTGAGACTATATTTTGATTTAATTATCTCTAATGGTTCACTTTTTAGTTTTGAAATCGCTTCTACAGTGTGATTTATATATTTATCTAAAAAATCATTTTCAGTATCTGAAAAATTACTTAAAACAAAACTAGAAATTTGAGATTTATGCTCTGGTTTTCCAATTCCCATTCTTACTCTTATATATTCTTTTGATATAGTATTGTCAATAGATTTCAATCCATTATGACCACCATGACCACCACCAATTTTAAATTTTAATGCACCAAATGGCAAATCTAAATCATCATGTATCACTATAATATCTTCAATATCAATTTTAAAAAAATTCTTAACAGCAATTACAGATTTTCCAGAAAGATTCATATAAGTGGTTGGTTGTAAAAATAATAAGTTTTGGCTTTTATATACTTTGCCATAAAAAGATGCTTTAGAAACATCTCTAGCTCCAGAGTTTTTGATTAATTCATCAATAACTCTAAAACCAATATTATGCCTAGTATCCTCATATTCTTTACCTGGATTACCTAGACCTATAAATAGTTGCATTATTTAGCTTTAATTACACCACAAATAGCAACATCATCTCTTTCCATAATTGTACAATTTGCAGGAGCTTCTATATCTCTAATAAGAGTTGCTTCATCTCTATCAAGATCAGATACATCAATTGTAAACTTTTGAGGAATATTTTCTATCTCACCTCTTACTCTAATTCTTTTTTTATTTATAACTAGTACACCCTTGTTTTTAAGACCTTTTGCTGTTCCTATTGTTGTTACTGGAACTAAAAAGTTTGTAGTTTGCCCTGGAACCGCTACTCTTAAATCAACATGTAAAACATCACCATTAATTGGGTGTACTTGATACTCTTGAATAAATACTTTTATCTCTTTATCATCAACTTTGATATCCATTGTAAAATCATCTTTTGCTCTTACTGCTTTAACAAAATCACCACGCTTAAATGCTGCGTTTATATTTTCAACGCCATTTGCATATATGTTAGCAATTAGATAACCATCTCTTTTAAGTTGTTTAGCATTTGACTTGCCGATACTCTTTCTAATAATTCCTTCTAACATTCTGTATCCTTTTTTTTATAATTAGAGATGGATTATACCTTAATATTATTAAAAACTGATTATAATTAACCTAAAATAAATATATGGAAATTGATATGGATGCGTATGAATATAATGAGATTTTAAAACAGTTATCTACAAAAGTTGAGAATATAGAAAATATTATAAAACCAGATAAGTGTAAAGCAAGAGTAGAAGAGATAGAGTTAATTGAACAAGACCCATCGTTTTGGAGTGATGCTAAAAAGGCTTCTAAAGTTTCGCAAGAGAAAAAAAGATTAGAGAGAATAGTTGAAAAGTTTGAAGATGCTAGTTTATCAGTTTATGATGCAATAGAGTATTTTGAACTTGCTAAATCTGAAGATGATACAGATACTTTAGAGCTTTTATTTGAAGAATCTGATACTTTAAGTAGTAATATCAATCAGCTTGAGGTTACAATGATGCTTTCAAAAGAGAATGATGCAAATAATGCAATTATCTCAATTCACCCAGGAGCTGGTGGAACAGAGAGTCAAGATTGGGCAAATATGCTTTATCGTATGTATCTTAGATGGGCTGAGAGACGAGGATTTAAAGTGGAAGTTTTAGATTATCAAGTTGGAGAAGAGGCTGGAATTAAAGATGTAAGTTTTATTATTAAAGGTGAAAATGCTTATGGATATTTAAAAGTTGAAAATGGGATTCACAGACTTGTTAGAATCTCACCATTTGATAGTAATGCAAAAAGACATACATCCTTTAGTTCTGTTATGGTATCTCCAGAGATGGATGATGATATTGATATACTGATTGAAGATAAAGATATTCGTGTTGATACATATAGAGCAAGTGGTGCTGGTGGACAACATGTAAATAAAACAGAAAGTGCAATTAGACTTACCCATATTGAAACAAATATTATTGTTCAGTGTCAAAATGACCGAAGCCAACATAAAAATAGAGCAACTGCAATGAAGATGTTAAAATCAAGATTATATGAGTACGAACAAGAGTTAAAACAGGCAAAACTTGATGGTGTGGAAAAATCTGAAATTGGTTGGGGTCATCAAATTCGATCTTATGTTTTAGCTCCATATCAACAGATTAAAGATACAAGAAGTAATATCGCATATTCAAATGTAGATGGAATATTAGATGGTGATATTAATGCTTTAATTGAGGGTGTTTTGATTGCACAGGCAAAATAATATATGAGATATATAGTTGTATGCTTTTTGTTAATATCAAATTTGGAAGCAAACTATAAGGCTCTTTTATTTAATGGAAACTGTACAACTTGCCACTTTAAAAATAAAACTGTATCTGCTCCATCAGTTTCTAAATTTAAAGAGGTATATATAGTTGCATTTCCAAAAAAAGAGGATTTTATTGATTATATGTCAAAATGGGTAAAAAAACCAAATGGAAAAACTTCATTAATGGATGATGCAATTAAAAAACATGGTCTTATGCCTGAATTAGCTTTTGACTTATCTACTTTAAAAGAGATTACAGAGTATATTTATGATACAGATTTTTAATCCTAAATTAAATCTAAATTTAGTACAATATATTATTTTAAATTAAAAAGGTAAATTAAATGTATTTAAGTCAAGATATAAAACCCATAAGTTATTTAAAAGCAAAAACAGCTGATGTTATAAAAAGTGTAAATCAAAATCATAGAACAATAATTATTACACAAAATGGTGAAGCAAAAGCAGTTGTTCAAGATATTAAAAGTTATGAAAATTTACAAAATTCCTTAACTCTCTTAAAATTGATTGTTCAAAGTGAAAATGATATTGAAAATGGTGATGTTATAAAACAAGAAGAGATGTTTAATAGCTTAGAACAAAAAATATTCGGATAATATAAAGTGAAACAATTTGAAGTTATATGGACAAAAAATGCTGAATTTGATTTAGAGCTAATTATTGAATATATTAAAATAGATAGTTTTACTTTAGCAAAAGATATTTTTTTTAAGATAAAAGATGAATCTGACATTCATCACCCCTATAAACTTAAAGTAATATAATAAGAAATAAATATATATATTAGGAATATACCTTCTGTTTTACAAAAATAAATAAAATAAAAACAAAAAAATTAGGACATCTAGGCTTAGTGGCAGGGATGTGTAAAGAGTTAAATATATCTCAAATAGTCAATAACTGACATTCATCACCCCTATAAACTTAAAGTAATATAATAAGAAATAAATATATATTAGGAATATACCATCTGTTTTACAAAAATAAATAAAATAAAAACAAAAAAATTAGGGCATCTAGGCTT
>JAMOOQ010000055.1 GCA_027100635.1 Campylobacteraceae bacterium | reverse complement strand
CCGAACCTGGAAGTCAAGCCTCTCATCGCCGATAATACTGCACCTGTCTGGTGTGGAAATGTAGGTCGCTGCCACTTTGAGATTAACTTTTTATTTATCTTAAAACTTCAACAAACAAAATTAAAATCATTTTATTTATTATTATTAAATTTATTTTTTGTAGATTTATTAATATTAAATTTATTATACCTATAAAATATTCCTAAATTCTGAATGATTCCCTTTATCTAGCACCTATTATATTTAATACTTTATATATATAATTACTTAAACTAATCTTCTTCTAATTAAAGTCCACATATAATCTAATATGGAATTTATAAAAAGGAAAAATATAAAGATGAAGAATAACGAATTATACCAAAAACTAAAAGAGAAAAAGTTTATACTAAGTGGACCTTGTGTGATTGAGAATGAAGATATGATAATGTATTTGGCAGAGAATATCAAAAAGATGACAGAGGATTTAAATTTTATATATATTTTTAAAGCATCATTTGATAAGGCAAATAGAACATCGCTTAATAGTTATCGTGGTGTTGGGATTGATGAGGGGCTTAGGATATTACAAAAAGTTAAAGATGAGTTTGATTTACCTCTTACTACGGATATTCATGAGAGTTCTCAGGCATCAGCTTTGGGTGAGGTGATTGATGTTATCCAAATTCCTGCTTTTTTATGTAGACAGACTGATTTATTGGTGGCAACTGCAAAGACTGATAGGATTGTTAATATTAAAAAGGCTCAATTTCTTGATGGTAAGGATATGATTCATCCTATTATTAAGGTGCGAGATAGTGGAAATGATAAGATTATGCTAACTGAACGGGGTAGTATGTTTGGTTTGGGTAATTTGGTGGTTGATTTTAGACAAATTATCGATATGAAAGAGTTTGGTTATCCTGTGGTTATGGATGTTACACACTCTACTCAAAAGCCTAGTGCATTGGGTGGGACTAGTGGAGGAGATAGAAAATATGCTCCTTATATGGCTAAACTTGCAAATGCTGTGGGTGTGAATGGATTTTTCTTTGAGGTGCATAAGAACCCTGAGAAGGCTTTAAGTGATGGACCTAATATGGTTTATCTTAAAGATTTTAGAAAGATATTAGAAAGTATAAAATAGATGATTAAAAAATGCCTATTTCCTGCTGCTGGTTATGGAACAAGGTTTTTACCAGCAACAAAAGCTATGCCAAAAGAGATGTTACCAATCCTTACAAAACCATTGATTCAATATGGAGTAGAGGAGGCTCTTAGCGCTGGAATTGATACCATGGCAATTGTAACTGGAAGAGGAAAAAGAGCAATTGAAGACCATTTTGATATAAGTTATGAGTTAGAACATCAAATTAAAGATACAAGTAAAGAACCTTATCTTAATGAGATTAGAGATTTAATTGATAAATGTACTTTTAGTTATACAAGACAAATTGAGATGAAGGGCTTGGGTCATGCAATTTTATCTGGTGAAACTTTAATTGGAAATAATCCTTTTGCTGTAATCTTAGCAGATGATTTATGTGATAATATTGATGGAGAAAGTGTTTTATCTCAGATGATAAAGGTGTATCAAAAATATCAGTGTAGTATTGTAGCTATTGAAGAAATTGATAAAAGTAATAGTGATAAATATGGAATTATTGTAGGAAATGAGATAGAGGATGGGCTTTATATTATTAAAGATATGATTGAAAAACCAAAACCAAAAGATGCACCTTCAAATTTAGCAATTATTGGTCGATATATACTTACTCCTGATATTTTTGGTATTATTAAACAAACGAAAGCAGGAAGAGGTGGAGAGATACAAATCACAGATGCTCTATTAACTCAAGCCAAAAAAGGTATAGTATTGGCATATAAATTTAAAGGTAAAAGATTTGATTGTGGAAGTGTAGATGGATTTGTAAAGGCAACAAACTATTTTTATAAAAGAGAGAGATAGGCTTAATGCCCATCTTTATTTTTCTCTTCAGGATTATACTTTGATCTTCTTCCATTGTCATCAACTCTAATTAGTCTAGTTTTTGGTATAGTAAAATAATCTTTTTTACTACCTTGTGTTGATTCTTCTATAATCTTATCATACATATAAATATCATTTTTAAAATAAGCTTTTCCATTTTCGGTATATACGGTAAAGTATGTCATATGTACAGGAATACTCTTTTTTAGGCTTACTGTGGTTGGTTTATTCGTTGCTATGATTTTATCAATTTTACTTTGGCTATATCCATTCATTAAAGTTTTCATAAGTCCAAATGGATTTTTAACTCTCATACATCCTGAGCTATATATTTTATATCTTCTATCTAAGAGAGATTTATTATCTGTATCATGAATATATACATCATATCTATTTGGAAACATAAACTTGATTCTTCCAAGAGCATTTGTATCACCTGAATGCTGAACGAATGAATAGGGAACTCTTTTACTACTATTTTCATAAGTAAATAATTTTTCCATATTAAGCTTTTTTGCTCCAAAATTTCCATTTACATAAATATTATGCTCTTCAAGATAATTAGGATTTCTTTTTAGCATATATATTAAATCTCTTTTAATAAGATTATCTGGAATTGTCCATGTAGGATTTAAAACCATATATTTAATTTTATCATCAAAAATAGGAGTCGGTCTTGAAATTTTACCTATTACAACAGGCATTTGGAATACTATTTTTTTATTCTTATAGTGTCTTAATTGAAAATCAGGAAGATTTACCTCTACATATTCTTTTTCAAATCTTCTTGGATATATCTTTGTTTTATCAAGATTTACAATAATAGCTCTTGTGAGTTTATCCATTGGTTGATTTAGATAATATGTTGTTGTCCTATCTATTACTCCATCACTTTTTAGATTATATCTTTTTTGATATGAGATAATCGCATCTTTAAGTTGCTGATCAAAATTATTTCCCATTGATGCTTTTGGATCTAAATCACCTATACTTTTAAGAATTTTTTTAATCTTGTAGATTCTTCCATCTCTCATACCAAGTTTTAATTTTGATCCATAAGAAACTTTTTCATATTCTTTATTATTGTACTCTCTAAGAAGTTTAATAAGATTTGTATATCTATCCTCTAAAGATATTAATGACTCAAGATAAGATTGTAAATTATTATTACTAATTGCACGAGATATAGATTCTTTACTTGGCATAGCTTTATCTTTAATCTCCCAAACAGCATTAATATCATGTTCATCTTTAAGTAGTTTAAGCTTTTTTCTAACTAACTGCCAATCTACATCACCTTTTGATACAAATTTAATAAGAGATATAACAGAGTTCGTAATTTTTAAATCTAATAGAGCATATATTTTTACTTTTAGATTATTGTTGATATTCTCATTATCTAAAGTATATAGGTATCGTATAATATCATTTCTATCAAATGGTTTATCTTTATAGTTATATCGAATATTTTTTAATAAATTTGTAATTTGAGTGATTTTACTATTTGAGTTTATCCATATTGGAGTGAACTCTCTATTAGAATAGATATATGAAGCTATATCTTGATTTTTTTTATCTACTTTAGAAGATAGATATTCTTGAATATTATTAGCTATCTTTGAAGAAGATAAAACCTGAGCAGTTGCAAATGATTGAAATACAACCATAAATAATAATACATTAATAAGACGAAGAGGCATTTATTGTAATCCTGATTTTTGATTTTTTTTATTATATAATAATAAAGTAAAAAACCCATTAATCTAATATAGATAATACTAAGCCAAAAGGCTTAATATTAGTTAAAAACTATAACTAGCTCCTATATTTACAGTCCCAATGTCAAGTTTGTCATTAGTTGTAATATCAACACCGTCTTGTTCATAAGTATCTTCAAGTGCTAACTTTGTATAGTCTGCAAAGAAAGAGACTTTGTTATTAAGACTATAAGATGCCCCAGCACCCCATTGTAAACCATCAGATTTATACTCATTTTTACCATCAATTGTAGTTTGTCCGTAACCCAAAAGTGCATAAACAGATAGAACATCAGCCACAGGATACATAGCTTTTGCATATAATGCCATATTTGTTAAATCATAAGAAGATATATCTGTCCCATCATATTTTGCATCATCTAAAGAGGCAGTAAATCTACTCTCAACAGCAAAATTTTGATTAATTATGTAACCAAATTGTGCCATTCCAGAAAATTCCCAACTTGTATCATCAGAAGCTAACAGAAGATCATTTGGAACATAATTCTCTCTCTGAGACTCTGTAGCATAACTGTAAGATAAACCTATATATAAAGCTCTATTATTTGCAAGAGGTGAAGTTGTTACTTCTGATGGAATATGTAGAGTTGATTCCACTGCTGGTTCTATATCTCCACCAGCAAAACTAAAACTACTTACAGCCATTATAGATATAACTGATAGTATAATTTTTTTCATAATTTTCTCCTTTTAATTAATATCTTATTTTAACAAGTCTTAACTTAAAGTAAGTAATATTAATTCATATTATTTTTTATTCTAATAACTTTTAATATTATATTTTAAAATATAATATTAACTAATTGTTTCAGCTCTTTTGAATTTAAGGTTAAAAACAGTAAGGGGGTAAAATATATGTTAAAGAAATTTTAGGAGTATTTTATGCAATATAAGAATTTTGGTAAATTATCGTTATTAACTTTTACATTAGTTTATCTAAATGGTTGTGGAGGAAGTTCTACACCAAAAGAGGATACTAATATAACTGAGGTTAATACAACTGTTGAAGAAGAAAATAATGAAACTCAAGAGCAAGAGCAAGAGAGAGAAGATGAAGAACCAGTAGTAATTCCAAACACTCCACCAGTTGTAGATGCTAAAGATGATAAATCGGTAGAAGTAAATCAAAATATTACAATCACAGCAGAAGCAACAGATAGTGATGGTGAGATTATAAGCCAAAGATGGAGCGATGAGGGTAATACCTGACATTCATCACCCCTATAAACTTAAAGTAATATAATAAGAAATAAATATATATATTAGGAATATACCATCTGTTTTACAAAAATAAATAAAATAAAAACAAAAAAGTTAGGACATCTAGGC
>JAMOOQ010000054.1 GCA_027100635.1 Campylobacteraceae bacterium | reverse complement strand
GAGGGACTCAATTGGATTATTTTAATGAAAATCATGAGATTATTTTGGAGTGCTTAGGGGATGATTATGAAGAGTTTTATGATTAGTTGTTTTATATTAGTTTAAGTTTAGAGGGGTGATGAATGTCTGTAAAAATGAAGTTATAGAGATGATAAAGAGAGGAGATTAAAATTTACTTTAGGAATAGAAGTAAATTAAAACCAAATTTTAGGGTACCCACAAGGGGAATACCCCTACGAAATAACATCGTGTAGGGGCAATCCCTTGTGGTTTTGCCCTTTAGAGGTTATTTATATTTTAATCCTTAGATATAGATAATTATATAGTTATTTTATTCCGATAGTTCTATATATTTAATAGCAATTATTAGAACCCTTTTTTTACTCTTTCAAAAAGCCAATTGATATCTTTATCTTCTATATCTATACTACTTTTACTTTTAAAAAAATTAAGAATTAAATCTATATCAAAAGAGTATTGATTGATACACTCTGGATGGGTCATTTTGTATCCCTGCATCAAAGATACTTTATTGTAAATCTTATTTTGGCATATTAAACAAATAGGATTAGTATTTAATCTATGTTCATGTTCTAAAAGATGTAAATAACTTTCACAAATTACCCTTTTTGGATTTTGTTTATTTAATATAAGAGCTGATTTTAAGAGTAATTCAAAATAAAAATCATCTACTTTAGTTTTATCATAAAGATGTTTCTCTAATGCTTTAATAAAATCTGTCCAAATATTGATTCTAGTATCATCCATAATCCAAGGAAAGTCTATATGTTTTACCGATTTTAGTCTAGGTAAATATTTGCTATTATCAGAAAGTAATTCAAAATCAATTAAGTATCCAATTTGAAAGATAGGATGTCTTGTTCCAAAGAAACGATAATAACTTTCTTTAGCATTAATTGATAAAACTGTTACAACAAGATCTTCCTCTTTTGCTTTATTAATAGATAATATAAAACCTCTCATTTTAAAATCTAATCACAACTTTTTGCACCGAGATTTATAATCTCATTACAGCTAAAACCTGCCTCTTTTCTTGCTTTAACATTTATATGAGGTCTATGTTTTGTATCAAGTTTATATTTGCCAAGAATTTGCATATATGTCTGTTTACTATCTAATTTTCTTTGGTCACAAAGATATTTAAACCATCGATCACCTTTTTTAACATGAATTATCTCTTCATCATAAATTATATTTAGAGCATCAATCACTTTTGCAATCATAGGCTCTTTTCTTTTATTATGAAGTTTTTTAATAATTTGAGGATTAACATCAAGCCCACTAGCCTCATAATATCGTGGAATAATTGCCATTCTATCCAAAATATCACCTCTAGTATGAACAGAAGCATCAAACAAACCACAATGAACTGGGAAATCCCCATATTTAAATCCAAGCTCATTTAACAATTTATTTAACATATGGAAATGTCGTATTTCATCATCTGCAACCTCTAACCAATCTATTTTATATTCAATTGGCATATTGGCAAATCTATAAACAGCATCAAGTGCCAAATCTATAGCACTGTATTCAATATGAGTAATAGCATGAATTAACGAAGCTAATCCCTCAGTAGAGCTAAAATCTTTTCTTGTTGTTAAATCTTTAGGATCAACAATTGTACAAAAAGAGCTATAAGATGGCTCATTTATATCTTGAATTTTATGGTTAATATCTATATCTTTCCCATCTCTCAGAAGTTTTAAATACTTATTTATAAAATCTTGCTTTAATTTTATATCAGTTCCTGTCAATGTTCTATAAAATAAATTTTCTAAAATCATATTATCCCACTTACACTCTCTACAGCTTTAAAAATAATTAAATTTTCTTTTATATCAAGTCTTCTTATTTTTTTAACTTGTGTATTAGTATCTCCAATATCTACAGGGATAACAAAAGATGTATATCTAGCATTAATAAAGCTATCATTTGAGATTTTTACTAAAAGTTTTATATAAAAGATTCCATTTTGATTTGAGCGTACTTTCATATTTATATCATAACTCTTTTTCTCTGTAGATATTTGAAAATTCTTTTTATTAGATATTTCTACTATCTCTAATTCACTATCTTTGCTAATAGAGATTTCTAATCTACCACTTCCAAGATGAGTCTCTAATGAGATTAAAACATTTGAAATTTTATCTTTTTCAACAGAATCACTGCTATAATTCATTTGCACAAAACCATCAGGCTTTGCACAAGAGATTGGCGACTCTCCTATGCGTTTATCTGCAAAAAGTGTTGTAAATGCAAATATTAAAAATATAGTATAAAACTTTTTCATATTATTACTTTTAAATTAATCTATTTTAAATATTCTAGCGTTGCTAGTTCCACTTTTTTACCTTTTTGTTCTAATACAACAACTGTTATATCATCACCAACATTATAAAGTTCATCAAGATTATTAACTCTACCTTTTGCAACTTTTGAAACGTGTAAAAGAGCATCAAACCCATCTGGCATTTCAATAAACATACCAAAATCAACTATTTTTTTAATCTTACCTTGATATTCTTTATTAAGTATATAAGCACTTTGTTTTTTTACAGGAGCAGAAGTTATTGTTTCTATATGAGCTTTGGCATCTGCAATTTTATTTTTACAATCACCTGTTAATGTTACACCACCATTGTCTCTATCAAGGTCAATTGCAACTTCAAATTTTTCAATTATTTCTCTAATTACAGAACCAGCTTTTCCAATCACATCAACTATTCTACTTGGGTCAATATGAAATAACTCTGTATTTGGTAATGCATCACTTCTTACTATATCTTTTTGAGCTACTTGCATTTTACCTAATATATGAGCTTTTGCAACAGTTGATTTTGAAAGAACATCTCTTAAAATATCTAAATCAATACCACCTAGTTTAATATCAAGTTGCATAGCAGTTATTCCGTCTTCTGTTCCACAAATTTTAAAATCCATATCACCTTCGTGATCTTCAAGTCCCATAATATCTGTAAGTACTGCATATCTTTCGCCATCACTCACAAGCCCCATTGCAACACCTGCTACAAGTTTAACCATTCCAACTTCTGCTGCGACTAAAGCCATTGACCCACCACAAACTGTTGCCATTGATGAAGAACCATTACTCTCTAAAACTTCAGAAACTAATCTAATTGAACCATCATAATTTATATCAACCGAAGGCTCTAAGGCTCTTCTTGCAAGATTACCATGACCTAGCTCTCTTCTTCCAGGAGGTCCCTGATATTTTGCTTCACCAACAGAAAATCCTGGGAAGTTATACTGAACCATTAACTTTTCATATTGAGTATTTTTTTCTGTAACTAACTCATATGCTTGTGCACCTTTTGAATCGCTTAGAGTTGCCGTAACTAATACTTGAGTTTGACCCCTTGTAAATAAACATGAACCATGTACACTTGGCAAAATATTTGTTGAGATTGATATATCACGAACCTCATCAAGTTCTCTTCCATCTGCTCTAATATTATCATCCAAAATCAATGAACGAACTATTTTTCTTTTATATTTTTCTACAACAGCAGTTGCAGTTGCTTTATCTATAATATTATCTTCTGTGCTACACTCTTCTAAAACTCTATCTCTAACTTTTTTTAGCTCTGTACTTCTTTCACTTTTTGCCATTGATTGAACGGCTTTTTTAATATCTTCATTATATTCAACCTCAACTTTAGCATAAAGCTCTTCATCAAATTTATCACCTGCCACACCCAAAATTAAAGGCTCTTTTACTACAGAAGTAAAGTTTTCTATAAATTTATCTGTTGTCTCTTTAATTGCTTTTGAAGCAAACTCTATACTTTCAACCAAATCTTCTTGAGATACTTCATTACATTCTTGATGCTCTATCATAAATGGAACAACTCCAGACACAGGGTCATTAATTCCATAATCTTCACTATCAATAATTTCTGAGCCAATTGAACGCATCTCAATCATCACAATATCATCGCCACTACCAACAACCAATAAATCAAGTGTACTATCTTTTAGTTGAGAATTTGTAGGATTTAACATAAGTTCATTATCTATTTTTGCAACTCTTACAGATGCTATACTTTTTTGTACAGGGATATCAGATGTAAAAAGTGTGGCATTTGCTGTATGAAGAGCAGCTACTTGCATATCAACTTCATTATCCGTACTTACCACCATAATTGTTAAAACTATTTGATAGTTAAAACCTTTTGGAAATAATGGACGGATTGATCTATCAACAATTCTTGATGTTAGAGTTTCAAAATCGCCTGGTTTTGTCTCTCTTTTAATAAATCCACCTGGAATTTTTGAATTTGCATACGCTTTTTCGATATATTGAACAGTTAATGGTAAAAAATCTTCATCAATAAGTTTCTCTTCAATTGCGATTGCCCCAATTAATACAGCCTTTCCACATCTATACATCACTGCACCACTAGCCTGTTTTCCTATCTCACCAAACTCATATATCTCATTTAAGTTATTTACATCTATTTTAATTATCTCTTTTTGCATCTCATTCCTTCTATTTTTATAGCGTTTATTTTTCTTAAGAGTATTTTATCTAAAAAATATATTATATCTGCTTCTTAAAAAAATATTCTACTTTAGTTCTTAGACCCAAATTACAAAATAAGAATTTTTAATAAAAAAACGCACTAATTTATTATGATAAAATAGCTTTTAGATAGTTAATTAAAATAATGGATTAATAGATGTTTACTAGAGTAGAAAATATATTAAAAATCTAAGTACCGTGTATTGAATTTACATTTTTTCTAAGTCTATTTGTATTCTTCTTTTCATCTTTTATCTTAGATTATCTTTGGAGTATTTTATCATAAAAAGTGGCTATTCAATACACGGTACTTAAAATTGGATGAGATGGCTTTAGCCTCTCCTACATAGACGAGGCTGAAGCCATCGTGTCCAAGTAATTAATATATCTTAAAATTTGGTTTTAATTTACTTCTATTCCTTACGATAGATATTTTTATTTTCACTCTTGTAAGCGTCCACAGTAATATTAAAAAAATCTAAATAGGAATGATTGATTGTTACATCTTATCTATAGTTTAGTGATACCAAACCTACGAAATATCAAATTTTTTCTAAAGTGCGTAACATCAGAGAGTTATTAGATAGATACCACATAGAAAATATTTTTCCTTGTCCCCATCGCTCCTGCGTGTGGATACATAA
>JAMOOQ010000053.1 GCA_027100635.1 Campylobacteraceae bacterium | reverse complement strand
AAATATTGTGGAGTCATATAGAGTGGCGTACCTGTAAATCCCAAGCCATTGATGATCATAGCGACCACAGCGTCCCCATGACTCAGGGTTCTTTGGTCTCCTGTGACTATATGGTTATTGACTATTTCAGATATATTTAGCTCTTTACACATCCCTGCCACTAAGCCTAGATGTCCTAATTTTTTTGTTTTTATTTTATTTATTTTTGTAAAACAGATGGTATATTCCTAATATATATATTTCTTTCTTATTATATTACTTTAAGTTTATAGGGGTGATGAATGTCAGTTAGTATGATAGTCCGCATTTTTTATAAAAAGTTTACAGTTTATGAGACTCTGAATCAAGTTCAGGATGACAAAAATTGGTCATTGCATATAATATAAGCGTCATTCCATACTTGACACGGAAGATCCTCTCTTTCCTATTATAATTTTCACCTCAGAGAGGATGAAACTAGAGGCGTAGCGAGTAGAGACCTTATCTAACTAAAAACTTTTTTTCCACACATAAAAATTCAAATTCTTTTAATATCTCATCTATCTCTAAAACTATATTATTATACAATTTTTCATTATTTCCATGAGCTAAATCGTTTCTAATACTTCTTACATCATTTATAAGTCTAGTATAGATATGAAAGTATTCTCTCTTATTTCGTTTATTTGAATTATAAATTTTATAAAACTCTTTAAAAATAAGATTATTTTTTGATGTTTTAAAAGTAAAAAATGTAGTAGGCTTTGTAATTTCATCTTGATTAAAGTTTGTCTCAAAAAATTCTTTTGTAGATTGATTTAGTTTAAAATAAGCTTTTCTAGTTCTGCTTGTTATCTCAATTTTATCAAGATGATCTTGAATATATTTAGAAATATTTGGCGATAAATTTAAAGAGGCATCTATTAAATATTCCCCTAACATCTCATTGATAATTGTAATGGTATTTAGAGTAAATCCTTTTGAATTTAGTAGTTTGGCTAAATATAAACTTTCTTGATATTCTGGTAATTTAAAGCTTTCAGCAATCTCTATAAATATAATTTCTAAATTCTCAATAGAACTATAAGCCAGAGAAAACTCCTTTTTTATATTTTCACCTAAAAGTATAATATCTTTAAGTACGCTATTTCGCTTTAAAAATTTAAATGAGTTTGCTAAAATATTATTAGATATAATTTGAAGTTTATTTTTATAATTATTAAACTTACTATTTTTAAATGTTAATTTACTATCTACCATCATAGAATATTGATAACTATCTAACATTGAGATAAACTTAGATAATTCGTAATAACTTTCTATGGTTATCTCTTTTATCCCATCTTTTGTTTGCAGTTGATAAATTGTATTTGGTGAAGCATCTGTTTGAGCTACTAATAGTTTGACTATCTCAAGTGATTGAGGGGTTTCATCTATATGTATCTGATTTACCTCATC
The DNA here is from genome assembly GCA_027100635.1 of Campylobacteraceae bacterium. Lineage (GTDB taxonomy): Bacteria > Campylobacterota > Campylobacteria > Campylobacterales > Sulfurovaceae > FS08-3. The sequence goes on along the minus strand of JAMOOQ010000053.1, from coordinate 3,775 downwards.
GCTATGATTAGTTAAAACTATTTTTTTATCTATTTTTACAACTAATTTTTTTAAATCTTTGATAGCATTCATAATTTCTGAATTATTTTGTGTAATTAGTTGAGTTGATTGAGTATGAGATTTTATTTTTGAAGGTGATTTATTAAATATTGGCTCATTCTTTACGACACTAAAACCCATCATCTCTTGATATAATTTATCCTCTTCATCCTTTGAAAAACCTGATTGATTATTGACTTTTTTATCAGCTTTTAATACTACTTTTGTATTCTCTTCCTCTTTACAATTATCTTTTAATCTCTCTAATATATTATTAATATCCATAAAATTCTCTTTTCTTATAATTTATTTTTAATATTATAATATTTTTTAGTTAATAATTTAACTTGTTATACCTCAAAGAGGATTTGAACTAGAGGTGTAGAGCAAGTAAAAGAATTTCTTAAAAAGCAACAACAACTGGCAATAATTATCCGAGCATTACTCTCTTAGATTTTAGATTGAATTTGTATTTAGAGATTTTAAACAATATTGGGGGATAATGGATTTTTGTCACCCTGAACTTAATTCAGGGTTTAGCGAACTGTAAACCTAAAAATCAAAATTCTGATTTTTAAATTCTATAAACTCATTAGCTAGTTTATCATTTTCAAGTTTCAACTCTTTTATAGCTTTTGGATTTACAAGATACCAACCTAATATAACATTGACTTTATCACCTTTTTGGATTTTAAAATCATATTTTATGGAGCGTTTTTCATTTGCTTGTATCATAGTATTTTTTAGAGTTACACTTGCAACCCATGGCATGGCAGGTTTACCATTATGTCCAATAACTCTTACAAAAATCTCATTTTTTAGTTTAATTATTTTACCATCTCTTAAAATAGATACTTTTAATACAGCCGTTCTAAGAGGATGAAGAAGCAGTGAGTGAGAAGTGCGATTATCTATATTTATTATAAAGTCATTAATCTCTCTAAGCATTGAAATATCTACATATTGTGTTAGCATATCAGAGTGCGTATGAGCTCCTGCAAATCCATGAAAAGTATGATTCTTTGTCTTATTCATATTAGAAATACTTCCAATAACTTTTGGCATATGACAACTTACACAATTTGCCCCATTCATCTCATTATCTATATTTGTAGAACAAACATTTAGCCCATGTTTATTCTTTTTATGAGAATGACAACCAATACATACATTTCCATTTTTAATATGCTCATTACCCTCTGTAATTATTCCATGATAAGGTGATTTTATATGTTTTTGACGTGTACCAAAAAAGTTGTTAGCTTCATTTGTCATAATATTTGTATTACTTTTTTTATGAAGTTTTATATCTTTAATACGATGACAATATGCACAACTAATTCCAGCTTGATGAGTTGGATTATCAGCTTTTGGAACACCACCTCTTTTTCCTTTTTCTTTCATATCGTCTAAATTATCAGATGCAGGTGTATGACACTTACCACAACTATATTGCTTAAACTTTAGATTCTTAGGATGTTGAGCCCAAATAGCATTGTGAATTTGGTCTTTTTGAGGAGTTGAATTGTTGTGCATTGAACTATTAAATTCACTGTATATTTGAGTATGACAAGCTTTACAATCCTCACTTGAAGAGTATGTGTGAGTTTTATCATTTGCAAATAAAGCTGAGATAAATAGTGTTGTTAGTATGAAATTTTTCATATAAATCCTTAATATTTTATGAGATTATAACTAATGTAGACTACATTAAGAGTAATTATATATAATTAAAGGATAATTTAAATAAAAGGTTAGTTATGCAAAAATCATTAATCTCTATGAGTATTGTTTTATCAGTGTTGCTTTTTACATCATCATGTGGTGATAGTAATGATAGTAGTTATGTTAAAGATTTAACTATTGAAGAGTCCGATAATAATCTATCAGTAGATGTAATAGATAATAATGAAATAGAAAATCTAGCAAATACTAAGTTATCTCAAGAAGAATCTTCAATTATTGAAGCATCCTCTAGTAAGTCAATAACTGGTACAGGATATTATATTGATTCAGCAGTTGATGGAATATCTTATATTTGTGGTTCGTCAAATGGAACTACAGATGAAAATGGAACATTTACTTTTGAAGAGGGTAAAGATTGTTCATTTTATGTTGCAGGAGTAACTCTAAGAACTACAAAAGCCAAAGATTTAAAAGATGGTCAAAAAATAGTTGAAGACTCTTTTGAGGTTGCAAGATTCTTACAATCAATAGATATAGATGGAACACCTGAAAACGGTATACAAATTACAGCAGAGACTATAGATTATCTTACTAAAGCTTTAGGAGAAAATGATAGCATAGCTCAGATTCCAACAGATAGTAAACTAGAGGCTGTTGTAGCTTCTCTTGAAAATGATATTGAAGAGTTTAAAGGTAGAGTAAAAACAGAAGAGGAGGTCAGATCTCATCTTAATGATACAAAAACAGATATAACAGAAGATATTTTGGTTGGACAAACTCTATATCTTAATAATCATGCTATAAAATTTAATGATGATGAAAATTTCTTATTTATAGAAGAGGATGGAGTAGAAGAAAATTCACCCTATCATATAGATGGTGATTTGATATGTGATGATGATGGATGTTCTAAACTTTTATCTTATTCTGATAGTAATATAAGTTTTGAAGAGGAAGATGGTGAAATTTTTACATTATATTATACAAAAGAAGATGCTAAAGAAAATTTTAATGAACATATAGGTAGCTCTACTATATCTACTGCTAATTCAACTGCTGTTTCAGTTCCTGATACGAATACTATAATAGGGGAGATAACAGAGTATTATTATAATGAGAATGGAAAAATGGTTTCAACATGTACATATAGTCAATATAGTGCTTCTTGTGAGTCTTTTACTGCACTTTTGGATACTTATTATGATGAAAATGGAAATGTTACTGAAATGTACCTTGAATGTGATGAAGAAAAGCAGACTGATGTAGTACCAATAGAGCTAGAAGAAGAAAATTTAACACAAGAAAATTTTATAGATGATGATTTAGAAGTTAAAGAGCCATTAGTAGAGCCTGAACCTATAGATTATAAATTAGATGAAGATAATTATGTAGATATAAATAAAGAGGCAATCAAAGAGTGTGAAGCTTTTGATGATTTAAAACATACTTCAAATTTAGATAATATATCTTTAATACATAATTATGAATATACAATTATTGAAGATAGAGGAGAAGATTTAAGAATATTTATTGATTACATAAATCAAGGAGATATAAGACATAGATGGGTTAATAGAGATTGTTTTTATCAGTAGGGGTGCCTCTTGTAGGTACCCTAAAATTATCAATCTTATTTATCAATTTTGAGTATCTTTTTTCTCAATTAATCTTTGAAATAGTATATCTTCCATATTTCTACTTGAATCTATTATTAATAAAATATAAACTTTTATATTATCAATTTTATATATAATTCTCCATCTCTTATAGGTTATTTCTCTATATTTTGAAATACCAATTTGTTGCAACTCAGGTACAATTCTTTTTCTTTCTGGAAAATAATATAAATTATTACATTCATCCGACATTCATCACCCCTCTAAACTTAAACTAATATAAAACAACTAATCATAAAACTCCTCGTAATCATCCCCTAAGCACTCCAAAATAATCTCATGATTTTCATTAAAATAATCCAATTGAGTCCCTCCTTCAAATAAAATTAAAACCACAGAGAAAAAATATTGAAAAACCCATCTCATAGTAGGAT
>JAMOOQ010000052.1 GCA_027100635.1 Campylobacteraceae bacterium | reverse complement strand
TCACTCTGATTTCCACTAGATACTTCCAGATATATTGGTAGATTTGCCCTGTTTTCTACTATCATATTGAGAGCTATTTGATTCAAGTCTGGTCTATAATCTTTGCTATGACCTTTTCGTATCTCAATTGTTCCATCACTTGTATCTTTCTCTTTTTCTATATGAGTTGCAAAGGCAGTTGAGTCCAAATGTCCTATTTTTGAAGAAATCTCAAGAGTTTTTACAGCATTTGAAGCTATTTTTGAGAATAAATCACTAACTCCATACTCATATATCTTATCTAATGTTCTTCCTAGAGCTATATCATTTATACTTTTTGCCTCTATATCTTTTCCCAATAGTTGGGCTATTGGTTTATCTTCAAAATATTTTGGAGTCATATAGAGTGGCGTACCTGTAAATCCCAAGCCATTGATGATCATAGCGACTACAGCATCCCCATCCATGACTCAGGGTTCTTTGGTCTCCTGTGACTATATGGTTATTGACTATTTCAGATATATTTAGCTCTTTACACATCCCTGCCACTAAGCCTAGATGTCCTAATTTTTTTGTTTTTATTTTATTTATTTTTGTAAAACAGATGGTATATTCCTAATATATATATTTATTTCTTATTATATTACTTTAAGTTTATAGGGGTGATGAATGTCAGTTTAAAGTAAATTTTGTCTTTATATAAATAAGCGAAAAGAGAAGTATCCTTTATAAATACTTTACAGTTTACTAGATCCTGAATCAAGTTCAGGATGACAAAAGTTTATCATTCTGTAGTACAAATCATCATTCTCAGTTTGACTGGGAATCTAGTTTTATAAGATATATGATTCAAACTTTTTTATCCCCATAAAATTATGGGAATAAATTATTTTAATATACTAAATACCTAAATTAAGCTTATTGAGTGTTATATTATTTTTCTTGGTTTCCTTTAATAAGTATCTCATGACCTATTAAAAATCCTTCATTAACATCACCTTTTTCAATTGCTAATTCTAAAGAAAATATTTTATCATCTGTGGGATAAGCTATTGTTCCATCAATTGCAATAATATCTTCCGTAGAGATATAGTAAATTTTTGCCCCTTTATATTCTATAGGTAATAGGAGATTACTATCTTCTGTAATTATTAGTTCATTATTTAAAAAAAATTTTCTACTTTAATATATTCATAAGCTTCATTAACTATCTCTTCATCGCTTTGAGCATTAGGATCACCCTTAACAACCAACATTAAATCCATTGAGGAGTATTCATTAACTGTACCATCCTCATTAACCATATCTACACTCAATCCTAAATGTGTATCTTCTAGTTGTCTATTTATTTGACCTGTCTCAATATTTACAACCTCTTGATTATCACTACTCCACACAAAATTAATCCCATCTTTATACTTAAATAGATTTAAATCAGATATAATATTATCTTCAGCACTATTGTTACTTTTAATCAATTCAAATAATGAAATACGATTTTGTTCAAATTGAGATTTAGTATCAAGAATAATACCATCATCATTAAAAGTACAACTATTTAATATATTTTGTAAATGTGAACATTGAAATATTGGTTCTTCTGCTAACCTTTCTGCTTCAATCTCCTATTCTGTAAGAAATTCTGGATAATAATCAGGTTTATTTAGATTCCATGTAACTTCTTCTCCATTATTTGACACCATACTCCAATTATTATCATTTTGTTCTAACAGTGTAAAATTATTCCAACTATCTATAGCTAATATATCATTATCAATTAATTCATAATTAAAATAACCACTATATGGTTCTTCTTCTATTACAGCACCAGTTTCATCACTATAATTAGTTACTTGATTAACTAACATAGTATTATCATCTAAAATAGTTATTTTTGTAAAGGCATTCCACATTTCATTATGATATTCAGAATAAAAAACTTTATCTAAAAGCATATCAGGAGTAATTTCTACTATATCAAATTCTTTTTCTATTGTAACAATACCAATATTTCTAGTAATATCTGCTTCACCCTTTGAAATATTTACAGATAGATTAACATCTACATTTTCATCAGTTGGAATATTTACCTCTCCATTAGAAGATATATAACCATCTTTATCAGAAGATAATATTACTGTTGTATTATACATCTCTGAATATAGATCTAAAGGAGTATTAAATTGTGTTAATGTAGCATTCATATAACTATTAATATAATCAAAAATATAATCATAATTATAATTAACAATTTTATCATCAAAATTTTTCTGACTCATCACTTCAACAATACCAAAATCTTTTGTGAAACTAGAGTCTCCTTTGGTTACTTTAATAGAAAGATTAATATCTATTACTTCTTCATTGTTTAAAGGTTCTGTAATAATTCCATTAGAAGATATATAACCATCTTTATCAGAAATATATTCTATTTTTGCCCCTGCGTATTCTGTTACTAAAGGTGAATTTTCTTTTGTTAGCATATAAGATATTTGATACCAACTAACCATATCAGCTATATATTCAACTGATTCATCATCATTTAATTGTGATATATACTCTAATTCTGATTCTTCTACCTCGGCAATATTCTCAGGAATAGTATCATTTTGAACCTTAGGTGGATTTATAATAACTGGATTTGTAGGAAGAGGAAGTAACTCTTTTTCAACTAGTGGTGTAGTTGGTTCTTCATCAGAATCTTTTTCTGGAGTAGGTGCTTCTTCTTCTGAAGTTTTTTCTTCTAAAGATTCCTTAGTTTCATCTATATGAGCTTGTGCATCACTTTGATTTACAAATTTACCTTTGTACTCTAAATCTCCACTATCTTTTGCATCATCCAAAAGTTTAATAGTGGCTTTTAATTCAGTTTCATTTTCAGGAAGTTTAACCATACCATTTTGGCTTAATACTTCAATAACCTCTTTTGTAATAGTAATACCATTACTTGCGTCACCATCATTATCAAGAGATTGCAAAAATTGGGCTACTTTAATATCATCTTCTATAATCTTTTTCCCATCTGATAGATAATCTGATTCAATAACTCTTAAGATAATATCATTGATACTAAAAGTACAATCTTCACCTACTTCAAAAGTAAATTTTCCATTTTTATCTGTAACTCCCTCAGATAATCCACAACTATAAGATATTCCATCTACTGCTGAATCAATATAGTATCCAGTACCTGTAGAGATTGATTCTTCAATTAATGGAGCAGGAGTACTTGTAGTTGTATCAGGTATAGATGAAACTTTTATCTCTTGTTCAATAGAGGATATATTATCATCTACTTTTACTTGAGTAGTTGAACTGTTTCCACTACTACCGCATGACGATATAAAAAGTACTACTGATAAAGCAATACTTAAAGATATTAACGATTTTTGCATAACTAACCTTTCTATTTAAATTATGCCTTAAGTATATTACCCCCTAATATAACCTTAAATTATAAATAAGATTTATAATTATAATAGTTATGGGTAAAATTGTAACTTCTAAAATCTAATTTGGAACAACTGCTGGAATTTGATCAAAGTGATGATAATTCTCTATCATAATTAAAGGAACTCTCATATCATCTTTAACAACATCTTGGAAGCCATTTAAAGTATTCCAAAATGATTCACCATTATCATCTATACCATAAAATGTATTTGACTCATTAAGTTGTGGGGATACAGCTAGAGATGGAACTATACAGTTTGTTTTTTGCTTGTCTCTTACATATCTTAACTCATTACTTATTGCTGAATATATTGAAGATTCATCTCTAGCAAATGAAAATAGTGTTACATAATCAACTATATCTATAATATGATATATAAATTTTTTATCTTTTGTATTAAATGAGATTGCATAAGATGCTGAGTCCCAACCTGCACTTGCATCAACTGATAAAAGTAAATTTGCATTTTCTCTTTTTATTTTTTCTTTTACCTGAAAGAGATAATATAGATAATCATAAGTGGCTTGATGATGACTTTCTGCCCAACCTGTGGAATTTTCTAAATCTACTCTATATTTTACCCCAAGAACTCCAATACCAATTAAAGATGTAAGTTCATTATTAAAGTCAATTATAGCTTCTAATTTTTTAAGTGAATCTTGATGGTTTACTCCATTAAATGCATTAGCATCGTTAATTAAAATATTAAAGCTCATCCCCTCTTGAAAAACTTCTACTATAAAGTCAACTAAACCAGATTCATCAATTACTCTATATGAGCCATCATCAAGTAGTTCCATATCAATTGATTGGTCTATATGCTTTATACCTCTGCTTGAACAGTTCGCAAAAAATTGACTCTTAGAGCTATTATCGTTTAAGTTATTACTATTTAATACCCAAGTACCCAATGGTTTTCCACTTTCTTGTGGTAATTCTGTTTCTATACGATCACTACTGCTAGTACTGCAAGATATATAAAAAAGTGAAATGAATAATGCTATGATATATTTCATTAATAAGCTCCTGGTTTTTTAAATTAATTTTGAATATTTAGATTTTAACATAATAACTTTAATATTAACCCTTATATGATATACTAGAATTAATATATCAAAACTTAGGAATTATCGTTGAAATATCTTATTGATTTTATAGAAAAAAAAAGTATTAAAAAAACTAAAATTTTTTCTCATCTAAAATGTAGTAAATTGGAAGCAAAGATTTTACAATTTATATGTCGTAAATATGTAGTAGGAGAGCAAGAAGTATCAGTATTAGAGATACTACAAGAAAATTTTTCATCAAAACAATATGAGTATCTTCTATATCTTTCTACAATCAAACATATTATAAATTTAGGTTGGCTTACTGAGATAAATTTTGGTCAAATTAAGGCAAATGATACTCTTAATTTGGAGATATTGAATATATCTGTTTCCCCTAGTATTGCACTCTTAAAACTTTTGGAAAAAGGCTCATTAGAGATACAGCTTCCTGATATAAAACCATATACAGACCATTTAGAGTATCTTCAAGATCAATTTGATTTGGTTGAAATATCATATAAGATGGGTTCATATAAAGACAATATACTAGGTCTCGGAAGATTAAAAAATAGGTTTATACTTTTGGGCAAACGGATTCAAGAGAGGATAGATGTAACAAAAGAGCCAATTATTGTGGAGAAATTTTTAAAAGATAATAAGTTAAATGAACAAGAAAAGAGAATCTTTTTGGCTTTGTTAAAAGAGGAATACTCTCAAGGAGATGGAAGACTAAGAGAGATGAATACTCTTATTGATATAATATCATTTAATGATTATGATAAAATTAAAAATCGTTCACTATTAGAGGATAATTCTACGCTAATATCTAAAAATATAGTTGATTATGAAGAGGTTCTTACTCCATTTGGTGGGATTAGTCGCTCTTTTTATCTTCAAGATGATGTTATTAAGCAGATTATTCATCCTAATAAAAAGAAAAAGCCTATTAAATTAAAGCTTGATTCCTTAATTCAGGAGCAAGATATTTTTGAGTACCTCCAGCCTCAAACAGCTTTAGAAGATGTTGTACTTCATAAAGATACAAGAGCAATTTTAAATAGTGTGATTAAACAAGTTGATAAAGATGTTTTTAAAAAGTTAAAAGATTGGGGAATAAAAGATAGTAATAAAAGAACGATTGATGCTAAGATTATATTTTATGGTGTAGCAGGAACTGGGAAAACAATGACAGCAATGAGTCTTGCAAAAACTCTTAAAAAACCAATTTTAAGTCTTGATTGTTCTAAAATTCTATCAATGTATGTTGGAGAGAGTGAAAAAAATGTGCGAAAAATTTTTGATAAATTCAAAGAACTTTCAAATAAGGCCAAAGTAAAACCCATTTTATTGCTAAATGAGGCAGATCAATTTTTGAGTAGTAGAAATGAAGGGCAAGGTGGAAGTATAGATAAAATGCACAATCAAATGCAAAATATATTTCTTGAACAGATAGAGAGATTTGAAGGAATTTTAATAGCCACAACAAATCTTATAGATAATATAGATAAAGCATTTTCAAGAAGATTTAACTATAAAGTGGAATTTAAAAAACCAACTATAAAGCAGAGATTAAGACTTTGGCAGTTGATGTTACCAGAGAATGCAGATTTTACTGATAATTTTGATATTGAATTATTGACTCGTTATGAACTTACTGGTGGACAGATAAATTTGATTATTAAAAATAGTGCATATAAAGTTGCAATTAGAGATGAAAGTATCTTTATGGTTGAAGATTTTTTACAAGAGATAAAAAAAGAGATGGGAAATAGTTTTGATAAAAGTATCAGTATGGGCTTTAAGGTTTAATTAAATAGATTTAAAATTCAAAATCTATAAAATATACAGCAATTTTTTGATATAATTTCTTAAAAAGGTAGGATATATAATTTGAATTTTGAAACATACCCATTTGAAAAATTAAATAATCTCCTCAGAGATATTAAACCAAACAGAAATCACAAAGAACTTAGCTTAACAATAGGTGAACCACAATTTAATACACCTCTTTTTATACTTGATGAATTAAAAAATCATGCTCAATCTTTAAATAAATATCCAAAAACAGCAGGTGAAGAGTTCTTAAATAATAGTATGCTTAAATATATGAAAAAAAGATTTAGCATAGAACTTAACCCAACTCAATTAATTCCAACATTTGGCACAAGAGAAGTTTTATTTAATTTTCCTCAATTTTTACTTCATGATATTGATAATCCTGTGATGGCATTTCCAAATCCATTTTATCAAATATATGAAGGTTCTGCAATTGCAAGTAGAGCAAAAGTGATATACCTTAATCTCACGAAAGAGAATAATTTTAAACCTGATATTGATAATAAAGATTTATGGTTATGTGATTTTGTAATTATAAATTCACCCAATAATCCAACAGCATCAACTTTGCTAATGGACGAATTGAAATCTTGGGTAAAATTAGCACTCAAATATGATTTTATTTTATTAAATGATGAGTGTTATATTGATTTGTATTTAGATGAACCTATTCCATCACTTTTAAATGCATCAATTGAGATTGGAAATATAGATTTTAAAAATATATTGGTTATAAATTCTGCATCCAAACGATCTTCTGCTCCAGGGCTAAGAAGTGGTTTTATTGCAGGAGATGAAAGTATATTAAAAAAATATATGACATATCGTACTTATATTGGATGTGCTTCACCTATCCCTTTACAATATGCTTCATCTGTAGCATGGGAAGATCATATTCATGTAGATGGTTTTAGAGACCAATACAAAAGAAATTTTAAATTGGCAAAAGAGATTTTAAATATAGATACACCTATTGCAACTTTTTATATTTGGCTTGAAGTAGAAGATGAGATTGAATTTACAATTAGACTATATAAAGATTATGCGATAAAAGTACTTCCTGGTTCATTTTTAGGGAGAGAGGGACAAGGCAAAGGTTTTGTACGATTAGCTCTTGTCTATGAAAACTTATTAATGAAAGATGCACTTATTAGAATAAAAAGATGTTTACAAGAAAAAGGGAACTAATGCAAGATAATACACAAAGAGAGACAGATATAGATATTGAAGAGCTAAAAACTAATAAAGAATTTTTAGCAAATTTAGAGTTACTTAAAGATGAGATGTTTGAGCAAAAAAGCTTGATTAAGGGTTATCAACTTCTTGATTCATTAATATTAATAGAGGCAGAAGAGGATAGAATTAATGAAGTTTTTACATTTATTGTAAATGAAGCATTTGATAAATTAGCTACATATCTTATAACAAAAAAGTTTTTTGATATGAATATTCAAGAGGATATATCAACAATTAGAGCAATATACGAACATGCCATTCAAACATATAGTGATAACTCTACAAAAAGTGCAAAAGAGCTATTTTTAGTTTTAAACTATGTAATCAATTATCCAAAACTTCAAGATGCTATGATGGTTCATGCTATATCTGTTATGAATGGTACAAAATTTGATGATTTTATGAGTAATATTGCAGACAATAGTAAATATGATGAGAGTGATCCTCTTGCATATTTCTTAACAAATTTTCAAGTAGATATAAATAAGTTTTATAAAAATAATGATAAATACATTCAAAAAGCAAACAATGAATTAAAAGTTCTAAAAGAGCAATAATGGGTAGAAGAGTTCATTTTATTGGTATTGGTGGAATTGGTCTTTCTGCATTAGCTAAATTTTTATCAAATAGTGGATATAAAATCTCAGGATCAGATATTAAACAAACAGAAATTACAGACAGTTTAGTTAATAGTTTTAATGCAAAAATTACAATACCACATCATAAAAATGCAGTAGATGATTCTGATATTGTTATCTATTCTGCTGCTGTAAAAACAGATAATCCAGAGTATCAAAGAGCATTAGAGCTTAATATTAAACTTCTTTCAAGAAAAGAGGCACTTATATTTATATTAGAGAAGCATGAGATATATGCAGTTGGTGGTGCTCATGGGAAAAGTACTACTTCTGCTATCTTATCATCTATTTTGCCAAAAACCAATGCATTGATTGGTGCAATTAGCAAAGAGTTTGGTTCAAATGTAAGAGATTATTCAAATAAAAAAGTTATATTTGAAGCGGATGAGAGTGATGAGAGTTTTTTAAATTGCAACCCTTATCTATCAATTATTACAAATGTAGAACCTGAACATATGGAGTATTATAATTATGATGAGGTAAGATTTTATAATGCATATAAAAAGTTTTTATCTCTAGCTACCATTAGAGTTATCAATGGTGAAGATGAGTTTTTAAGCTCTTTAGATATGCCTAGTATAAAACTGTTTCCAAGTAAAGATATTTCAGACATAGAGTTTATTTTAATTGATGGTGAACCATATACAAGATTTAAATTATTAGATTTTGGAGTTTTTGAGGTATTTAGTATTGGTGAACATATTGCATTAGATACTTCATTGGCAATATTATCTGCTATAGAATTAGGTGAAAATATAGAAGATATTAAACTAAATCTCTTAGATTATAAAGGGATAAAAAAACGGTTTGATATTATTCAAAATATTGAGAATAGTATTATAATTGATGATTATGCACATCATCCAACAGAGATAAAAGTTACACTTGAAGCGATTCAAATATACTCTAAACTGAAAGGTTTAAAAAAGACTATTGCAATTTGGCAACCACATAAATATAGCCGAACAATTGATAATCTTCAACTTTTTATAGACTCTTTTGATGGAGTTGATGAGCTTGTAATTCTTCCTGTATGGAGTGCAGGAGAGGAAAAAATTGATATAGATTTTAAAAATAAATTTAGCCAATATAATCTTATTATTGCAGACTATGTAACCACCTCAAACTCTATTGTTCAATTATATAAAGATAAAAATTGTATAAAAGAGTATAAAGATGGTCTTGTTATTGCATTTGGAGCAGGAGATATTACATATCAAATTAGAGGGAAGTAGTATCTAAAAATTTCTCTATATCTTTTGCTATCTCATCAATAGCATTAGATGCTTTATCCCAGCTTTTTCAAAAAGATTATCTATAGTTTGAGTAATAACTGCTATATTATCTTTATATTTTTCTTTATCCTCTAAATGTACTTATTCTAGATTCTGTACTAATCCCAGCCAGCACCACTAAAAATTATAATTTTTAAAGGGCAACCACAAGGGATTGCCCCTACACTCCAAATTTTTTACTGCTTCTTCCATTAAAAATATAAACACTAAGCAGTACCAAAAAGCTTATAACTACCATAATTCCACTATAAATATGAGCAGATTTATAATCCATAATCTCTACCATTTCATAAATTGCTACAGATGCTACCTTAGTCTCTTCAGGGATGCTCCCACCAACCATCAACACCACACCAAATTCACCAACAGTATGAGCAAAAGTGATAATAATAGCTGTAATAAGTGCAGGTTTCATATTGGGCAAAGCTACTCTAAATATAGTTTCAACTTTACCTTTCCCTGCCACAAAAGATGCCTCTAACATATTTTTATTAATTGATTCAAATCCACTTTGTAAAGGTTGCACCATAAATGGCAAAGAGTAAAAACAACTTGCCACCACAAGTCCTGTAAAATTAAATACAAGAATAATATCAAATGTATCTTTAAAAAAAGCTCCAACTGGCGAATTTTGAGAAAGTACAACTAATATATAAAATCCTAAAACTGAAGGAGGTAAAACGATAGGCAAAGCAGTAATAGCTTCTATCAAAGGTTTAACTTTAGATTTTGTTTGAGAAAGATACCACGCAAGAGGTAAACTAATAATAAATAAAATAAAAGTACTAATTCCTGCTAATTTAAAAGAGAGTAAAAATGGTGTAAACTCTAGGGTTTTCAATGTTTCAAGCATTTAGATTCTTTTTCATTAAATATTCCTTTTTAAATATTATAAACATATCTTTTAAACTTATCTCCTCTATCTTTATATGATTTAAATTGGTCAAAACTTGCAGAAGCTGGTGATAATAATCCTATTGAATCTTTATCTAATATTTTATCTATATTCTCTACTGCTTTATCTAAGTAATCACATTTTATAGCTTTAATATTATATTTTTGAGCCAATTCTATTAATCTATCACTATTTCTACCTATTGTATATATTGTAATATCAATTTTTTGAAATTCTAAAAATAGTTCATTTAAATCAACACCTTTATCAACTCCACCTATTATCAGATGAATATATCTATCATTAAATGTCTCTAAAGCTTTTAGTGTTGCATCTATATTTGTGGCTTTTGAATCATTAATCCACTCTCTTTTTTGACTATCATAAATCAACTCTTGCCTATGAGCATCAAGTTTAAAGCTATTAATTTTATCATAATCAACCTCATCAAAAAGAGCTTTTGTAACACCTAAAGCTAATAATGCATCTTCTAAAAATGCTGATTTAAAATTAACTTTACTAATATCAATATCAAAATAATCAGCCAAAAATTCACTACTATCATATTCAACAATAAAAGCGTCAGTTAAAGGTAAGTTTAATCCTTTTGGCACAAGAGCCATCTCCCCTTCTCTCATTGTTAAAAGTGGTCTAAGTTTATCCTCTTGATACTCTCTTTCTCCACCATGCCAATCTAAATGATCAGGGGTAATAGGAAGTAGTATATATATATTTGGAGATGCCTCTTTTGTATGATGAAGAGTAAAAGAGCTTGTTTCTAAAATCCATATTGGTGCATTAAAATCTAACTCTGCCAAAGGGGTTCCAATATTTCCACCATTTATTGCACCTTTTTCTTCTAATAATAATGTAAGCATTTGAGTTGTTGTAGTTTTTCCATTTGTCCCTGAAATCCATATTGTAAATGGCTTATTCTTTACTCTATTTTTTGCAACTTTTTTATTAGATAAAAAATAATCATAGTCAGATATTATATTTTTTGCTTTTTTTGTTAGTGGATTAGATGGTTTAAAACTAGGTGTTACAACTTCTAAATCACTATTATTCTCATCAAAAAGAGAAGATGGAATTATTTGGTTATTATCTTTATCTAAATAGGTTTTATCTGTATTGTCATCAAATATTTTACATCCACCACCAAGTTTTTTTGCAATTGCTTTAGTAGTAACTCCATATCCAAAAAGTGTAGGTTTATTCATGTTTTTATATCTCCATTAAATATAATAATATTTTATCATAATATACTTATATTTATAATATTTTATTTCTAGGATAGTGTATCAAAAAGTAACACTTCTTTTCTTATCAAAATTGAGTATAAATGAAACATATAGTATCAATTAATTATGTAAACTATAATCATAATGAATTTATTTTAATCTAGTTGTGTTACTATATGCAATATATTAAAATTTTTTCTAGGAGATAGATAGATATGTCAAAAATTATATGGTCAAAAATTGATGAAGCACCAGCTTTAGCAACTTATTCGTTATTACCAATCGTTAATGCTTTTACAAAAGCGGCAGGTGTTGAAGTTGTAACTTCAGATATCTCTTTAGCAGGTAGAGTTTTATCTGCAATGGGTTTAGCAGAAGATGAGTTGTCAAAACTTGGTGAAGTAGTTTTACAAGAAGATGCTAACATTATTAAACTTCCAAATATCTCTGCTTCTGTTGGTCAGTTAAAAGATTGTATCACTGAACTTCAAGGTCAAGGTCATGATATTCCTAACTACCCTGAAAATCCAGCGAATGCAGAAGAAGAAGAGATTCAAGCTAAATATAGCACTTGTCTAGGTTCAGCTGTTAATCCAGTTCTTAGAGAAGGAAATTCAGATAGAAGAGCAGCAGTTGCTGTTAAGAAATTTGCACAAAATAATCCCCATAAACTAAGAGCATTCCCAGAGAATCCTAAGTCGTATGTTGCACATATGGAAGGAAATGGAGATTTCTTTGGTAATGAAAAATCTGTAACAATAGAAAAAGATCAGAAAGTTACTATTGCTATTAATGGTAAAGAGTTAAAAACTATTGATGGTGTTGCTAGTGAGATTCTTGATGGTACATATATGTCAGTTTCTGCATTAAATAAGTTTTATGCAAAAACAATTGAAGATGCAAAATCAAATGATGTTTTATGGTCACTACACCTAAAAGCTACAATGATGAAAATCTCTGATCCAATTATGTTTGGTCATGGTTTTAAAATATTCTTCAAAGATGTATTTGCTAAATATGCTGATACTTTTGCATCATTAAATGTAGATGTAAATCAAGGTATGTCAGATTTAGAAAAGAAAATTGCTGGTCATGCTGATGAGGCTCAAATTAAAGCTGATTTCTTAGCTGTTGTTAATGCTGATTCTCCTGCTATTGCAATGGTTGATTCTGATAAAGGTACAACAAACTTTAATGCTTCAAATGATATAATTATTGATGCATCTATGCCCGTAGTTGTAAGAGAAGGTGGTAAACAGTGGGATAGAACTGGAGCAGCAGTTGAATGTGTAGCTGTAATTCCTGATTCTACTTATGGTATGTTCCATGCTGAGATGGTTGCTGATTGTGTTAAAAATGGTCAATACGATGTAACAACAATGGGTACAATGCAAAATATTGGACTTATGGCTCAAAAAGCAGAAGAGTACGGTTCTCATCCAACTACATTTGAATTGGCAGAAGCTGGAACAGTTACTGTAACTGGAGCTGATGGTGTTCTTATGAGTTTTGAGTGTGAAGCTGGTGATATTTGGAGAATGAGTAGAGCTAAAGATATTCCAATTAGAGATTGGGTAAGATTAACAGTTGAAAGAGCAAGACTTGAAAATGTTCCTACTATTTTTTGGTTAGATGATACAAGAGCTCATGATATTGAAATCAAGAAAAAAGTAGATACTTATCTTGCTGATTTTGATACTACTGGACTTGATATTCAATTTATGAATGTTACAGATGCTACTAGATTTACAAATGCACGAGTGCGAGAAGGTAAAGTAACAATTGCTGTAACAGGAAATGTTCTTAGAGATCACCTTACTGATATGTACCCAATCTTAGAGCTTGGAACATCTGCAAAAATGTTATCAATTGTTCCTTTACTTGCTGGTGGTGGTTTGTATGAAACAGGTGCTGGTGGTTCTGCTCCTAAGCATGTTGATCAATTTCTAAAAGAGGGTCATTTAAGATGGGATTCTTTAGGTGAGATTTTAGCACTTGCTGAGTCTTTAAGATTCTTAGGTAATAAACATTCTGATGCAAAACTTACTGCTTTAACTGCTGCACTTGATATTGCAAATGACGCATACCTTGATAACAACAAAGAGCCTTCAAGAAAATGTGGAGAGCCAGATAACAAAGCTTCTCACTTCTTTGTAGCTCAATACTGGGCAAAAGCATTAGCTGAGGGTGATAACGCTGAATTAGCCTCTAAATTTGCACCAGTTGCAAAAGCTTTAATAGATAATGAAGATAAAATTATTGCTGAGTTACTTGCTGTTGAAGGTAAAGCTCAAGATATTGGTGGTTATTTCAATCCAGATGAAGCGAAAGCTGAAGCTGCAATGAGACCATCTGCTACATTAAATTCTATTATAGACGCTATATAGTTACTAAAAATAAGATGGAGTTTACTCCATCTTGTATAATAGTTTTTGATTTTTAGTTACAAGACTAAAGATCAAAGGTTACAGCTTAACAAAAGGGAGAGTGTATGGGAAAAGGTAAAAAAGTATCAATTATTGGTGCGGGTAATGTTGGAGCTACCATTGGTTATTCATTGGCAATGGGAGGTATTGCACATGAGATTGTTTTAAGAGATAGAAAGATAGAGATTGCAAAAGGTAAAGCTCTTGATATGAGTCAAGCAGCAAATGCAGCAAGAATGCATACTATTGTAACTGCTGCTGAAGATGCTAGTGATATGGCTGGAAGTGATGTTGTTGTGATTACAGCTGGTAGTCCAAGACTTCCTGGTATGAGTAGAGATGACTTATTGATGATAAATGCCGAGATTACAAAAGAGGTTATTGCTGATGTTAAAGAGCATTGTCCTGATTCAATTATTATAATGGTATCAAATCCACTAGATGTTATGACTTATGTTGCTTTAAAAGAATCAGGTTTTCCAAAAGAGAGAGTAATAGGTATGGCAGGAATTTTAGATTCGGCTAGAATGGCTCACTTTATTTATGAAAAAATTGGTTATGGTGCTGGGCAGATTAGAGCATCTGTTATGGGTGGTCATGGTGATGATATGGTTCCTCTTCCAAAGTTTTCAACTGTTGCAGGTGTTCCTCTATCTGATGTATTAACAGAAGAAGAGATTGTAGAAATTGTTGATAGAACAAAAAATGGTGGTGCTGAGATTGTTGGATTATTAAAAACTGGTTCTGCATATTATGCTCCTGCAAAATCTACAACTTTAATGGTTGAAGCGATTTTAAAAGATACAAAACAGATTCATTCATGTGCTGTTTATCTTGATGGTCATTATGGATACTCTGATGTTGTAAGTGGTGTTCCTGTGGCTCTTGGTGCTGGTGGAGTTGAAAAATTATTTGAGATGACATTAAGTATGGGGCAACAAAGAAGATTTGCAAAAAGTGTAGCATCTGTAAAAGAGATGATTGATGTACTAAACGAAAAAAAGTTTTTTGATAAATAAAAGGAATAATATATGAGAGAGATTCAATATCAAGATGTTGTAACTGCAATTAAAAATGTGATTATTCATTGTGGTACAATTTTACCTGATGATGCATATAAAGCTATTAAAGATGCTCATGATAATGAAAAATCACCAGTAGCAAAAGAGGTTTTAGCCCAATTATTGATAAATGCAGATATTGCAAAAGATGAAAAAAGACCTTTATGTCAAGATACTGGTTTAGCTGTATTTTTTGTAAATGTTGGTGCTGATTGTAGAATTATTGGAGGTCTTTTAAGAGATGCTATAAATGAAGGTACAGAACAAGGTTATAAAGATGCTTATTTAAGAGCTTCAACCTGTGAACCTTTTTCAAGAGCAAATTTAAAAGATACAGTTGGTTATAATCTTCCTGCTATTATCCATTTTGATATTGTTGCTGGAGATAAAATAGAGGTTGAATATGCTGCAAAAGGTGGAGGAAGTGAAAATGTATCAAGAGCTACAGTTTTCCCTCCTGCTGCTGGAAAAGCTGGAATAATTGAATATGTTAAACAAGTTATCTCTGATGCTGGTGGGAATCCTTGCCCTCCATTAACTGTTGGAGTTGGTATTGGTGGAACATTTGAAAAAGCTGGAATATCTTCTAAACATGCACTTTTTAGAACTATTGGAAGTGTAAATAAAGACCCAGAAATGGCTGAAATGGAAGCTGAAATTAAAGTTGAATTAAATAAGCTTGGAATTGGAACTATGGGTATGGGTGGAATAGAAACTGTTTTAGCTGTTCATATTGAATCAAATCCTTGTCATATAGCTTCTCTTCCTGTTTCTGTTAATGTTCAGTGTCATAGTAGCAGACATGCTCATATCACAATATAAAGGCTAAATAATGAGTAAAACATATAACCTTACAACTCCTTTGACAAAAGAGGATACCCAGAAGTTAAAAGCTGGTGATATTGTTCTTTTAAATGGTACAATTTATACAGCAAGAGATGCTGCACATAAAAAATTAGTTGATTTGATTGAAGCAGGAGAAGAGTTGCCATTTGATTTAATTGGTAGTATTATATATTTTGTAGGACCAACACCTCCAAAACCAGGTGAACCAATTGGAAGTGCAGGACCAACCACATCATATAGAATGGATTCTTATTCTCCAACTATGCTTAAAAATGGAAGTTTAGGTATGATTGGAAAAGGTAAGAGAAATCAAGCTGTAAAAGATGCTTGTAAAGAGTATAGTGGTATTTATTTTGGAGCTACTGGTGGAGCAGGAGCATTGCTTGGTAAAAAAATTACATCAGCGGAGGTTATTGCATATCCTGAATTAGGTCCAGAAGCTGTAAGAAAACTTACTGTAAAAGATTTTCCTGTAACGGTAATTAATGATACTTTTGGAAATGACCTATATCAAATTGGAAGAGCAAAATACGAAGTTAAAGATTAGACTTCTTATAAAACTAGATTCTGAATTAAATTCAGAATGACAAACAACCGTTTGTCATTCCGTGATTTTCTTTGTCATTCCGTGCTTGACACGGAATCTAAAGTTCAAATTTACATATATAAAAACTCATCAATTTTAAATAAAACTTTAGTTTAAATATTTTCAGCTATAATATATCAAAAATAAATTTTCAAAAAAATATTAGGGTGTTTTACCCTTGAAGTACTAGAGGAGTTTATACTTATAATGGCAACGCAAAAGAACAGTGATAGTATGGAAAATATAGAAGAGCTTTTTTCAAGCAAGAAAAAAAATGATATTTTAACTTATGAAAGTATTGTAAAAGAGTTTGATAAACAGTTAACTCTAGCACAGACTAAAAAGATAGATAAATTATCTAAAACTCATGGTGTTAAAATTATTAGTGCATCTGAATATGCCAAGATTTTAACAGCGAAAAAGAAGAAAAAAAGAGAGATACACAAAAAAAAACTTGAAGACGAAGAGGTTGATTTTTTTGATTTTACCAAAGAAAAAGAGCTTTTAGAATGGAGTAGAAGTGATTCTCCTGTAAGAATGTATCTTAGAGAGATGGGTAAAATTTTACTTCTTACTAAAGAGGAAGAGATAGAATTAAGTATTCAAATTGAAGATGGTGAAGATATTATTATAGATGCTATATGTTCTGTACCATATTTGATTGGATATATTATTAATTATCGTGAACCTTTACTTAATCGTGAAAGACGAGTAAAGGAACTATTTAAAAGTTTTGAAGATTCTGATGATAAAGATGATGAAGATGAAAATAGTGTAGGAAAAGATAGAGATAGAGAAAAACAGGTAATTGATAGTTTTAAACTATTGGAAAAAACTAAAAAAGATTGGATGAAATCTGTTGATGACTTAGAATTAATGTTAAATGAACATTCTAGTAGTACTTTAAAAGTAATTCATGAACATTTTAAGATGGTCTTTAAAAAAGAGCAGTTAAAACAGGCATTGTTGGAGCTTGGACCAACGAGTAAGCTTATTAATGAGCTTGTAAAAGCGATGGAAACGGCATTAAAGAGTGATGATGGATTTGATAAAGAGTTAAAAAGATTGGAGTATAAACTTCCTCTTTTTAATGATATTCTTAGAAAAAATCACCAAGATGTGTTAGATAATATTATTAATATGAATAAAGATGATATTATAAATGCAGTACCAGAGACAACAATGGTTAGTACCTATGTTGAGATTAAAAAATTATTTGAAACGAGGGAAGCAAGTAAGGATAGTTTTAATCTTGATCCTGAAAAATTATCAGAGATACTAAATCAGATTCATCAAGGAAAAATCAAAAGTGAAAAAGCCAAAACAAGAATGGCAAAATCAAACTTAAGACTTGTTGTTTCAATTGCAAAACGATATACTAACAGAGGGTTACCATTTTTAGACTTAATTCAAGAGGGTAATATTGGACTTATGAAAGCTGTAGATAAATTTGAATATCAAAAAGGATATAAATTTTCTACTTATGCAACATGGTGGATTCGTCAAGCAATCTCTCGTGCAATTGCCGATCAAGCAAGAACTATTCGTATCCCAATTCATATGATTGAAACAATTAATAGAATTAATAAAATAATGCGTAAACACCTTCAAGAGAGTGGGAAAGAACCAGATTTAGATACAATCGCAAAAGAGGTAGGACTTAGTGTTGATAAAGTTAAAAATGTTATTAAAATTACAAAAGAACCTGTTAGCCTTGAAACACCTGTAGGTGATGAAGATGATGGAAGATTTGGAGATTTTATAGAAGATAAATCAACCGTTAGTCCTACAGATATTGTTTTAAGAGATGATTTAAATAATCAAATAGACGATGTTTTAAATCAACTAAATGATAGAGAAAAAGCTGTAATAAGAATGCGTTTTGGTCTTCTTTCTGATTTTAGCGATAGAACTCTTGAAGAGATAGGAAAAGAGTTAAATGTTACAAGAGAGAGAGTAAGACAGATAGAGAGTTCTGCTATTAAAAAATTAAAGCATCCAAAAGTTGGTAGAAAACTTAAAAATTATATAGAAGAATAAGAATGAAAAATCCAAAATTCTTTGCTTTGATTATTGGCACAGAGATATTAAATAGAAGAAGAGTTGATTCCCATTTTGACTTTGTATCTAAAGAGTTAGCCAAATATGGTAATACTCTTTTTGGTTCATTTGTTATTACAGATGAACCTAAGTTAATTATCTCTACAATTAAATATATTGCATCTATTGAAGATAGTGTTATATTTAGTTTTGGTGGAATTGGATCTACTCCTGATGATTATACTCGTCAATGTGTGGCAGATGCTTTTGGAGAGAAACTAGAAACTCATCAAGAGTGTCAAGAGCTTATTAAAATAAGAATGGTAGAGGATAATAAAATTTCCAACTATGCTTTAGAGATGGCTCAATTACCACCAAATAGTGAACTTTTAGTAAAAGAGTATATTGGTGGTATTCCAGCTTTTCATCTGCAAAAACGCTTCTTTTTTATGCCTGGTTTTCCTCATATGAGCCATCCCATAATTGAAGATATTCAAAAAGAATTTTTTTCTAAGCAAATTAAAAATTATAGATATACCTTTACTGCAAGTTGTAAAGAATCTCTTTTTATTGAAACTATGAGAAATATGCCAAAAAAAGTAGATGTATCATCATTACCAACTAATACCTCTAATGGTTGGCAAACAACTATCTCCGTAGTATCAAGAGACCCAAAACTAGCCTTAGAGAGTTTTGAACTATATATAGATATATTAAAAAAAGATAATATTGAATATTTTATAGATGAGGTATAGATATGAATGCTATATATTACTGTAAAGAGTGTTGCCATGCAAAAGAGACGAAAAAAGAGTATATTGGTAAAAGAGCTAAATGTCCTGAATGTTCTAGTAATATAAAAATTTATGATACTATTGAATTTATTGAACAATTAGCTAAAAAAAATATATTTCAAGGTAGAGAACTATCTAAAATAAAACAAGACTTTAAAGATAAAGAAGAGAGAGAGTTAGAAGAGCTGGAAGAGATAGCAAAAGAACATGAAGAAGAGTTAAGAAAACAAGAGATAGAACAATCTAAGATAGAGTTAGATAAACGAGAAAAGCTTAATATAAAAATTGTAAATCAAGCAAAAACATTAACATCTAATCTTAAACAGATAAAATCTTTAAAAAAAGAGATAGAAGAGTTAAAGAAAAATATTCAAAAATTAAAACAATCACCTACTAGTAATAAAATTAAGATAGTCAATAAAGCTACAAATAATATAAATGTAAATAATACAAAAGAGTTTACTAAGCAGAATAAATATATAGCGATTGAAAAGTGGTTTAAACAAAAGAGTATTAAAGCAGAGATTGATATAAATAATGTTGATACTACAGGTTTTTTTGATGAGATAGCAGAGATTATTGGAAATAATTATAAAGTATTAAAGCCTCTTATAAATCAAATACAATATATTCAAAATAATGATTACTCTAATCTTAAATTTAAACTATCAGATAAAGGTCCAAATGATATTCAAGTAATCACATCTTTTTGTAATCAATTATATAAATATTCATTTGTAAGTAGATATTCTTATGATAAAAAACTTAAAATAATATGGCTACATCTTCAACAAGCACCTAAGATAAAAGTATTTTTTAATGGAATATGGATGGAATGGTTTATTATGATAAAGATATTTAAGTTGTTTAAAGATAATAATATAGATGCTTCATTAATGAGAAGTGTTAAGATAACAAAACTAAATAAACAAACTAATGAATTAGATATCTTTATTTTGACAAAAGATAATATTCCTATTTATATAGAGTGCAAAACAGGCGAATTTAGAGAAGATATAAATAAATATCTCAAATTACAAAAGGTATTAGATATTCCAAAAGAAAATTTTATAATTTGTATATTAGATTTAGATAATAATTACTTAGATGGTTTAACAAGTATGTATGATTTAAAATTTATAAATGAAAATAATATTATTAAGTATCTTGAAAAAATACTAATTTAAAAGGATAAAGATGGATTTGATATATCAAATGCTTGAGTTACAGCAAAAACTAAATGATTCCACCAATGGTAAAGATTGGGAAAATGGAGTTACAAAAAATGGTAAGATTATAGATTGGAAGCGTTGTATTTATATGGAATCGGCAGAACTTATTGACAGTTATCCTTGGAAACATTGGAAAAACATTGATGCTTCTGTAGATATAGATAATGCAAAAATTGAGGTTGTAGATATTTGGCACTTTGTGATGAGTTTGGTTTTGCAAGAGTATAAGTTAAATATGGCAGGTGATATTAATTTTATAGCCAATGAGATTAAAAAATGTGATAACTATAAAAATTTAGAAGAGTCTAATATAAAAGAACCTATAGATATTCAAACTAGCATATCAAATATAGAAAATATGTTAAAATCTATATTCACAAATAAGACACCTTTAGATATTGTTAATAAATTATTTATAGTGGCAATTGATGTTGGTTTGGATTTAAGCTCTATTTATAGATTATATATTGGAAAGAATATGTTAAATATTTTTAGACAAGATAATGGATATAAAAGTGGAGAGTATATTAAAGTTTGGAATAATCAAGAGGATAATATGGTGATGCAGAATCTTTTATCTAATCATAAAGATATTACACCAGATGAATTATACTTTAAACTTCAAGAGATATATTCTAACCTATAATTATTATTTTAGGGTACACACCATAAAGGGAATACCCCTACGGCTAACTTTTTGTAGGGGCAATCCCTTATGGTTGCCCTTGAATTTTAAAAATAATTGTCATTCCGTGCTTGACACGAAATCTAAAAATAATTTATATTGAATGGAAAACAATACTTCCTAATACATCTTTTCGTTTACTAGATATAAATACCCTAAATAGCTTATATAGCATCTCTTTAGTTTGATGTTTAGTAGTTCTTATCTCCATTGTGGCACTATATGCATTAGTTATCTTTTTATCATTAATTAAATTTTTCATTAATCTTTTTGCAAACATATAGCCACCCTCAATTTCTGTCTCTTGACATACTATAGCATATATATTTTTCTCCTTATAGACCTCTTTTAGAATATCACTACCTCTTTTATTATCTCGTAAATACTCTTCTAGCTTATCGTAGTTAGCAGTTAATAATATAATATTAAATTTTGTCTCTTTAACACTTAGCAGATATGAAAGCATATCCACAATTGGTGTTAATTTTTCATTTATTTCAAGAGCGAGATTTATCTCCTCTTCATTAAATGCAATACTTTTTCTTTTATTGTTTTCCATAAAAAACTCTTTAGATGATTTTGATTTTGAAATATAATTATATCCATATATTAATAAAGAACAAATTTAAGATGATAATTCTGATAATATATTTTTTACATCTGATACATGATTTTTAACTCTAACTTTTGTCCATACTTTTGCTATTTTACCATCAGGAGATATAATAAATGTACTTCTTACTACACCCATATTTTCTCTTCCCATAAATTTTTTTAGTTGCCAAACTCCATAATCTTTACATAATGATTTATCCTCATCTGCTAATAGAGCAATAGCTAAATTCTTTTTTTCTATAAAATTTCTATGTTTTTTAGGAGTATCAGGACTAACCCCTAATACTATTGTATCAAGTTCTTCAAAATCTGGCAGAGATTCTGTAAAATCACATGCTTCTGTAGTACATCCAGGGGTATTATCTTTAGGATAAAAATATAAGACTACCCATTTCCCACTTAAATCTCTTAAACATATTTCCTCTTCATCCTGATTCGGAAGACAAAACTTTGGTGCCTCTATTCCTATCTCTAGCATTTAAATTCCTTTTTTAATTTAATTAATGCCATTATATCAGAATGAATAGTAAAAATATTAATATAAAAAAAAAATTAATTGCAGATATAGAGTTATTGACTTATACAACAGAAGATGTTAAAAAAGTATATTAAATATGAGGTACAAAAGTACCCCATAATTTTAGATTAGCAAGAGTAAGTTGATTTAAACTCAAATGCTGTTGGTCTAGCTTCATCTGGCCATACTTGTCTCTCAAATTGATAATGTTGATAAGTATCAATCATATCATCAGTAAATACTGGTTTTAAGAAATCATTATCTCTAATTAATGCCTCTAATGCACCTCTTAGTGAGTGTGGCATTTGTGGAATCTCTTTTTCTCTAATCTCATCAAGAGTAAGTTCAAACAAATCTTCATCCATAGGTCCAATTGGTTCAATTTTATTTTTAATTCCATCAATACCTGCCATCATCATAGCTGAAAATGCTAGGTATGGGTTAGCTGTAGAATCTGGGAATCTCATCTCAAGTCTAGTAGCTGGAGCTCCTGCACCATAAGGTACTCTACAAGCAGCTGAACGGTTTTGAGAAGAGTAAGTTAAGATACTTGGTGCTTCATATCCTGGGATTAATCTTTTATATGAGTTAGTTGAAGCATTTGTAAATGCTGCTACTGCTCTTGCGTGTTTGAATATTCCACCTGCGTAATATCTAGCCTCATCACTTAGATTACCATATTCACCCTCTTTATAGAATGTATTTACACCTTCTTTCCAGATTGATTGATGAACATGCATACCATTACCATTATCACCAAAGATTGGTTTTGGCATAAATGTAGCCGTTTTACCATTTAAGTGTGCTACCATTTTTACAACATATTTCAATTTTTGAACATTATCAGCAGCTTCAACAAGAGTATCATAAACTATACCAATCTCATGTTGTCCTTGTGCTACTTCGTGGTGTCCTAAAATAACTGTTAATCCAACCTCTTCAAGAATTTGCATAATTTCAGCTCTAAGGTCAACACCTTTATCTACTGGTGCAACAGGGAAATATCCACCTTTTGTTCCAGAGATATGAGATATATTACCCTCTTGGCTTTTTTTGTCAAGGTTCCACTCTCCATCTTCTGTATCTACATAGTAGTGAGATTCATTTGCTTCATCTTTTACTAATACATCTTCAAAAATAAAAAATTCATTCTCTGGACCAAAGTAAGCAACATCACCAACATTAGCTTCAGAGAGATACTCTAATGATTTTTGAGCGATACTTCTTGGACATTTAGCATACATCTCTTCATTGTAAATATCATAAACATTACAAATAACTATAATTGTGCTATCTGCTGTAAATGGATCTAAAAATGCTGTTTCAACAGATGGTTTTAAAATCATATCAGATTTGTTGATTGGTTGCCAAGCATCGATACTCGAACCATCAAAAGGCATACCAAAATTAAGTTGATTTTCAGTAACTGCACTCATTCTATAACTAATATGATGCCAAGCACCTTTAATATCTGTAAATCTAAAATCTACAAATTCAACCTCATTCTCTTCACAAAAACTAAAAAACTCTTTTGTATTATTAACAAATTTACCCATTATATCTCCTAGAAATTTTAATACAAAAATTATAACCTAAAAGAGTATCTATACTCTTGATTAATTGCCTAAAAATCAATCTTTTAAAATTTTATGTCCTCAAATGAAACAATTAAGAAAAAAAAGCTATGATTCGTTTATGAAAAATATTATACAAAAACTAGATTTAGATAACTATATTAACAATTTTGAAAACTTTTTTGCAAGAGTAAAGCCTGTAGCAATTTATGGAGATATTAACCAGCACTATAAATATATAAAAGCTCTTAGCACAATTGAGTTCCCTTCACCCAAAGAGATACCAAATTTAGATGGTGAGTTAAATCGTCTTAAAAAACAAGCGATTTTATCATTAGATGAACTTTATAGCTTTATAATCATAATTACCTATTTTAATAAACTAAAAACTTTATCACTTCCCCATCCTCTTTCATCTTGGATAAATGAGATTGAAGTACCAGATGAAATTTTTGCAATAATCTCCTATTTTAACGATGAAGGGGAGATAAACGCCCAGCAAGATAAAGAACTTTTCTCTTTAGAAAAAGCTATTAAACAAAATAAGATAGATATAAAAGAGATGTTATATAAACTTGTTCATTCAAGCAGATTAAGAGATTATCTTGTGGATAGTCAAATACATTTTAATAATGGCGAAGAGACAATATTGGTGCGAGGTGGATTTAATAATGCAATAAAAGCTACTGTTGTTGGCAGAAGTGCATCAGGATTTTTTTATATTATCCCTCAAAGTATATCTCATCTTAAAGATAAAGAATCTGTATTACTTAGTAAAAAAGAGGACATAATTTATAGATATTGTAAAGATATTTCGGCAGTTTTTTTTAAATGGGAAAGATTTTTAAATTATGTAAATAAAGAGTATGATAGATTTGATCACTATCAAGCAAGGGTAAAATTTGCTTCTTCTAATGAGTATCAGTTTATTTTGCCACAAAAAACCAAGCAGGTAAAACTTTCTGAATTTGCTCATCCTGCCATAGAAAGTCCAGTTTTAATTAATATTGATTTAAATCATAAAATAATGTTAGTAACTGGTGTAAATGCTGGTGGTAAAACAATGCTTTTAAAATCGTTGCTAAGTGCTGTTTATATGACTAAGTATCTACTACCTTTTAAATGTAATCCTCATAAAACAATAATTGGTCACTATAAAAATATAGAAGCTGTTATTGATGACCCTCAATCTGTTAAAAATGATATTTCCACTTTTGCAGGTAGAATGGTGGAGTTTTCTAAACTATTTACGAAAAAAGATGCAATTGTTGGAGTTGATGAGATAGAATTAGGGACAGATAGTGATGAGGCCGCAAGTTTGTTTCGTGTTATGCTAGAGGCTCTTAGTAAACGAGATATTACATTTATTATCACAACGCACCATAAAAGATTGGCATCATTAATGGGTGCAGATGATAGTGTATCTCTAATCGCTGCGTTATATGATGAAGAGAGACGATTACCAACTTATACATTTTTGCAAGGAAGTATAGGGAAAAGTTATGCTTTTGAGACGGCTCAAAGATATGGAGTGCCAGAAAATATAGTGGCAAATGCAAAAATTGTTCATGGAGAGGACAATGAAAGATTAAATGAACTTATAGAAAAATCAACTTCACTTGAACGGGAGATGAGAGGTAAAATCAAAGAGGTTGATGAGACTCAAAATAATTTGAAGAAAAAAGAGGAATATCTTTTAAATCAACAAGATATTTTAGAATATAATTATAAAAAACGAGTTTTTGAGATGGAGAGTA
>JAMOOQ010000051.1 GCA_027100635.1 Campylobacteraceae bacterium | reverse complement strand
CTCAATTGGACTATTTTAATGAAAATCATGAGATTATTTTGGAGTGCTTAGGGGATGATTATGAAGAGTTTTATGATTAGTTGTTTTATATTAGTTTAAGTTTAGAGGGGTGATGAATGTCGGTAATTACATCAACTCCTGCCTCTTTTAATAATCGTGTGGTTTCATCTGCTACAATTGCAGTCCACTCTATCTCTTTACCATATTTAGAAGATGCACCAGTACTTCCTGTGATTCGTCCTTCATGTCCTGCTTGAATCAAGACATCGCCATATTTATATTTAAAGTTATGTTTATGGATTTGTTTGTAGTTTATAGATATAAAAATAGTGATTATTATAAAAAAGAGTAGTATTAATTTTTTAAACAAGGGGAGATACAAAGAGGAGAAAAACTCCTCTTTTAAATATTTATTAACCTAAAAATGGGTTAGCATAAAGAGCGATAAGAGCAATTACAAGTGTATAGATAACTTGTGCTTCAATCATAGCTAGAGCAATAAACATTGTTGTCATTAATTTAGAACCTAAACCTGGGTTTCTTGCAGTACCAGCGATAGTAGCAGCAGTTGTATGACCCATACCTATAGCTCCACCAAGAGCAGCAAGACCAAGACCAACACCAGCAGCAACTACTGAGTAAGCTTTAATCATAGATTCACCGTCATCACCTGCAAAAGCAACAGCACTTAGTGCTAAAAAAAGTAAAAGAAATTTTTTCATATTATATATCCTTAATAATTATATGGTTTAAAGTCCCATTTGACCACATCTTTTGACCCATTCGGCTTGCGTATCCCTACTAGAGATCAAAATTAGTAGTAGAATTATATCTAAAAGTTATTAAAAATATTTTAATTTTTGTTGTTTTCTGCTTGTATTGCCGTAATTGCAACTGTATTTACAATATCTTCAACTTTACATCCTCGCGAAAGGTCATTTATTGGACTATTTAGACCTTGTAAAATTGGTCCAATTGCTATTGCATTAGAGTTTCTTTGCACTGCTTTATATGTATTGTTTCCTGTATTTAAATCTGGGAATATCAATATTGTCGCCTCTCCTGCAACTTTGCTATTTGGTAATTTTTTGATTGCTACAGTTGGGTCAATGGCAGCGTCATATTGAATTGGACCCTCTATTAAAAGATTTGGATTTAGCTCTTTTATAATTTGGGTTGCTTTAATCACTTTATCAACCTCTAAACCACTTCCTGACTTCCCCGTTGAATAAGATAACATCGCAATTTTTACATCAATCCCAAAAGATGAAGCAGTGGATGCTGAAGAGATAGCTATTTGAGCTAATTCTTCTGGAGATGGATTTTGATTTATCGCACAATCTGCATATATTAATACCTTTGTGTCCATAGACATAAAAAATAAGCTGGAAACAATTGATATATTAGGTTTTGTTTTAATAATCTGAAGGGCTGGACGGATTGTATCTGCTGTTGTATGGATTGCTCCAGATACCATACCATCTGCATCTCCATTTTTAACCATAATTGTTGCAAAATAGTTAAAATGAGTTATCAAATCAAAAGCCATATCTAACGATAATCCTCTATCTTTGCGTAATTTATATAAAATATTTCCATATTTTTTAACCAAAAAAGAATTTTCAGGATTGATTATAATTGCTTTTGAAAGGTCTAAACCTATAGATTTTGAGTGTTTGATAATATTATCTTTCTCTCCTAATAAGATAATTTTAGCAACCCCTCGTCTAATTATAATTTCACTAGCTCTTAAAATTCTCTCATCACTACTCTCTGGAAGAACAATGGTTTTGATATTCTCTCTTGCTTTTTTAAATAACTTATATTTAAACATCAATGGAGTTAAAATATCAGAATAATTAGCATCAATTAAATTCTCTAATATATTGCTATCAATATATTTATGAAAAGTTCCAATTGCCAAAGCAATTTTTCTATGATTTTTATGAGATAGTTTTGCTTTTACTTTTTGAAGATTAAATATGGTATCATAAGTATCTGTAGAAACGCTAAAGATAGGAATCTTAAATCTTGAAAGAGAGTTTAAAAGTTTTAAAAATGGATTCTCTAATTTTAATCCACCTGTTAGTAATATAGCTGATATAGAAGGATAATCTTTTGAATAATTTGCACTAATAACACCTAAAATAACATCTGTTCTATCTCCTGATGTTACAATTAAATCACCCTCTTCTATATGGGTCAAAAAATGTTCTGTATTCATAGCCATTACTTTATTTTGTTTTATAATACTATTTAATTGTTTTTTATTTCCCAAAATTAATTCTGCATCAAGCTCTTTTATAACATCAAAAACGGTAGGAAGATTTAGCTCTTCAATCTCTGGCATCACAAAAAGGTTATTATCTTTTAAATTAGAGATACTATTAATATCAACTCTATTAATAAATGAGCTAAAATAGTTGCAACCTGCCCTTAAAACTGCTCTAGTTTCAAATTCAATATCCCTTTGAATCTCCTCTATTAATCTATCTTTGGCATTAATTACATTGATAAAACCACTATTTAAATTTTTGGCAATGAGATAATTAATATTATAATTTAAAAATTGTTTAAATGAAGATAATCCTTGGATAAGAACAAAATCATAGTTTTGTTCAAGATAATTATATTTTTGAATAATATTCTCTATAATCTCATCTGTTTTATCTCTTGCAATTAAATCTTCAAATTCATCAACATTATAAACAAAAGCATCTTCATATTTTAAATCCAATTTAAAGTGTTTTATCATAAAATTTATATTATTATCAACTCTTTCTTTACCTTTTATAATTGGTCTAAAAAAAGCGATACGATGTAAATCCCTTTTTAATATCTCCATTATTCCAATGGTTATCACAATTGTACCAGTTTGTGATGATGATATATATAAACTTTTTGTTTTCAATTTTGATCCTAATTTACAATACTAACTTGTGTTCCTCTGTTTACTTTAGCAAAAATTGTACTTGCTACTTTAAATGGCAGTCTTATGCATCCATTTGTCCCAGGATCTCTTTTTACATATCTACTTGCATGAAGCCCAATTCCACCACTTGTTAATCTCATCCAGTTTCTTAATGATGCACCCACATATTTTGCCTTGCCACCTTTATATTTTCTCCTATCACCTTTATAAACCATTTTTCCATTTTTATAAAATTTACCAAAAATTGTTGAACGCTTATCTGCAATCTTCTCTTTTATTTTAAATATACCTTTTGGTGTTCTTTTATCTCTAATACTTCTTGTATTTGGCTCAAGCTTTCGTTTTGCACCAGTTGTACAAGGTGAACATAATGCAACTTTATTATTAACATAAAGTCTTATTCTTTGTTCGCTAATATCTATTTTTAGTTTTGTATTATGGGAGTTTGCTTTACTTAAAAGCTTTTTATCTTTAAAAATTCTAAAGCTTCTTCTTAAATTTATTTTTTTTCTAAAATCTGCATAAGATTTTATCTTTAATCTTTTTTTTGTTTTAATTCTCTTTTTTGTCTTAATCTTTTTTTTAGCAATTTTTATATTTTTAGATATTTCCTCTAATTTTCTTTTTGTTTTAGTTCCAACATATCCAGCGACTGGAGTTATCTTATAATATTCTTGAAACTTTATAACAGCTTTCTTTGTTTCATCTCCCCACTTTCCATCTGTTTTAAGTTTAATCTTTAAATTTTTATTTGAATTTAAAGCGATCTGTAGGTTTTTAATTTGATTAACATCATTAACACACTCTTGTGTATCAATCTTTTCACATAAATCATCATACTTTGTAAAAGAATCTGAAGCATAAGCAGATGAGAAAAGCACCAATGAAATTGACAGTATTTTAAGTATATTCATAAAATCTCCATAGTTTTGATTGAACATTTTACCCAAAATAACTAAAAATCTAAATAAAAGTTTTTTTAAATTTTACTTAAAAGATTATATATAGCAGAGATTAAACTTAAAAAAGATACAATAATATGAAATAGATTTTTTACAAAAATTAATCAATAAAGATAAAATATTTATATCTGATTATAGTGAAGAGGATTTAAAAGCAAATTTTATAATACCACTGATTAACAGAGTAGATTTCTTTCTATTAGACAAAAGAATAAGAGGTTTTTATGAAGAGAGACTAATTTATAAAACTGATAAATTTATACTAAAAGGTACACTTGACTTTGTAGTTTCTAAAGGATTACTAAAAAGTAAATAACCATATTTTTTTATTCAAGAGTTTAAAAGAGGAGAAGAGTTTAGTAATCCAAGACCTCAACTTTTAGCAGAGATGATAAGTGGAGTAGAATTAAATAATATATTATCTATGAGAGGGGCTTATATTATTGGTGCTATTTGGAACTTTGTGATATTAGAAAAATTAGGAGAAAATAAGTATCAATATTTTGTATCATCTAACTTTGATTCTACTAAGATAGATGACCTAAAAGATATTTATAAAAATCTACTTCATATAAAAAGTACACTATAAACTATTTGTAAAGGATTTTTACTTCTTTAACTTATTTTGTTCAAGTTCCCAATATTCCATATCAAAGCTATCTTGTAAATTTATACTTTGATAACCACCCAATTTATCAGCTCTTAAAACTGCTTTCATAGTATGACTAATAATATCATCTATAATTTTAGCCTCTTTTTGAGTTTTTCCAAAGCTTATTATTCCAAAATTTTCAAGAACTATCCAATTTGGATTTGGGTCTAGCATAATTTCATCTTTAGCAAATGTTTTAAAATACTTTTTATAATTCTCTCTATATTCTGTGATTTTATTTTCTAAATCATCACCCTCTTCTAAAACTAATGGAACTCTTTTTGTTCTTAGGATATGTTCAGGAGTTAAAACACCACGAGTTGCAAAGGTTTTTAAATTCTTTTGAGAAGCAAAGTTTTTTGCTATTTCTGATTGGTTTTTAATTGAAACTGAATCAGATCCCTTCATCTTAATAAAACTTATCCCAAATTCTATAATATTTGTAATAACTGTTTTTGGATAATCTTTTAGCTCTAATTTTGCAAATTTATCTAAAAATTCTTCTGCTTTAGTTACGGCATTTATCATTTTAGTGTATGAGATTTTTGCATCATTATCAAATGTAAAGATGCCATGATTATGTAAGATTATTCCATCAATACTATTCCAATCTAAATCTTTACTCATCTCATAAATCTTTTGAGCCAAAATAAATCCAGGCATAACATAAGGGATAATTAAAAAATTTGGAAAAACTTTTTGAATATTTTTAATCCCATCTTTACTATTTGATATTGTCACAACTGCATCTGCATGAGTATGGTCTACGAATCTAAATGGGATAATTGCATGTAAAATAGCTTCAACTGATGGGTTTGGAGCAGATTTATCTATCATTGCCTCTTTTTGCTGTAATACCATATCTGTGTCACTTAAATAATCAAGTTTTGCCATCTCTTTTAAAGTATCAAACTTTACAGGGGCAAATCCCTCTGCTTTAATTGAGACCAAATCCCAACCACTACCTTTTACATATAAAATATCTTCACCATCTACAACACTTTTTACAGATGTGTTTCCACCACCATGTAAAACCAGTTCATCATTTTGACCAAGTAAATTTGAGGTGTAAACTCTTAAATCTATATCACTAGTAAAATTTTTAACCTCTAAATCAGAGTATAAGTTTTTCATAGATTATCCTAAAACTTCTAGTTCATCTGAATATTTATCATCACAAAATGGCTCATAACTTGATTTATATATTTTATAGTGCGTAGAGGTTTTATGACCATCTAATGCTTTTTCATCTCTCCAAGTCTCCACTGCCATAAATCTTTTTGGCTCATTTTCATATTGAAAAATTTCATAAAAAATACAACCATCCTCTTTTTTTGATGGCTCAACCATTGCAGTAAGCAAATCTTTCATTTTCTCTTCACAAGAATCTTTTGCTATAAATGTAACACTTTTTGTTATTGTCATTTTATCTCTTTTTTATCTTTTCTAAGGAATAGGGTACCTACAAGAGGTACCCCTACAGTAGGGGCAATCCTTTATGGTTGCCCTTAATTTTTTAAAATAAGCTATATTCATCTTTAATATTATTTAAAATACTTTTATCTAATGTATAAACAAGTGCATAATTAAAATGCATAGATTTTAGTATAGTTTTTGCCTCGTCAGAATTTTTAAACCAGTGTGGATTATCCATTATTTGTGGTATTTTTACTTTTGGTGGTGTAAGAATTATACTTTTTATCCACTTACCATTGTGTTTTATATACTCTCTTGCATCTACAATATCTGCAAGATTATCCACAAATATAAGAACTTTATCACTCTTGCTAGATTGTGTTTTATTTAAATCACTATCAATAAAGATTGGTGAAAAATGTTTAGTATATTTTACCCTATCTACAGAATATGGTAATTCAAAATCTTGACAAAACTTTACTACTTTAGTTAATTCATCAAAATGAAATGGTACTAATTCTTTCTCTTGATAGATATATTTCTCTATTTTAAATGTAGATTTAAAAAGTGTATCACTAATAATATAACCATCTACTTTTTTATCTAATATTTTCATGTTAGATTTTATCATACCCATAAGTTTTTGATTATTTCCTACAAAAAGTTTTCCATTTGAATTAATAACTTGTTCAAAAGCTTTTCTCCAGTCATCAACTAAAATTGTTATATTACTTTTTTGAGTTATTATCATTTTCAAAAAACTAACTTGATGAGGTGTTAAATATCTAAAGTTTACATCTTTATTCAAAATAACATATCTAATTAATCTAAATGATGCATCTTTAATATCATCAACTTTTATCCATGCAATCTCAGAATCGCTTTTGGCTATTGAATCATTATCATATATTATTGCATAAGCACCATTTTCAATAGCTCTATCAATTTCCTCTTTATCTGATGATATAAACAGATCACCTATCTCTACTTTTGATGGAAAAACCGTTGCAGATTCAATTGATTGAACCTGTGGAGAGTTTTCTAAAACTCCATTTGTTAAATTTATAATATCTTCTATTTTCATATTTATCCTATATTTGTACCGTTTTGCTTAGGAGCTTCTGGTATGATTAGTGACAATCCACTACTATCTTTTGCCGCTAACAACATACCTTCACTTAGGTATCCCATGAGTTTGGCTGGTTTTAAATTTGCTACAACACAAACTTGAGTAGATAACATATCTTCTGCACTGTACCACTCTTTTATCCCTGCTACAACTTGTCTATTCTCTTTTTCACCAACATCAACCTGAAGTAAAAGAAGTTTCTTACTTTTAGGCACTTCATCTGCTTGAACTACCGTACCAATTTTAAGTGAAGTTTGAAAAAACTGATCAATCCCTATAAAAGCTACACCATCTTCGGTTGTAGTGCTACTGTTAGATTTTTTCTCTTTTTTAGGTTCTATCTTTTTCTTTTTTTCCACTTCTGGTGTTTCAAGTAATTTCTCTTCTATTCTTGGAAATAGTGGTGGAATCTTTTCTATTACAAAAGTATCTAATAAATTTTTATCATTTATCATCCCTTGCCAACTATTATTATCAATACTAAAGCTTAAAGAATCAGCAATTTTTGTTGTTATTTGTGGCATTACAGGAGACAACATAATAGAAACTTTTGCCAAAATATTTGCAATTAAACCATTAAGAGCCATCGCTTCTTCTTGCTTACCCTCTTTCATTAAATTCCACGGTTGATATTGATCAATTGCTTTATTTGCTACACTTAATGGTCTCCAAAGCTCCTCTAAATATCTATGAATTTGCATATTAAATATTAGAGGTTCAAGATTATTTAAATGTTCATCTGTTTTATCAAGTTCAATTTTATAATATTTTTCTACATTTATACTTTCAACTTTACCATCAAAATATTTTCCACTCATACCAATTAAACGATTTAAAAGATTACCTAAATCGTTACCTAAATCAGAGTTTATTCTATCAATTAAAGCTTTTTGGCTAAAGTCACCATCACCACCAAATGGAACTTCTCTCAGCATAAAATATCTAAAATTATCAAGTCCATAAGCATCTGCAACCTCTTTGGGATTAACAACATTACCTTTTGATTTACTCATTTTTTCACCATCTCGTGTCCACCAACCATGAGCAGCAATATGTTTTGGAAGTTCTAATCCAAGGCTCATCAAAAATGCTGGCCAGTAGATTGCATGAAACCTTAGAATATCTTTACCAATAAGGTGGACTCTTGCAGACCAATAATCCATTTTCTCTTCATCATCTCCATATCCTAGAGCTGTAACATAATTCATTAAAGCATCTAACCATACATACATAACATGTTTTGGATCATTCATATTATCTGGAAGTTTTACACCCCAATCAAAGCTTGTTCTTGTGATAGATAAATCTGTAAGACCACCCTCAACAAATCGAATCACCTCATTTCTTTTACTCTTTGGCAAAATCACATTTTCATTGTCATTATACCATGCTAAAAGTCTATCTTGATATTTAGAAAGTCTAAAAAAGTAACTCTCCTCTTCTATGATAGTAGTTGCTTTACCACAATCAGGACAAAACTCATTATCAACAAGTTGAGATTTAGGGAAAAATGTCTCACAAGAGATACAATAGTGACCTTTATATACATCTTTATATATATCACCATTTCCAAACATAGTTGAAAAAGCTTTTTGTACACCTTTTTTATGTTCTGGGTCAGTTGTTCTGATAAATTTATCATAACTAATATCAAAATCATCCCAAAGATTTTTAAATGTTGCCGATATTTCATCTGCGTACTCTTGGGGAGTTTTATTTCTAGCTAATGCAGAGTGTTCAATTTTTTGACCATGCTCATCAGTTCCAGTTAAAAAAAATGTATCAAGACCAGTAAGTCGTGAATATCGTGCTAGTGTATCGGCAATTATGGTGGTATATGCGTGTCCTATATGAGCTATATCATTTACATAGTAAATAGGTGTTGTTATGTATACTTTTTTATGGCAAGACATGAGTTGTTTCCTTAAACAAATGAGTTTTTATATTAAGTGAATTTTATCTAAATATAATTAAAATCTCATAAATTACTATTGATTTGCTTAATAACTCTTTTTGCTACTACAAAGTTTTTTCTATATGAACCATGGGTAATTGAAGATACCATAATACCAAGTTTTTTGCTGGCAGCGTGAATAAAGTTTCCATCACCAATATATATACCAACATGAGTAATAGGGATACCTCTTGATCTATCTGTAAGGAAAAAAAGTAAATCACCTTTTTTAAGATTATCAAGTTGCACATTTTGACCAATTTTTGATTGAGAATATGCAGTTCGTGGTAGAGTAATATTATGTTTTTTATAAAGGTATTGAACATATCCAGAACAATCAAATCCTTGAGGTGTTGTTCCACCCCAAACATATTTTCCACCTTTGTAATATTTTGCATCTTCTAATAATTTAGCTTTATCAATAGGATTTAACTTATATTTGATACCTTTTTTTTGAGCTTTTTTTATCTCTTTTTGGATTCTAGCTAATCTATCTTTAGCCTCTTTGACTTTACGAGCTTTTATTGAATCCGCATATAGTTGATTATATATTGCTTGAAGATTCCATTCAGTATCTTTTTGTGTTAAAAAAAGATTACTTTTGTGAGATATAGTTTGTTGTTTTAGAGTTTTTCCATCTCTATTTTTAATTATCAATAAAGAAGCATCTAACAAACTTATTGTAGATAAAAATGTAATAATCACTCTAAAATAATTCATAATTATATTTTAAATATCATCATCAATACGATCAGTACTATATACTCCTGTAACTCTTTTCCACGCTTTTGAAGCATTTAATCCTGCCCATATAATAAATGCCATACCAAAAGTTGCAACCCATCCTAATTGTGTTAAGTTATTTAAATCTATAAGTCCATATTGATTTAATCCCCATATAAATGTTAAGATAGTAATTACAATAAAAAATGCACCAAACATACCTAAACTTTGAAATATTGATTTAATTGCAAGAAACCAAACTCCCACCATTAAAAGTATTGCAAAAGGTGTAAATCCTGATAAAATCTCTGCTTGAGTTATATAATGTATAAAATGATACTCTGTTGGATTCCAAGTTCCCAAAGATAATCCCAAAGAGATAAGTGCTGTTATCCACCATCTTAACGAACTATCTTCACCTTGTGAGGGATGATTATTATCCCCATTTTGTTCGCTACTATTTCTATTGCTTGTATTATTATTATTGTTATTATTGTTATTATTAAAAAACGCCATTTATAATCCTTCTTTATTTTAGGTTATATAATTATATCTAAAAATTACTGTTTTGTTATCATCTTAATTTTATTATCTTCAAATTTAATCATCTCTTTATCTAATAATAAAGTTAGTGCTTTTTTAAAATTCTTTTTGCTCAAATTAAAAGTTTTATGTATATCTTCTGGTGAACTTTTGTAATTAAACTCTCTAGCACTATTGCTGTATTTTAAGACCTCTAGTACTTTATCTTCTAAACTGCCCTCTTTTGCTTTACCTATCGCTTGAAGTGACAAATCAAGTTTAAAATCTTTTCTTACAAGTTTAATATATGCTTTTCTTTTCTCTCCAATTTTAATCTTTTCAAAAATCTCATTTTCATATATCATCCCTTCGTATTTATTATTTACAATAGCTTTATATCCTAACGGAGTTTTTGCCATAATCATAATATCTACCTCTTGAGTTTTAAAAAGACCTTTCATATCTCTAACCATAAATTTACCAATTTTATGGGTAGCATATAATCTACCTGTTTCTTTATCTAAACATACTCTTAATATAAATTTCATACCAATATTAAAATATGTTTTCTGCTGAGACAGTGGAACAAATAGGTCTTTTGCTAAGCCCCAATTAACAAAAGCACCATATCTTTGATAGTTTACAACTTCAAAATAACCATATTCCCCAAGCATTGCATGAGGTCGCTGTGTAGTTGCAATTATTCTATCTTCCGAATCATGATATATAAACACATCAATCTCATCTTCTAAATACATATCATCTGTTATATATGCATTTGGCAAAAGTACCTCTTCTTCATTATTTGCTTTTAAAAAAAATCCATAATCTGTATTTCTATTTATCAAAAGTCTATTTACAACACCTGCTTCTATTTTTTCATTTATCATTTTTATCTCTTTGTATCTTTTTTATAGTCTTAGTGGTACTTTTGCCATCAACAAAATCCACAAATCTTACTTCACCAGCAATATCACTACCAACAACCTCTTTACCTTTATAATCTCCACCTTTTACCAAAATATCAGGTTTAATCATTTTAATTAATTCATATGGTGTATCATCTTCAAATTTTACAACAAAAT
The DNA here is from genome assembly GCA_027100635.1 of Campylobacteraceae bacterium. Taxonomy (GTDB): domain Bacteria; phylum Campylobacterota; class Campylobacteria; order Campylobacterales; family Sulfurovaceae; genus FS08-3. The sequence goes on along the minus strand of JAMOOQ010000051.1, from coordinate 59,198 downwards.
CAACACTCTCCAAACCTGCCAAAATATAGGCTCTATCATCTTCACAATTAATAGGACGATTTTCACCTTTTAATCTTTTTACACTGTCATCTGAATTTAATCCTAATATTAAAATATCTCCATACGATGAAGCAATATCAAGATAACTTACATGACCACGGTGCAAAATATCAAAACATCCATTTGTAAAAACTATTTTTTTCTTTTGCTTTTTTAGTCTAATTATAGTATCTCTTATCTCATCAAAAGATTTAATATGGCTCTCTATACTACTTTTATGAAGTGAGCTTTTATACTCTTCAATCTCCTCAATAGATGCTGTTGCACTTCCTAATTTTCCCACAACCACACCAGCAGAAAGATTTGCAAACTCTACAGCAGATGATATATCCCAATTATTTGCAAAAGCATAACCTAAAGATGCCAAAACTGTATCTCCTGCCCCTGTCACATCATAAACCTCTTTTGCAACTGTTGGTTTAATATGTAACTCATCATCATAAAAAGCGATTCCATCTTCGCTTAAAGTTATTAAAGATACAGATAAACTTGCCCTTTTTTTAAGTCTTTTAAGAGCTTTAGTTAAACCATTTTTATCTTTAATATTAATCTTAGATGCAATAATAGCCTCTTTTTTATTTGGAGTTAAAAGGTATGCACCTCTATATTTAGAATAATTATCACCTTTAGGATCAACTAAAACTTTTTTATCTTTTTTATTTGCATATTTTATTATTTTTTGTGTAAGCTTTGAAGTCAAAACACCTTTATCATAATCTGAAAGTAAAATAATATCATAATCTTTATATTTTAACTTAAACTCTTTAAAAATAGACTCTGCACTTTTTTTATTAATATCCTCTTTGCTTTCTTTATCATATCTAATCACTTGAGAATGAGAGGCTATAATACGACTTTTTTTAGATGTCTTTCTATCTTTTTGCTCAACTAAATATCTCTTTACACTCATATTTTTAAGTATCTTTTTAATCTCTAAACCTGCTTTATCTTTACCTATTACAGATAAAAAAGCCACTTTTGAATTTAAAGTATAAAGATTATTTACCACATTCCCTGCACCACCAAGAACTAAACTCTCTGATTTTATATCAACAATCTGCACAGGAGCTTCTGGAGATATACGATTTACCTCCCCCCATAAATAGTGATCAAGTATTACATCACCTATAACTAAAATTTTTGGTGTATTCTTTATCATGGTTTTCCTTTAAAAGGTAAAATTAAACTTCTTGCTAGATTTCAAATCTAATAGATTCTATATACATAATTTTACTCCTATTTTTGGTAGGGTGGGTGCAACCCACCAAATAAGCTAAATAATATTACTACGAATGATAATTTGGAGATTCTTTTGTGATTGTTACATCATGAACATGAGATTCTTTAAGTCCTGCACTTGTAATCTCTACAAATTCAGATTTTTCCCAAAAAGTTTTTATATCTTTTGATCCACAATATCCCATAGATGAACGAAGTCCACCAATCATTTGATGAATTATCTCTGATATTGCACCACGATAAGGTACTCTTCCCTCAATCCCTTCAGGCACAAGTTTATCAGTAGCAGTTCCCTCTTGAAAATATCTATCAGTACTTCCTTTTGTCATTGCTCCAATACTTCCCATTCCACGATAACTTTTAAACTTTCTACCATTAAATAAAATTGTTTCACCTGGAGCTTCTTCTGTTCCAGCTAACGCAGAACCTAACATTACACTACTCGCTCCTACAGCTAAAGCTTTAGCAATATCACCAGAATATTTAATTCCACCATCAGCAATCACAGGAACTCCTGCTTGATTTGCTACTTGAGAAACTTCATCAATAGCAGAAATTTGAGGAACACCAACTCCAGCAACAATTCTAGTTGTACAGATACTTCCAGGTCCAATTCCAACTTTAAGAGCATCAACACCAGCATCAATAAGAGTTTGTGCCGCTTCTCCTGTTGCAATATTTCCAGCAACTACATCAATATCTAACTCTTTTTTAATAGCAATAACTGTATCTATAATTCCTTTTGAGTGTCCATGAGCAGAGTCTAATACAATCACATCCACCCCAGCTTCAACTAATGCTTTTGCACGGTCAAGTTGCCCCACACCAATAGCAGCTCCTACTCTAAGTCTTCCAAATCTGTCTTTGTTTGCATTTGGAAATTGAATTTTTCTCTCTATATCTTTAATAGTAATTAATCCTTGAAGAGTATCATTCTCATCAACAATAGGAAGTTTCTCTATTCTATGTTCTTGTAGTATTTTTGCAGCATCTTCTAGCGTTGTACCAGCTTTTGTTGTAACTAATGGCGATTTTGTCATTACACTTGATACCAATATTGATAAATCTGTAATAAATCTCATATCTCGATTTGTGATAATTCCTAAAAGTTTTTTATTCTTATCAACTACAGGAATACCAGATATTTTATATTCGCCCATAAGCTTATCTGCATCTTCAACGGTTGAATCGGAAGATATAAAGATAGGGTCAATTATAATACCACTCTCTGATTTTTTAACTTTTGTTATTTGCATAGCTTGAGTTTTTATATCCATATTTTTATGAATTATACCAATTCCACCAAGTCTTGCCATTGCAATAGATGCTTTATACTCTGTAACTGTGTCCATGGCTGCTGATACCATAGGAATATTTAAGGATACTCTTTTTGTAAGCATACTTTTTGTGCTTACCTCTTTTGGAAGAACTTCTGAATATTGTGGTACTAATAATATATCTTCAAATGTTAATGCTTTTTTCTTTATTCTCATATTTTATCCTTATAATTAATTGTGACATTATATCATTATAAAATTACTAATTAATAACAGTTAAAAAATATAATATCATCTTTCTAAAACAGACCGTACTTGCTTTGGCATATAGTATTGAAATTGCTTAGGGTATATATAAAAATCTACTTTACCACAATTTTGAGTTATATCTTCCCAACTATCTATATCTAAATCAATTGCTAAAATAGCAAGTGTAGGCATTTTAATAAACTCATTTTGCAAAAGTGTATTTGCAATCTCTGTAAGTTCAGGGTTATGTCCTACCACAAAAATACTCTCATATTGATCATCTTGTAATTTTATAATATCCATAAGCTTTTCTGGACGAACCATATATAACTCTTTCATATAATGAATTTTATTATTATAATCTATTTTTTTTGCAATTTTATCTGCTGTAATTTGAGCTCTAAGAGCAGAACTAGATAAAATCAAATCAACATTTATATCTTTTAATGACATATAAGAGGTCATTATCTTCAAATCTCTATCTCCTCTTCTATTTAATCCTCTTTCAAAATCACTTAATTCACCATTTTTCCAACTAGATTTGGCATGTCTTATAATATATAATTTTTTCACTCAAATATCCTTTTATAATTCATTATATAATATTTTATTATACCACGATTTATTTAAGATTTACCTCAAAATATCCACACTTTTTGGTAGGGTTTGTAATACTTCCTATTCTTGCTGTACTAAAATCTAGTTTTAAAAAAATCTATTGATTTTTAAAATTAACTATATAATGATATAATTGAAATTTTAAAGAATATTACAAAATAAAGGAAGTATTTTGATAAATAAACCAAATTATCATATATTAAACAATACAAAGTATGCTTTAGACGGTCTAAGAGTTGCAGTAAAAGAGGAAAAATCATTTAAGATAGAATTGATATTTTTTGTTATCTTGCAAATTTTTTTATATTTTATATCTATTGAATTGGTATATAAAATGATACTATCAATCTCTTTATTCTTACCATTATTAGCAGAACTTATAAATAGTGCAATTGAGCGAGTTGTAGATTTGGTTACCTCTGATATTCATCCATTAGCAAAAGATGCAAAAGATTTAGGAAGTAGTGTGGTTTTTGTTAGCATTACAATTACCAGTTTAATATGGATTAGTATCTTTTATTTAGAATTTGTATGAGAATAACGGCCTAATTTTTTAAAAGATAAGAGAAAAGTTATCAAATAAATATTACCTTAAGTGTTGTTTAGATAAAATCGCATTCATAAATATGCTTATAAAATTAGTATAAATTTTTGATTAAAAAGAAGGATAGAATAATATGAAAAGAACTTTTCAACCACATAACACACCAAGAAAAAGAACTCATGGTTTTAGAACAAGAATGAAGACAAAGAATGGTAGAAAGATAATTTCTGCAAGAAGAGCTAAAGGAAGAAAGAGATTAGCAGTTTAAAACATTTTACTTCATTAAAAAATAGTAAAGAGTTCAACAGAGTATATACGAAAGCAACAAAAGTTTGGCATACACCATCTTTTGTTCTTTTTTATAAAGAGGAAACTACTCATAAAGTAGGAGTTGTAGCAAGTAAAAAGATTGGAAATGCAGTCAAAAGAAATAAAGCTAAACGCTTACTTCGGGCACATTTTCTTGCAAATATAGATAAGTTAAAAAGTGGAGAGTTTGTCTTAGTTGCCAAACCTACTCTTTTGACCAAAAGTTTTCAAGAATTTGAGAAAACATATCTTTATGCACTTAATAGATGTTTGGCAATAGCCTCTAATGATATTTAATCTTTGAATTGTAATTTATAAACTCCAACAAGTTGAGTATAATATAAAAAATATAATTTAAAATTAAGGTATAACATTGGATAAAATAGACTTAAATAAAAGGCTTTTATTAGCATTTGCTTTATCATTTATGGTTTTTGTGGCTTTAGAATACTTCATACAACAATCAGTTCCAAAAGATAATAACACAACTATACATACATCATCAGCAACAACAATTACACCTGAAGTAATAGTAAAAGCAGATGGAGATAAATCTACACCCAAAATTGTTAAAACAACAGAAGAAACACTAAAAAATACACCTATGAATAAAAAATCATTACCAATTATTACTACTATAAATTCAAAAGAATTTAGTCTGGAAATAGATAATCTTGGTCGTATATCACAATTTAAGCTTTTAGCAGAAAAATATAAAACTGATGAAAATAAGATTTTAAAACTGTTTGATATGAGTAAAACAAAGGCTCTTGAGATTAGATTTAGTGATCCCAGATTAAATAAAGAGGCATTTGAAATAGATTATAAAGCTTCTGAGAGTATAATTAATTTAAATAATAAGAGTGCTACAGTTGTACTTACTCAAACTTTATCAACAAATACAGTTACAAAAACTTTAACATTTTATCCTGATGGTCATTATGATTTAGATATACAATTATCTAAAGATGAAGATTATTTTTTAACAACAGGTTATCGTCCTATTGCTGATAAATCTAAATTTATGATTGTAAAAGGTGCTTTAATTAAAGATGCTGACAATATAATTAATACTGTTGAAGATGGCGATGCATTAGGTAATGAGCAGTTTAAAGGTGCTAGTATTGCCTCTGCATTTGATAGATATTATACATCACTATTATATAATTTTGATAAGGGTATGAGTGTATCTTTATTAAAAGATAGTGAAGATAACCCTTTAATATTTATTCAAGGGGAACAAAATCTTAAATTAAATGGATATATTGGTGCAAAAGATTATAGAGTTTTACATAATATAAATCCAGCTCTTGTTGATGCAATTGAGTATGGTTGGTTTACATTTTTATCAAAACCATTTTTCGCTGTAACTATTTGGATACATGATATTGTTGGTAATTGGGGTTGGGCAATCATTTTGTTTACGCTTTTAGTTAAGCTTATACTTTTCCCATTATCATACAAAGGTATGATGTCTATGCAAAAGTTAAAAGACTTAGCTCCCAAAATGAAAGAGATTAAAGAGAAATATGGTAAAGAGCCACAAAAGATGAATCAACATATGATGGAGTTATATGGAAAACATAATGCAAATCCTATGGGTGGATGTCTACCTATGTTGCTTCAAATCCCAGTATTCTTTGCATTATATAGAGTGTTATTAAATGCTGTTGAACTTCAAGGTGCTAGTTGGATATTATGGATTGAAGATTTATCAAAAATGGATCCTTACTTTATTTTACCAATATTAATGGGTGCTTCTATGTATTTACAACAAAAGCTTACTCCAACAACAATTACAGATCCACTTCAGCAGAAGATTTTCATGTATCTTCCATTAGTTATGACTGTATTTTTTATAACATTCCCATCGGGATTAGTACTATATTGGTTGGTAAATAATATATTCTCGATTACTCAACAATATTATATTAATGGTGTTTATGAAAAAAATAAAGTATTAGAGATAGAAGCACATAAGAAAACCAAGGATAAGTAATGAGAAAAATAGAAGCTCCAACTCTTGAAGATGCTTATATGAAAGCAGCTTCTGAGTTGAAATGTTCAGTTACACAATTAAAATATGAGATAATTCAACATCCAACATCTGGTATTTTAGGTTTTATGAAAAAAAATGCAATTATAGTTGCAGATTATAATATAGAAGAGAAAGAGCTTAAAAAAGAAGAGCCTAAAAAAACTCAAATCACAATTAGACCAAAAAAGGTAGTTGAAAAAATAGAAGAGGTATCTAATAATAAAACTATGAAAGATATTATAGTTAAAGATAAAAAGAAAGAGTCTAAAAAGGAAGAGTTAAAACAATCAAATAATATAGATGAAAATCTTATAAAAAATGATACAGATATATTAAATAACTTTTTTGATAATAAAGATAAAATAACAAAAGATAAAGAGTTGATTATTAATGAATTTGAGATATTGGATAAAAATGAAGATTCTAATAATCAAGAGTTAGAAGTATCAATTCAAAAAGATATAGTTAAATTATTATCATATAGCTGTTATAATATAGATACAGTAGAGGTTAGTATTGAAGGAAATATTGTAAAAATATATTTAGATGGTATTGATACTGCTTTACTCATAGGGAAAGAGGGGCATAGATATAATGCTTTCTCTTATATGTTATTTAATTGGTTACAGTCAAAACATAATTTATATGTTAAACTTGAAATTGCTCAATTTTTAGCTTCTCAAAAAGAGATGATTAAAAATTATATTCAGCCAGTGATAGAACATATTCATAAAAATGGAAGAGGTAAAACTAGAACTCTTGATGGTATATTATCTCAACTAGCTCTTGAAGAGTTAAGAGAGGAGTTTCCTCATAAATATGTGGCGATTAAAACATCAAAAGATGGAAATAAATATATAGTAATTAATGATTTTAGTTCACCTAAAAAGAATTTATCTCAAAATGAAAAGAGTTAAATGAACTCTACAATAGCTGCAATTGCTACTGCTAATGGAATCTCTTCCATCTCTATAATAAGAGTTAGTGGCAGTAAGGCACTTGAAATTGCCAAAAAAATTTCTAAAAAAGATATAATAACTCCTAGACTAGCAACTTTAAGCTCACTCTATAATATTAATAATGAACTTATCGACCAAGCTATTATTTTATATTTCATCTCTCCTAAAAGTTTTACTGGTGAAGATATTATTGAATTTCAGTGTCATGGTGGAATGATTGTTGCTCAGGAGATATTAGATACGATTATTTTTAATGGAGCAAGATTAGCAACTGCTGGTGAATTTTCTAAAAGAGCCTTTTTAAATGGAAAAATTGATTTAACAAAAGCAGAAGCTACAGCAAAACTAATAGAAGCAAAAAGTGTAGACGCAGCTAAAATATTAGCAAAACAACTAAAAGGTGAACTTAAAGATTTTGTTGATGAAAGTAGAGATATGCTTTTAAAAGCTCTTGCTTATTCAGAAGTTTTGATTGATTATGCCGAAGATAATATTCCTGATGATATAGTAGATAATCTAATATATCAACTTGATAATTTAACATCTAAAATAGAGATTATTGTAGAGGCTAGTCATAGAAGAAGAGGTTTAATTGAAGGATTTAAAGTTTCTATTATAGGAAAACCAAATGTAGGGAAAAGTTCTCTTTTAAATGCATTACTTCATTATGACAGAGCAATTGTTAGTCATATTGCTGGAACAACAAGAGATACAATAGAGGAATCAATACGGATAGGCTCACATATAATTAGACTTGTTGATACGGCAGGGATTAGAGAAGCGACAGATGATATTGAAAAAATTGGGGTTGAACGAGCAATGAATACACTTAATGAATCTGATATTGTGATAGCTTTACTTGATGGAAATCAAAAGATAGATGAAGAAGATAAAAAGATATTATCTTTACTTGATAATTTAGAGAATATTCATATAATATTAGCAATAAATAAATCAGATTTACCTCAAAATATAGATAAACTTCAAATAGATAAATTCTCACCAATTTTAATGAGTACTAAAGAGGGAGTAACAACTCTTACAGATAAACTTCTAAAGATATTAAATTCAATTGGTGAAGGTGAAGAGTTAATGCTAATATCTGCTAGACAAATTGAAGCAGTAACAAAAACTAAAGATGAGATTATAAATGCAAAACCTCTTTTACTTAATGAGGAGTTAGAGTTTTTTTCATATCATTTACAAAATGCAGTAGAGCATATAAGTTCAATATCTAAACCGTATAACAGTGATGAAATACTAGATAAAATGTTTGGGGAATTTTGTTTAGGTAAATAGCTACTAAAAGGTAGATTTGTAATAAATAAGCTTCTAAATAAATATGAGTTATCTAAATTATAAGTATCTATCGCTATAATAACAAGAAACTTGTGGAGGTTTATATATGACAACTGTTTCTTATCCAGATAATTTTGATGAGCTTAAGGCTAAAGTACGTGAGGCTGGTCTCCTTGATAGAGTTCCTATTCGTGGTTCTATTGAGATGATTGCTGTAATTGTATCACTTATTGTTGCTTATAGTACTGCTAATATGTGGAATCCAATTTTACTTGGTCTTTTTATGACTCTTATTTTTACTCGTGCTGTTTTTATATCTCATGATATTTTACATACACAATATTTTAAAAATAAATCATTATCTATGAAGCTTAGCTACCCATTTTCTGCTATTATTATTAGTAATTCATCATCTTGGTGGGACTTTAAACATAATATTAATCACCATACATATTGTAATACAGTTACAAAAGATGAAGATATTATGGCTCTTGATGGTGCTTTTACACCAAATAATAAAGGTAATAGTCCTTTTGTACGAAAATATAAACATCTTTTATTTTGGGGTTCTTTATTTTTTATGTATCCAGCATTTATTGCTCAATCTTATAATTTTGTATTAAAAAGAAAACTTTATGGTGAGTTTGCTTTAATGTTACTTCATTGGCCAATTATTTGGGGTTCTATGTTTGCTATTTTACCATTTAGTAGTGCAATTACAGTTTTTATAACCTTATATTTTGTACTTTCAGCTTGGTTAGCATTTGGATTTATAACAAATCATCTCGGTTGTGAAGTATTTGATGAAGAAGGGGGGAAAAAATTATCGTGGATGGAACTACAGATGAGAACAAGCCGTTCTTTAAAAGGTGGTGCATTTATTCATTGGTTTTATGGTGGATTAAATACTCAAATAGAACATCATCTATTTCCAAAAGCACCAAGATTTAATCTTTTAAAAATACAAAATATGACTAGAGATTTTGCAAAAGAGCATAATATTAAATATTTTGAAACGACACCAATAGAAGCATATATTCAAATTAATGATGCAATTAAAAATTATTAAATAGACTTTCTTTAAGACTCAGGAGATTGCTACTTTAGCTCCACTTTTTGTGAGGCTGAAGCCATCACTTCCGATGAGTGTTGAAAGAAGTTTAGTAAATTTCTTTCAAAATTAGATTCTGAATTAAATTTAGAATGACAAAGAATCATTACTCCAAATTAAATTCGGAAGAACAAACGATTGTCATTCTGTGCTTGACACAGAATCTAAAATTATTTAGTGTTTATTACCCTTATGTAAAAAATAAAGTCCCAATGCTAAAGCCAAAATTGAGATTGACAAATACATCATCTCTAGTGCTCCACTATATGAAGTATGAAGTACTCTTTGAAAGAAATTAACCACAAGAACCATTATAATAACTTTTCCAAGTTTATCTTTTAATTCATCTAATGAGTGTATCTCTAATATTTTAGAAGAGCTTGTATTTTGAGCTATATCAATTTCTGAGATAAACAGTTCATATAATCCAAAAGCAAAAATAAACATAACTATTGCAATAAGATATAAATCCACTGCACCAATTAGAGAACTTACAATATTTTCATGAAAATGTTCTGGGTGAAGATGATTCCAATATGTATTTATTACACTTGTAAATGTATCAAGAATATCTACACTTGCTACTACAAAAAGAGAAATTCCACCTAAGATAGAAAATATTACAGCCAATAAGACAAAAAATCGTGTATTCCATAGAATACTTTCAAAAATAAGTTCAATCTTTTTCATCATAATTTATATATCCTCTAACTTTATCCATTTTTCTGCAATTCTAATTGAATTAGTTGCAGCGCCTACTCTTATTTGATCAGCAACACCCCAAATATGCAATATATTATCTGCAAATATATCTTTTCTAACTCTTCCAACATAAGTTTCATCCGTATCTGTAGAAGTTATTGGCATTGGATATTGATTATTTGCTAAATCATCCATTAAAGTCACATTTTCAAAATTATCTAACACCTCTCTTGCTTTATCTACATCAACTACAATATCATCACCAAAATGTATTGTTATTGACTCAGAATGACTTCGCAATACTGGAACTCTTACACAAGTTGCTGAAACTGCAAAATCAGAGTGCATAATTTTAGCTGTTTCATTTACCATTTTCATCTCCTCTTTTGTATAACCATTTTCTTGTGGAGTATCAATATGGGGAATAACATTAAGTGCAATTTGATGAGAAAATGCTTCAACTTTAGTTTGGTCTAATTTAAAATTAAAAAACTCTTCCATCTGCTTAACAAGCTCTTGCATCCCTGCTTTCCCTGCTCCAGAAGTTGCTTGATATGTGCTAACATCAACTCTTTTAATACCATACAGATCATGCAAAGGCTTTAATAATTGAACCATTTGGATAGTTGAACAGTTTGGATTAGCGATAATTCCAGTCTCTTCCCAATGGGCAATATCTTCTGGATTAACCTCTGGAACTACAAGAGGAATATTATCCATCATTCTAAAGTGACTAGTATTATCAATCACAACTGCTCCACTCTCAACAGCATATTTTGCAAATTTAGCAGAGATACTTCCCCCTGCACTAAAAAATGCTATATCAATATCTCTATCTATAAAAACATCTTCTGTAAGTTCCTCTATTTTATATTGTATCCCATTAAACTCTATTAATTTACCAGCACTACTTTTACTCGCTAGTGGTAATAAACTTGCAACAGGGAAATCTCTTTGTTTTAAGACCTCAAAAAGCTCTTCTCCAACAGCTCCTGTTGCACCTACTACGGCTATATTATATTTTCTCATATTATTCTCTCTTTCTTAATTTTATTTTTTATATTATAATCTATTACTCTTTAATAACTCTACACCAGTTTATTAAATCTACTGATAATTCTTGATATTTTAAAAATTCTAATTCTATATCAACATTATAATTTAATATATTAGTTGATAGTTTTGGAGTTTGATAGATTAAAAGCCAATCTATTTTATCTTTTATTGCATTAATCATTCCACTTCCACCTTCAACTAAAATAAATGATGGTTTATCTAAAAAATCTAAATTATCACCTATTCTAACCTCTCTATTTTTTATATTAAAAAGTGGGATATCTTTACTAAAGTTATCTTGTTTTGAATATATATAAAGATTAGGGGCTGGTTGTTTAATATATCTACAATCAAGAGTTGGTCTATCAACTCTAACCGTATTTCCACCGATAAGCATTTTATCACAAATATTTCTAAGTTTATGAGTATGAATTAAAGATTCTTTTGAGCTTAAATATCCACCACCAATTTTACCATTAGTTGTCTGAGCTATTTTAAAAATTATAAAAGCACGGTCTTGCCATATTCTAAAAGGTTCAATTAAATCTTTTGCTTTTTGCTCTTCAACCCCTATTTTAACTTGAATATTTTTTTGTTTTAAAATATCAATTCCACCACTATGAGGTTTTATTGGGTCAAGTGTAGCAATTACAACTTTTTTAATATTTAAGATAGATAAGAGTGAGGCACAAGATGGAGTTTTACCATGATGTGAGCATGGTTCTAGTGTAACAAAAATAGTACATTCACAAAATATATCTTTTGCATTATCTAATAAAAATTTATGTGTGATATTTGCATCAAATATATCTATATCTACTAAAGAACTTGTTATCTCTTGATATGCTTTGATTAATGCTAAAACCTCTGCATGAGAAGTTCCAGCTTTTTGATGAGCCTCTATTGATAAAATCTTACCATTAGAATCTATAAGTACTGCACCAACAGCAGGATTTGGATAAGTTAATCCTTGAAATTGCCACGCTTTGTTAATGGCTAAATTCATTAAAAAGTTATCATCAGTTCCATTCATAGTAAGTTTTAGTTGTTCCTAAATCACTATACTTAAATCTCTCTTCACCATTTTTAGTTTCAAGAACAAAACTATCTTTATCAGCAATTTTAAGTATACCTTTTACTTTTCCAATACCTAAAACTCTTGTTTTCACTTTTTCACCAATTGCAGATTTAAAATGAGATAATTTTATAAGTTTTCTTTCAATCCCTGGAGAACTTACCTCTAATCTATAATGGTTACTCATTGGTGGATATACATCTAAAAATGGAGATAATTCTCTTGAAATTTTAGCACAAGTATCTAAGCTTATACCACCTTCTTGAGTGATATAAATTCTAAATATTGTACCATCTTCTTCTGTAACAATCTCTGTATCATAAAAATTTGCATCATTTGCTTTAACAATTTTTTCTATTTCAGCTTCAAGATTCATTATTGCTCCATTTTATCAATTGGATTTTTTTGACTTATTTTTTTAAATAAATTATCCATTTTTGTTTGATGTGCTAATTGATCATCAAATTCAAATGTAAAAATAGGAGCTTTAAACCAACCCTCACTCTGTTTACAATGATTTTGAAGATATGCACCAACTTTTCTTAGTTGTCTAAGAGCTTCATTTTGCTCTTGTTCATCCATAAAAGCTTTATCTAAATATACTTTAGCATTGCTTCTACCCTTTGAACATACAACCTCTGTAACTAAAAGAGAGTTGATTCTGCTATCACTAAGACCACTTAAGGCCTCAGGAAGAATCTCTCTTAAAACAGATTCAACTCTTTTTCTTTTTATCTGTTCATTTGTCATATTTTTTACTCACTACTTTATATATTATTTTAACTAAATCTTCTATAAATTCAATTGAATTCTTTATATCATCTAAATGTATATCTCGTAACTCTTGATTTATTGGTTCAATATCAGCTTCATGTGCTATCTGATTTCTTCTTTTTACTATTAAATTTAGGTACTGTTTTGAATTTATAATATTTTTATCTATATCTTCCCATATATCAGTTTCAATAATTAAAAACATAGCCTCTTTTATTTTATCTGCTTCTTGAAAACTTTTAAAACCATTTTTATATCTTATTTGATAATCTAACCAATTATCATTTTTCTCTTCCATAATAGCTTTTTTAAATAAAATCTCTTTATCTAAATTAAATACAAAAACTTTAAAATTTTTTGTAGCTTTTCGCTTATTATTATATATCTCAATCATTCCAATTCTAACAACTTCATGTATAAAATGATCTAAAGCACTAACTAACATTACATATTGAGCCCTTAAGATATCACTTAAATCTAGGATTTGTATAGTTTGTGAATTTATACTTTGATAAATTGCTCCTAAGCTTTTAACTCTTATAATATTTTGTTCAAAATGTTGTTTAGCATTTATCATCTGTCATTCTCATAATATTATCTGCTAAATTAGAAAAAAGTTCTCTAAAATTTTCGATACTTCCTTCTGAACTTGTTAAAATATGACCTGATTGTCCTAAGTTATCTTTTGTTAGTGCAAATACTGGTTTATTATGCTCTTGTGCATAAGTTATTAAACTATTAAAATTTTTTATTTCTGATAAAATATAATTTTTATCAATATAATAACTACTATCTAATAACATAGATTCTTTTTTTAATGCTGGTATAAATTTATCATTTGTGTACTCATTAATTTTATCAAACCATTTTTTAAAACCTCTAGTGGGTTGATTATTTCTAACATTAAATTGTTGAATAATATTACCTAAAAACTTTGGAGTTTTATTTGGAAATTTATATACAGCATCTTGTAATATCTCATTATTTTGTAATTTTAATGATTGCTTATACCATTTTGGTAAAATATTTGATAACGATTCTAATGCCATTACAGAAAAATAATCTGGTGCTGTAGGAATTGTAAAATAGTCACTAATCATAAACAAATTTTGATTAATAGAACTAAGTGAAGGACTCATATCTATTAAAATATAATCAGCATCATATTTTTTAGCTGTTTTATCTAAAAGATAATTAATTGCCCCAGGTAAATTTTGTAAAGTAATCATTGTATCTGAAAGAGTTTGAGCCATTCCTAAAGTAATATCATACTCTGCAAATTTTATATTTCCAGGCATTAAATATAAATTTTTTCTATTATCTATCTCAAAACACTCTACAGGTTCAATAACTCTAGGCACAGATTCAAAAGCATAAGATAATGCATCTTTAATATTATTTTTATTATCAGACAACTCATCTAATCCTTTAAAACCCATAACCATACCAGTTAAGTTACATTGGGAATCAGCATCAATCATAATAACTTTCTTACCTTTAGAAGCCAACATCCAACCAAGATTAAATACTGTTGTTGTCTTGCTAACTCCACCTTTATGATTAAAAAATGCTATTTTTTTACAGTTTGACATACTATTCCCTTTTACCTATAAAAAATTAATCAAGCTTAGCTTGTTCTTCTACTTCTTTAAATGTTTCAATAAAGTCACCAACTTTTATATCATTAAAGTTAGCAATCATAATACCACATTCATAACCATTTTTAACTTCTTTTGCATCATCATTAAATCTTTTTAGAGAGCTAATTGTACTTTCATAAATAACAATACCATCACGGATAAGTCTTGCTCCTCCACCTCTAATAATGCTACCATCAGTTACTTTACATCCAGCAATTGTACCAACTTTATCAACTGTAAATGTTTCTCTTACTTCTGCTTGACCTGTTACCTCTTCTGAAACAATAGGACTCATCATTCCACTTAAAAAAGCTTTAACATCATCAATAAGTTCATAAATAATAGAGTACGATTTAATCTCAACATTAAGTTCTTTTGCTCGTTTTTTAACACTTCCTGTTGGACGAACATTAAATCCTAAGATAACAGCATGTTCACTAGCATCTGCTAAAGCAACATCACTTTCTGTAACACCACCCACACCTTCATGGATAATATTAACTTTTACCTCTTCATTTCTAAGTTTTTTCAAACTTCCTTTAATCGCTTCTAAAGAACCTTGAACATCAGTCTTAATGATAATAGGTAATGATTTAAGTTGCCCCTCTGCAATTAAAGATGAAAGATCATCAAGAGTAGCTTTTGTACTTTTTGATAACTCTTTTGCTCTTGCATGATCAGCTCTTGCTTGTGCTAACTCTTTAATCTCTTTTTCAACTTCCATAGATAACATAATCTCACCAGCAGTTGGTACTTCATTTAATCCCATAACAGATGCAGGAGTACTAGGTCCGATTGATTTAACATTTATTCCATGATCATTAACTAATGTTCTAACACGACCATAAGTTGTCCCCACAATAATATTATCACCAACTTTTAAAGTTCCATCTTTAATAATAACATTTGCAACTGGTCCAAATCCTTTCTCTAAAGAACTCTCAATTACAATAGCTTTTGCTTTTCTATTAGGAGAAGCTTTAAGCTCCATTAATTCTGCTTGGATTAAAATAATATCAAGCAAATCATCAAGTCCTTCCCCTGTATGAGAAGATACATTTGCTGATTCAATCTCTCCACCCCAATCAACAGTTAAAAGATCATGTTCTGATAATTGAGATTTAACCATATCAATATTAGCTGATTCTTTATCTATTTTTGTGATAGCAACAATAACTGGCACTTTTGCAGCTTTTGCATGAGAAATTGCCTCTTTTGTTTGTGGTTTAATCCCATCATCAGCAGCAATAACAATAATTACAATATCAGTTGCCTGTGTTCCTCTTGCTCTCATCTCTGTAAAGGCAGCATGTCCTGGAGTATCAATAAATGTTATTTTTTTATCATTTTTTGTTACTTGATAAGCTCCAACATGCTGAGTAATACCACCTGCTTCTTTATCCACAACTTTTGTTGAACGAATTTTATCTAAAAGTGACGTTTTACCATGATCAACATGACCCATAATTGTTACAACCGGTGGTCTCTCTTCTAAATCTTCTTCTGCTATCTCTTCTGCATCATAAGAAGCAGTATAATCTAATTTATCAAGTGGATTAATAGTTGTTACTTCAACCTCAAACTCTTCTGCTAAAATCTCAATATCATCTTTATCTAAGAATCCATTTTTTGTAACCATTGTTCCTAAAGTAAATAAAACTTTAATAACTTCACCTACATTTCTACCAACTTTTTCTGCAAATTCATATACTCTTACATCTTCTGGAATTTCAATAGAGCTAACTACAACATTTTCTTCTACTTTATTATAGTTTTTCTTTTTATTACTACCTCTTTTGATGCTTCTTTTTCTATTATAATTATTACCACCAAATCTATTATTTGTTGCTCCAAGATTTCTTTTCTTAGCCTCTTCTTTTCTCTTTTGCTCTTGTTTTTTCATATCTTCATATATATTCTTATCAGAGAAATCCAGTAATACTACCTCTTGTTCTGCAAATAGTTCAACACCAGTTCCAAAACCACCTCCACCAATAAGATCTAATTTTGTACCAGTATCTTTAGCAGTTGCACCTTTTTTAGGCTTTTTCTTTTTTGCAACAGATGGAATACTATTTTTTGGTAAAGAAAGACCTTTTCTATCACTTGATCTGCCATAAAGATCTCTTGAAGGTTTTGGTTTTGCTTTTCTTACAATTGTAATTCCACCACGAGATAAAGATTTTTTTCTAATACCTAACTTCTTAGGCTTATTCTCTACTTCTTTAGTTTTCTCAGTAGTTTCACCTGATTTTTCAACCACAGTTTTTTTAGCTTCCTCTTTAGAAACCTCTTTATCTTCTACTTTTACCTCTTTTTCAACAGGCTTTAACTCAACTTTAATTTTTTTACTTACAGTTATTTTTGATTTCTTAACAGGTTTTTTAAATCCGTCAGGTAATTTACCATCAATTGCATAGTTTACTAAAATATCTGCTTGTTCTAAGCTAATAGTGCTATTTGCAACTTTTACATCAAAACCTAACTCCTTAGCCTTTGCTAATAAAACTGCATTAGATTTCCCTGCCTCAGCAGCTATTTCTAGGATTTTAACTTTATTCATTCTTTAATTGCTCCTTTAAAAACTTAAGAAAACGCTCTTCATCTTGTTTAAAACGCTTCGTTAAACCTTTTACCTTTTTTTTATCTTTAACACACTCATCACATATATAAAAACTTCTTCCACAATTATCATACACAATGACTCTGTTATCATCTAATATTTTTAATCTAAGCATATCTTTTTGATAATTTCTGTTACGACATGATATACACATTCTTATAGGTTTATAGTTTTGCACAATATTATACCTTAAAAGAGTTTAACTCTTTGTTGTTACTCCATAATTATCTAATAACTTTGTCATAACTCTAAATTTTGGGAATCTTTTAGCAAGTTTTGAGTGAATGTTACCACTATCTTCTTTATGACAAAGTGTAAAAAATGTAGATCCACTACCAGAAAGAGTACTCATTAACGCCCCATTTGTAAGTGCTATTTTTTGAACCTCAAAAAGTTCAGGTATTACCTTCATTCTTCTCGTTTGATGAAGCTTATCTTTTGACGCAACACGAAGAAGATCCCAAGATTCTGTCATAAATACAGATGTCATAAAGGCTGATCTTGATAATGAATATATCGTTTCTTCCGCTTTATATGAGTTTGGCAAAATAGTTCTTGATTTCGCTGTTGATATAGTTTTATCAGGGATAACCAATACTGCTCTTAGATAATCAGGTAATCGTCTTTTTTTGCTATAAACTTTATTATTATCAACACATGCCACATTAAATCCACCCATTACAGCAGGAGTAATATTATCAGGATGACTTTCATATTTAAGTGCCAAGTTTAAAATATCTTTTTTATTATATTTTGTTCCAGAGGCTGTATAAGCTGCTGTAATTGAAGCTACAATAACGGCAGAAGAGCTACCTAAACCTCTTGATATTGGTATATAATTTATAAATTCAAATCTAAAATTATCATTTCTTGATGTTAATCTCTTATAATTTTCATAAAATATATTTAAAAATAGTGTATTCTTTTTAATCTTTGGATTCTTAGCTCCCTCTCCTGTAGTAGAGAGACTCAAAAATTTTGATGGAGTAATAATAATCTCATTTTTTAAATCAATTGCTAGACCTAAACTATCAAAGCCAGGTCCTAAGTTTGCACTTGTTGCAGGTACACTAATTAACAAATCTTTCCTTTAACTATAAATTATTGTTATAAATTATAACTTTACTATCTTTTTTAATATCTTTATATCTATTTTTAATCCATCTAATGCGTTTAGCTTTTAGTAAATATTTTTTTATATCATCTTTTACAAAGTCAAATGAGCTAGTACCTGATTTCTCTTTTTTATGTATATATACAATATAATAAAGATTATCTTTTTTAATAGCTTTATTTAAAATATTATTTTCATCTGATTCCCATAATTTATCAAAGAACTCTTTACCATATTTCTTATTTTTAGAAGTAATTGCACCCATATAAGTTAAATCTTTATCTTTTTTAGATTTATACCGTTTAGATTCCTCTATAAACACTTTTAATTTGTCTTGATTTTTAGATAAATTTATTTTTGATATAATCTCTTTAGATAAATTTTCATCTTTTACTCTTATAAATGAAACTTCTACATAATTTGGATAGTTATAATCTTTTTCATGCTCTTTAAAAAAAGATTCTACTTCTTCTTTTATCTTTGGATAATTCTTTTCTACCTCTTTATACGCTATAGTATCTAGCGTTAATCTTAGATTAGATATTACTTCTTTAAGCTTTGATTTTTCTATACCAACTCTTTTATTTTTATCATCTCTTTTTTTAATTAAAGCATCTATATCTACTTGTAAACTTTTTTGCTCATCTTTTAAACTATCTAGCGTTACCCTATAGTTTGAATATATCACTAAAAAACTATATTTTTTATTATCGCTAAGCTTATTAAATTCTAATGGAAAATCTTTACTCGTATAATTATTATCATTTATAGATATAACCACTTTGGCATCTTTTAATTTTGTTATCGTACTATTTGTATCTGTTGCATTTAAAGCTCCACTTATAAAGATAGATGCAATAAGATATAAAAATCCTTTTTTTAGCATTTGTGATATTTCCTATTTTTAAATTGATAAATATTATACCTTTTTTACTCTTTGTAATCCATTAAAATTTGATTAGACTGCAGGTAATATATATAATGGTCTATTATCTTTATCTATAGTTACACTATTTAAATTTAAGGGGAGTATAAAATCTATTTTTTCTATATTATTAAATTTTTTTGTAATAATATTTTTATTGTCTTTTATAAAATATAAAGAACCTAAAGCTTTAATAGGTCTATTATTATTAAATAAAAATCCATCACACCCATAAAAATCAATATCTCTTATAATCTTAATTGTTTTAAGTATAATATATGTTAATTTGATAGCCATATAACTACCAGGTCCTCTTACATAAAGAATATTTTTAATTGAATATTTATCTAACATATCCACAATGAGAGGAAGGAGTATCTCTGATGTTTTTTTATCACTTTGAACACTATCTATCAAAATATTATCTTTATAAATACCTAGTTGTATAGGAGATGCTATAGATATTATTAATAACTTATAATCGTGCGAAACTTTTTTCAAATACTCTACTTTCTAATCTATTTATTGCTACAATCTCATAATTATCACTACAAGATAAAAGCTTTTTTGTTAAAAGACTATTTAGATGATGACTTCCTGCAAATGAATCATATCCACCCAAAATATTATGTCCAATTAGCATCATATCACCCATAGCATCTAAAATTTTATGCCTTACAAATTCATTATCAAATCTTAACCCTTCTGGATTGATTATCTTATAATCATCCAATCCTATAGCATTATTTAAACTAGCACCTAAAGCTAAATTTTGACTTTGAAGATACTGTATATCTTTAACAAAACCAAAAGTTCTTGCTCTTGCTATCTCATTAATAAAATTTTCATTACTAAAATCAAGCTTATAACTTTGCTTACCAATAGCACGATGAGAAAAATCTATCTCAAAATTAAAATATGCACTACTACTTGGTTTTAATGATACAAATTTATTTTTATCTCTAACTGTAATCTCTTTTTTTATCTTAATGATTTTTTTTGGAGCATCTTGAATTGTTATTTGTGCTTCATCTAATAAAAGGCAAAAACTGATAGCAGAACCATCCATTATAGGCATCTCAGCACTATCTACTAATATTCTAATATTATCAATTGCATAAGCATATATTGCAGATAAAAAATGTTCAATTGTAGATATAGAACCTTTCGAATTTCCTATAACAGTTGCCATTTGAGTATTAATTACACTACTTGGTATTAAAGGTATGCTCACTGCTATATCATCTCTATAAAATACTATTCCACTATCTATAGGCATAGGTTCAAGTCTTACTCTAATTGGTTCACCTGTATGTAATCCAATTCCAACAACTTCTACTATCTCTTTAATTGTTCTTTGATTCATAAGAACTCCTTTTGTCAAGGTAAATAATTTAAGTATTATAACATAATATTTATTAATATAAATTTAGAGTACCTATAACAAGAGGCACCCCTACTAAACAAGATTGTAGGGGTAGTAGTAATCCTTTATTATAGTTACCCTTTAGAAGTTATCTAGTTTTTATCTGTATCTATAATTTTATTAGCATTAATCCACGGCATCATTTCTCTCAAATCTTTCCCTGTTTGAGAAATTTTTGAAGCTTCAGCATTAGCTCTTTCAGCATTCATTCTAGGATAACCTGCTTGTCCCTCTAATATAAAGTCTTTTGCAAATCTACCATCTTGAATCTCTGTAAGAATATCTCTCATAGCTTGTTTTGATTGAGCATTTATTACTCTCTTTCCACTTACATAATCACCATACTCAGCAGTATTTGAAATAGAGTATCTCATACCTTCAATTCCACTCTCAAACATCAAATCAACAATTAATTTAAGCTCGTGAAGACACTCAAAATATGCAAGTTCTGGAGCATATCCAGCCTCAGTTAAAGTCTCAAATCCAGCTTGTACAAGAGCAGTAGCACCACCACATAATACAGCTTGTTCTCCAAATAAATCTGTTTCTGTTTCATCTTTGAATGTTGTTTCAATAATAGCAGTTCTACCACCACCAATAGCAGAAGCATAACTAAGTGCTAACTCTTTTGTAGAACCACTTGGATTTTGACCAACTGCGATAAGGTCTGGAATACCACCACCTCTTACAAACTCACTTCTAACTGTATGACCAGGGGCTTTTGGAGCAATCATAGTTACATTGATGTCGCTTCTTGGATGAATTCTTCCATAATGAATATTGAATCCATGACCAAATGCGATTGTAGCACCATTTTTAAGGTTTGGTTCAATCTGTTTTGCATAAATTTCTGCTTGATTTTCATCAGGTAATAAAATCATTACAACATCAGCTTTTTTACAAGCATCAGCAATAGATTTTACTTTAAAGCCTTTTGCTTCAGCTTTTGCCCAACTTGAACCACCTTCTCTAAGTCCAACTACTACTTTTACACCACTATCTCTAAGGTTTTCAGCGTGAGCGTGTCCTTGAGAACCAAAACCAATCATTGCTACTTTTTTACTTCTAATTAGTTCTAAACTTGTATCTTTATCATAATAAACATTTAATGCCATTTATATTCCTTCTATATTTTTATTAAAAATTTCGCGATTATAACCAATTATTGCTATATTATAGATAATTTAAGGTAGAATAACAAAATATTAGGAGGTTTAAATGTTAGAATTTTTGAGTACTGTCTTACAATGGTGGCATTGGATTATTATTGGTATAATATTTTTTATAGCAGAGATAATGACATTTACTCTTATTTTTATAGGATTTGGAATTACCTCTATTTTAGTTGGTATTATTGATTTGCTATTTAAGATAGATATAAATTTAGAATTATCTATTTGGGGTCTATTATCTATCCTGTCTATCTCCATTTGGTATAGATTTTTTAAAATCAAAACGGTATCAAATACTGGACAATCTAATAGTATGACAGATATGAAAGGTATTGTTATAGAAGATATTAATCCCCTTGAACGAGGAAGAGTCAAATTTAATATACCTTTATTAGGAGAGAGAGTGTGGGAAGCTGTATCTAAAACAGAAGAGAGTATTAAGAAAGATGCTATAATAAATGTTGTTAAGATTAAGGGACAAATATTATTAGTAGAAGAAAATAAGAATTAAGTTTTAAGGGGTAACCACAATGGATTATTATGCTTTTGTACACGGTGCTTCAGCTCCGTATATTAGGGAGAGGCTAAAGCCATCTCGTCCAAGAAAAAGCTTAATTCATTGGTATTGGGGTGCCTCTTGTAGGTATCTTGAATTTATAAATAGATAAAAGGGATTTTATGGAAATACTTATAGTTTTAATTTTTTTAATTGGGATAATTATATATACACTGTATATCGGTGTGAATATGGTTCCACAAGGAGAAGAATGGGTTGTAGAGAGAGTTGGTAAATTTAATAGAACTCTAAAACCTGGATTAAATATTATTACACCCTATATAGATAAAATAAGAGCAAAGATTGATACAAGAGATTTGATTTTAGATGTAGAACGACAAGAAGTGATTACTGCTGATAATGCTATAATATTGGCAAATGCAGTTGCTTTTGTGCGTGTTACTAATCCTGAGGAGGCTATTTATGGAATTGAAGATTATATGGAGGGGATTAGACAACTTATTCAAACATCTCTTAGGGCTATTATTGGAGAATTTACACTAGAAGAGGCTTTGACACATAGAGATGAGATTAAAGATAAACTAAAAGAGCAAATATCTGATGTGATTATTGATTGGGGAATTACAGTTAAATCTGTAGAGATTCAAGATATTATTCCAAATGAGACAATGCAAGAGTCTATGGAGAAACAAGCAGCAGCAACAAGAGAGAGAAAAGCTATGGAGACACTAGCAGAGGGTAAAAAAAATGCAGCGATACTAGAGGCACAAGGTAAGCTAGAAGCATCAAAACTAGAAGCAGAAGCACAAGTTGCATTAGCAGATGCATCAGCAAGAGCTATTGAAGCAATTAGCGATAAAATTCAAGATAAAGAACTTCCTGCAATGTTTTTATTAGGTGATAGATATATTGATGCACTAGAACATATTAGTATAAGTAAGAATGCAAAATTTGTAGTTTATCCAGCAGACCTTCAAGGAGCTATTAAAGGTATGTTAGGAAACACATTTAAAAATGTTTAAGTTGAATTAGCTTAAATTTTTATTAGACTTCTTTCAAAACTCGGAACTGATACTTGAGCTTCCAGCCTTTTATATGAGGCTAAAGCCATTACTTCCGATGAGTTTTGCAGAAAGTATATTGGATTTTTGGTTAATTTTGTGATATAGTTTAAAATAAATATTGGATATTTAATGAAAAAAAGAGTAGATTTACACAATCATACAACAAGATGTAACCATGCAAATGGAACAATAGATGAGTATATTAAAAGAGCAATTGAATTAGGTATTGATATTTATGGATTTAGTGAGCATGCCCCAATGAATTTTGATACAAAATATCGTTTAAAATTTGAAGAGATGGATATTTATGAACAAGAGATAAAAGAGCTTAAAGAGAGATATAAAAATCAAATTGATATACGCCTTGGCTATGAGGTGGATTATTTACCAAATTTGATGGATAAGAGAGTACTTAACAGTGAAGTTGATTATCTTATTGGTTCTGTTCATTTTATTGATAAATGGGGCTTTGATAATCCTGAATTTATTGGGCACTATAAAGATAAAAATATAGATAATATTTGGATAGATTATTTTAATGCAATTACAAATATGGCAAATAGTGGATTGTTTGATATTGTTGGTCATCTTGATTTAATTAAAGTTTTTAAGTTTATGCCTCAAAAAAATATCACTTCTATCGCTTATAATACACTGAAAGCTATTAAAAAATCAAATATGGTGATAGAGATAAATACAGCTGGATTTAGAAAACCTATTAATGAGATTTATCCCTCAGAAGAACTTTTGCTTATGGCGTATGAGATGGATATTGATATTTCATTTGGCTCAGATGCTCACGAGATAAATCAAGTTGGATTTGAATATGAAAGAGCTTTAAAATTGGCAAAAGATATTGGATATAAAAAGGTTATTGCATTTAAGAATAGAGATTCAGAGAGTTATGAGATATAATTAACTGATGTTACGCATATTTAAATTTTTTTTAAAATTCAAGGGCAACTATAAAGCCCCTAAAAAAGGTTGATTATCCGTAGGGGGTATTATTCCCTTGTGGGTACCCTAAAATATGGATAAATGCTCCAAATAAAGATATTAAGAAAATATTAGAATATAAACCTCGTTCAGGACGACCAGAGTAGGAGGGTATTCTTAAATTAATGAAAATTAAGAAGAGAAATATATTTTATAAATGCAGGAAATGATATAGTTTTTCACTATACACCAAACCACTGTTCTTGCTTACTAGGTTTTAGTGGTATTAGTATAATAGTTGTAAGTCTCTGCCATCCATCAATCACATTATATCTATTCTCTCAACTGTTATTATACCTGTATAGTGATACCTATCTTATACTATTTTTATTGAATTGTATAATATTTATTAACAGAAGATAAAATATTAAATTATTTTATGTTATAATAGAGGCGATATTTTTTGATAAGGGATAAAAATGCAAGAGAACAAATCTAGTGAGATAGTAAAGGTTGTTGATTTAGTAGATAGTAAATCACAAGAGAAGGAAGGTGCAACACTTGTAGCAAAAGAAGAAGCAAGTTTTGGAGAACATGAAAAAGCAGAACATATTATTGTTGATGCAAAAAAAATCATTGAAGATGCTGAAACACAACTTACTGAGTGTATGCTAATTTTAAATAACGATTTAAAGAATTTTAAAGAGAGCAGAAAATCTCTTAAAGAGAAATCTCTTGAAAAATCAGAGACTTTATTAAAAAAGTTGGGCTTTAATTCTGATATGATTAGTGAAGATAAAAATGAAAAAGTTGAATTTGGCTATAAAGAGCAAAATGATATTGAAAAAGTAGATATAAAAAAGGTATCTTCTGGTAAGTTTACATCATTTATACTCTCTTTAATTATTGGTGCTATTACAACTATAGGCTTATTATTCTTCGCATCTTCTGCTTTAAAAACTGATTTTGACATTAATAAAATACAAGATATAGATTATCTTGAACCTCTTTTAGTATGGATTGGTCAATTATTTACTGCCAATGCAGATTTGAATATAGGTATCGGTGTATTAGCTGTGATAACTCTTTTAATAATGTATATAATGTATAAAATAAGAGTTAGTTTAAGAGCTAGTCATAACCTAAGAGAAGCAAAAGATTCACACGAACAAGCTGAATTTTATTGTACAAAAAAAGATGAGTGTAAAAAAGAAATAGAGAGAGTTGATGCTCATATCACAGAGGTTATTAAAACATTTGATGTATATAGTGTATTTTTAAATGAACAAAATAGCAAACTACAAAGAATTTTATTTATAGAAGATAAACAAGATAACTTTGACTCATATCATTATAAATCTCAAATGATAATAGAAGCTACTCAAATATTAGTAGATAGTATCAATAATATGTTATCAGTTCCAATGTCAAAAGGTGGAATGTTGTCTATTGAGAGTGAAGAGGCATTATTTAAAACTAAAACAGCATTAAATATTTTTGCTCAAAAAACATATGATAAAAGTATAGAAAATATTCTATAAAGATATACTGTTTTATTCTCTACTATTAGGAGGAGTTGATGATAAAAAAATTATTTTTCTTTTTGTTGATCCTCTTTGTTATACCACTATATTCGCAAGAGTATAGTGCAGTTGTAATAGCATCATCAGAAAAGTTAGAGATAGCAAATAATATAGCTACAAAAATTAAGTTAAAAGATTTAACTATAACAGTCAAACAAATCTCTGATTATTATTTAGTAATAGCCAAACTACCAAAAGCAACAAATAGATTTTTACCAATTATAACCTCTATAAAAAAAGATTATCCAGATGCTTTTGAAATAAACTATGATAATTTTATAATAGAATTGGATAGATTATCTATGAGTAAAAAAGATATTTTTCGTTTATACACAAGTAATATTCCCAAAAAAGATATACCTATACTGATAGCAATATTATTTCTAATATTAACATCTAGTATTTTATTCTTTCTATCTTCTCGTCAAAAGAGAAAACTTATGAAAGCACAAAAACGATTAATTAATCAACAATTGGAGATTGAACAAGATATAGGAAAAAATTTACAACGAGAAGATAAGGATAAAGTATGAGAGTGATACTATTTATTATATTTTTAATATCATTAAATCTAAATGCACAGCAGAGTATAAGCTCTATTATTATTGGTGAGTATGTAACAAAAAAGGGTACTCAACAAGAGATAAGTAAAATTAAAGAGATTATCAAATTTGATAAAGATATGTTGCAGATAAAAAAAAGTAAAAAATTAACTCTTACTAGTACTAAAGAGCTTAATAAGTATATATTAGAGATAAAACCTTTTTATACAGATACATCTCTTGCACTTTTTTATATTAAAATAAAAAAAACATATCCAAGTGCTTTTATATATAGATATGGTAAAAATGAAATTATAAATAATATAGATACTCCCTTATTAGAGAATGAAAAATATATATGGTATGCATTTAGCTTGATCTCTTTTTTAATAATGCTTATTTTATATATCGGTTTTAGAGAAAATAAAAGGATTAGAAAGATTCAAAAGGAGATGTTTGAAAAGCATCATAGTTTATCCGAAGATCAAAAAAAATTATTATCTTCTGTTGGAGAGAAAATAGATGTTTCAACAAAAGATATGATTCAAGAGAGAGACAAAATTTTAGATGCCCCTGTTTCCAAGATAAATAAAGCATCCTTTGATAAAAAACTAAACGGTATTAGAGAGGTTGATAGTTCACTACTAGAGACAACTAATGATTTAATAGAATTTTTAAAAATAAAATCAGGTAAAATAGTTCTTAAAGAGGAGCCTTTTGATATAAGTAATCTACTGAATGAGTCAGCCAAGATTATATGTAAAAAATATAACGATAAAAATAATATTGATTTTATTTATGATATAGCAGATAATATACCTAAAATATTAGTAGGTGATGCAGGTAGGATAAGGCAAATATTGATAAATTTGCTTGAAAATGCTCTTAAATTTACAACAAGAGGTGAGGTAAAGGTTGAAATTTCTTTATTTGAAGATGAAAATAAAATTAAAAATATAAGATTTAGAATCAGTGATACAGGGCTTGGAATTCAAAAACATAAGTTACATAAACTATTTGAAGCATTTACTTATGATGAAAATGAGAATACTAAAAAAACAGAAGAGAATAACTCTTTGGGTCTATATATAACAAAAGAATTGATTATAAAAATGAATGGTAAAATTGATGCAACTAGTGTCTATGGGAAAGGTAGTATATTTACATTTTCTTTCCCTCTTATTGATATTTTCTCCATAGAAAATAAAAGTTTTGATTCTCTTGAAACAATATATAAACATCTTCCAAAAGCAATTGCTGGAAAAAGTACAATGGTTTTAGATTCAAATAGTAATGCATCTTGGGCAACTCAACATATTCTTAAAATTTTCTTAGATACTGTATCAATTCAATCTAGTTCGGCAATTAAAGATAATAGTAGTCTGATTTCAGCAACAGAACTTCTAGTAATTGATGAGAAGTTATTAACACAAGAGATAATAGAATTTTTAGCAAATATCAAAGGTTTAACAGACTTAAAAGTGATTGCCCTTAATAATCTACTTGGAGAACATCTAGAAGATGAAAGTAGTGATGATTTAAAAGCTCTAAAAGCAGACTTAATTGATAGATATATGCCAAAACCAATAACGCCATCAATAGTTTTAGATATGATAGAGGATATTTTTGCTGATGAAATTGCTAAACTATTAGATAAAGAAGATAGTAGAAAAAGTTCATTGGAAGTATATACAGAAGAGATACCAGAAACTATAGGTGTTGGTAGAGAGCGATTTAGAGACTTTAAAGATTCAAAAATCTTATTAGTTCAAGATAATAAAATTAATCAAAGAATTATGTTAGGTCTTTTAGAATATTCTGGAATAGTGGTTGTTGTAG
The DNA here is from genome assembly GCA_027100635.1 of Campylobacteraceae bacterium. GTDB lineage: Bacteria > Campylobacterota > Campylobacteria > Campylobacterales > Sulfurovaceae > FS08-3. The sequence goes on along the minus strand of JAMOOQ010000051.1, from coordinate 30,507 downwards.
CAAATAATGGAGAAGAGGCATTAAAAGAGCTTAGTAAATATTATAATGAGTTTGACTTAGTATTAATGGGTATTGATATGCCGATAATAGATGGATATACTGCTAGTAGAAAAATTAGACAAAATAGAAAATTTGATGAACTTCCTATTGTTGCTCTTGGTGGAGAGATAAATGAGATGCAAGAATGTGGGATGAATGCACTATTAAGAAAACCTATTAAAGTTGGAATCCTGTATACACTTTTTTCAAGATTTTTAACTAGTGTGGTTGAGAATGAAGAGAAAATGAAATATAAAGCTTCTGTTAGTACAATCTTTGATACTGTTCCTCATATTCTTAATCTTGAAGAGGGGCTTGAAAAAGCTGGTGATAATGAAAAAGCTTATATTAAAATACTTAAGGAGTTTGTAGAAATTTTTAAAGATAGTTCAGAACTATTTAATCATCTTATAGAGGAGAAAAGATATCAACAAGTCAAGGCTTTATGTATAGATATGAAAGGTATGAGTGCTGCAATTGGTGCAGAAGATATGAACAAACTTATAACGGAGATATATCAACTATTTATGTATAATCTAACAGAAAAATTAGTGACATATGAAGATAAATATGCAAAAGAGTTAGATAAACTTCTATTAAATATTGAGATATATCTTAGAAGTATTTAAATAATATAATTTTAATTAAAAAAGGAAAATTTATGAGAAATCAATGGCATATAGAATATGATGATGGTAGAAAAATGGGTCCAATTAGCAAGATAGAGGCAAAATTATTAGCAAAGCAAAATACCCGTGGTGTAGCTTGGACAGAAGGGATGGAGGATTGGAAACCAATAAATTCTTTAGCTGATTTAGTTGGAGAACAAAATGTAGTATCATATAGTCCTCCCCATAGTTCTGCCCCTCCAACTAATACAAATCAACAACATCAACAACAAAATACTCAAAGTTATTCATTAAATAATTCTGATGAGATTGATTATGAGATTTTTGGAGAAGATATTCAATATATAGAGATTGAGCTTGATCCAAATGAAAGTGCTGTTGCAGAAGCTGGAAGTATGATGTATAAAAATAGTTCTATAGAGATGGATACAGTTTTTGGAGATGGATCAGGAAGCAGAAATGATAGTGGTGGTTTTTTTGATAGATTAGTTGGAGCAGGACAAAGACTAATTACAGGTGAGAGCCTATTTACCACAGTATTTACCCATAAAGGATATGGAAAAGCCAAAGTTGCATTTGCAGCACCTTATCCAGGAAGAATTATACCTGTAGATTTAAAAGAGGTTGGTGGAACTATTATTTGTCAAAAAGATTGTTTTTTATGTGCTGCTAAAGGTGTTTCTATTGGAATATTTTTTCAAAAAAAGATTCTTACAGCACTATTTGGTGGTGAGGGCTTTATTATGCAAAAGCTAGAGGGTGATGGTATGGCATTTATTCATGCAGGGGGGATGCTCAAGGAGATTACTCTTGGGGCTGGAGAGACAATACATCTTGATACAGGTTGTCTTGTTGCAATGGAACCTCAAATTGAATTTGATATTGTTCAAGCAGGTGGAATTAAAACTGGATTTTTTGGAGGAGAAGGATTCTTTTTTGCAACACTAAAAGGTCCAGGGACAATTTGGATACAATCTTTGCCATTTTCAAGATTAGCAAGTCGTATGTATGCAGCAGCACCTCAACAAGGTGGACATGATGCAGGAGAGGGATCTGCTCTTGGGATGATAGGAGATTTTGCAATGGGAAATAGAAACTTTTAAAAGGAGTTAAAATGAGAAATATATTATTAGGATTGATAGTATCAATAGCGATACTAAATGGTGGAGTTAAAGATAAAAAAATTGATGATTGGGATTATAACGCAACAAAAATGCAGATGAAAAGATATAAAACTTTTAATCGATCTCCTGTTATTTCTCCATCACCTGTTATGGAAGTGGGTGCTGGTGGGGATATTGCTCCTACTATTGGCTTCTCTGTAGGTGGTGCAAAAGATACAAATAATTTTTATGATAATATTAAAAATGGTTATCTTCCTAAACTATCATCTATAACTTATGAGGGGCAGTTTTATAATCATTATTTTGATACAGGAATTAAAAAAAGATGTAAAGGTCTGTTTTGTCCATCTTATTCAAAAGCTGTTACAGAAAATATATATACACAAGAGAAAGAATATTTTTTAACGGTTGGCTTAAATTCGGGTATAAAAGAGAGTGATTTTAAAAGAAAAAAACTTAATATAGTAGTTGTTTTAGATATATCTGGTTCTATGGGCAGTAGTTTTGAGAAATATTATTATGACTCAAAAGGGAATAAAAAAAGTAGTAATAGCTCTAAAAGTAAGATGCAAATAGCTAACCGTGCTATTGTTGATATGATAGGACATTTAAAAAATGATGATAGGCTAGGAGTTATTTTATTTGACGATAGAGCATATAAAGCAAAACCTCTTAGAAAAATAAAATATACAAATATAGCAGCCATAAAAAAACATATATTAAATATAAAAGATCAAGGTGGTACAAATTGGAGTGGTGGTTACCAAAAAGGTATGAATCTATTTAATAGTATAAAGCTTCGTAAAGATTATGAAAATAGGATTATTTTTATCACTGATGCAATGCCAAATCGTGGTGAACTTCGTAAAGATGGTCTGTTTGGATTAGCAAAAAAAGCTAGTAAAAAAGAGATTTATACATCGTTTATAGGTGTTGGAGTTGATTTTAATACAGATTTAGTTGAATATGTTAGCAAAACAAAAGGTGCAAATTATTATAGCGTACACTCAAGCAAAGAGTTTTCTAAAAGACTAGATAAAGAGTTTGATTTTATGGTAACTCCCATGGTTTTTGATTTAAAGCTTGATTTTAAAAGTAGAGGATATAAGATAGTAGATATTTATGGCTCACCAGTTGCAAATAAAAAAACAGGTAGTATAATAGATATTGGTACCCTTTTTCCTAGTGCAACAAATAATAAAAAAGTAAAAGGTGGAGTTGTTTTACTTAAACTAAAGAAAATAGGTGAGTCAAAAGATATTAGTTTATCTGTAAGCTATAAAAATAGAGATGGAAAAAGATATAAAAGTTCTCAAAGAATAAAATTCTCAAATAGGCTTGAATATGATAATAATGGAATTAGAAAAGCTATTTTAATAAGTAATTTTGTATCTTTGATGAAAAACTGGTTGGCTGATAGCAGAGCATTATGTAATAACAAATCTATATATTCTTATAACTATTTTAACCCTGTATCAGAGAGTAAATATTTTAGATATATTAAAAACTGGGAATATAAATCTTGCAACTTAAGAGTAACTAATGGCTATAAAAAACTATTTAATCTATTTAAAAGAGAGTTTAAAAAAGAGATGGATATAATTAATGATAGGTCTTTAAATAAAGAACTTGAAATTTTAGAAGAGATAATATCAAAAAATAGAGATTCAATAGATAAGATATTAAATCAAAAAAAAGATGATTGGCAATATTAAAATTTAGGGTACAATCCCAATGTCAATGAAATAAGGATTATTATGCTTTTGGACACGGCGGTGCTTTAGCTCCGTATATTAGAGAGAGGCTAAAGCCATTTCGTCCAAAACTAATAAATCTATATTAATATACATTTAAGTCTAATCCTATTAAAATATGAATGAATATTCAATAAGGAGATAGAAAATGGTTCTAAATGGAATAGATGAGAGTTATGATACTCTTCACAATAAATTTAAAGATAGGATAGAATACTTAGAAAATCTACCTAAAATAGATGAAAAAAGACCTATTGAAGATGTTATTAAGGAGAGTGGTTTTGGTAGAAGAGATTTCTTAAAGTGGGCAGGTGCTATAACTGCGATGCTATCTCTCCCCTCAACATTTACCCCACTAATGGCAGATGCAATTAAAGTAGCTGATAGACTTCCTATCATTTGGCTACATATGGCAGAGTGTACAGGTTGTACAGAATCTCTTCTTCGTTCTGCTAATCCAACTATTGATAGTCTTATATTTGACCATATATCGCTAGAGTATCAAGAGACAATTATGACTGCTGCTGGTTGGCAAGCTGAAGAGAATTTAGAAAATGCTATGAAAAAATATAAAGATAGATATATTTTAATGGTAGAGGGTGGTATCCCTAGTGCCGATACAGAACACTATTTAACTATTGGTGGACACGGAAAAACTGGTAAAGCGACAGCTCAAGAGGCTTCTGAGAATGCTGCTGTTATATTTGCAATTGGTACTTGTTCTGCTTTTGGTGGAGTACAAGCTGCTTCTCCAAATCCATCTAATGCTGTATCCCTTAGTGAAGTTACAGATAGAACTGTTATTAATGTGCCAGGTTGTCCTCCTAGTGAGAAAAATATTGTTGGTACACTAATGCACTATCTTCTATATGGAACACTACCTGCACTTGATGTATATAACCGTCCCAAATGGGCATATAGACTTAGAATTCACGACTTATGTGAAAGAAGAGGTCACTTTGATGCTGGAGAATTTGTGGAGCAGTTTGGCGATGAAGGTGCTAAAGATGGTTATTGTCTCTATAAAGTTGGTTGTAAAGGACCTTATACATTTAATAACTGTTCAAAACAAAAATTCAATCAAGGAACATCTTGGCCAGTTCAAGCTGGATTTGGTTGTATGGGTTGTAGTGAACCAGACTTTTGGGATACTATGGGAACAGTTAATGAACCACTATCAGATAAACTATACAATACAACATTTGGTGGAATGGGTGCAGATGCGACAGCCGATAGAATTGGATTGACACTTCTTACTGCAACAGCAGTTGGTATCGCAGGACACGCAGCAATTTCAGCATACAAAAATCCAAAAGAGTAAGAGGAGATAGAATATGTCAAAAAGAGTAGTAGTTGACCCAATTACAAGAATAGAGGGACATTTAAGAGCAGAGGTTATAGTGAATGATGATGGTGTAGTTGAAGATGCCTTTGTATCATCTACACTATGGAGAGGATTAGAGGTTATTGCAAAGGGTAGAGACCCTAGAAATGTTCCTTTAATTATGCAAAGAATTTGTGGAGTCTGTACATATTCACACTATCTTAAAAGCACAATGGCAATGGAAGATGCTTTAGGTATTAAAATACCATATAATGCAGAGTTAGTAAGAACTCTTATGGACGCAGCACTATTTTTGCACGACCATGTTGTACACTTTTATCATCTTCACGGTGTTGATTGGATTGATATTGTATCGGCATTAGATGCAGATTTAGAGAAAGCTAGTAAAGAGGCATTTAAATATTCTGATAATCCTATAGGTACAGGTGTAAATGAGCTTAAAAAGGTAAAAGAGACAGTAGCAAAATTTGCATCTCACCCCCAAGGATTAGGACCATTTGCAAATGCATATTGGGGGCATAGCACATATAAGCTAACACCAGAACAAAATTTAATTGGCTTAGCACACTATCTTAAAGCACTAGAGATGCAAAGAATAATAGCACAAATGCAAGCTATATTTGGAGGTAAAAATCCACACCCTCAAAGTCTTGTTGTTGGTGGAGTTACTTGTGTTATGGATATATTAGACCCTGCTAGAATGTCTGAATTTATGGTTAAGTTCAAAAAAGTACAGAATTTTGTCCATAATGCATACTATGCAGATATTCTTATGGCTGCTAAAATGTATAAAACGGAGCCATCAGTTATGAAGCCAATGGGTGTAAAAAACTTTATGGCATTTGATAGTATGAAAGTTAGTAGAGATGAGTCTCTATTTGATAGTGGTATCATTATGAATGGTGATTTAAGTAAAGTATTTGATTTAGATATATCTAAAATAACAGAAGAGGCAACTCACTCTTGGTATAAAGATGATGAACCTCTACACCCTTATGATGGTAAAACAGAGGGGAACTATACTGGATTTGTAGATGGAGAGAGTATTGGACCAGATGGTAATATAATTCATAGTAAAAATATAGACCCTAAAGGTAAATATAGTTGGATTAAATCTCCTAGATATGACGGCAACCCAATGGAGGTTGGACCATTAGCAAGTATTTTGGTTAGTTATGCAAAAGGGAATAAAAAAGTTGTTAAAATTGTAGATGACTTCCTTGGAAAAGCTGATATTCCTGCCTCTGCACTATTCTCTACACTAGGAAGAACAGCAGGAAGAATGCTTCAAGCTAAACTTATTGCAGACTATGGATTAATTGCTTTTGATAGTTTGATTGAAAATTTAAAAGTTGACCAAGAGACTTGTGCCACATATACTATTGATAAAGATAAAGAGTATAAAGGTGTTGGAATGGGTGATGTTCCACGAGGTATGCTTAGTCACTGGGTTAGAATTAAAAATGGCGTTGTGTCAAATTATCAAGCCGTTGTTCCATCAACTTGGAATGCTGGACCAATAGATTCAAAAGGTGTAAAAGGACCTTATGAGGCAGATTTAGTTGGATTAAAAATAGCAGATATTACACAACCTTTGGAGATTATTAGAATAATACACTCTTATGACCCTTGTATAGCTTGTGCTGTTCATGTTATGGATACTAAAGGTAATAAGCTTAGTGAATATAAAGTTGACCCACTATATGGTGGCGTATGTAGCGTATAAGGAGCTAATGATGGCAAAATCAGAAGAGAATAGTATTGAAGAGCATAAAGAGGAGATAGAGAGAGAGTTAGAGTTCAGTGCAGGATATAGATGGCAACACTGGATACGGGCTATATCTATTGTTGTTCTAATAGGAACAGGTTTTTATATAGCTGTGCCATTTATATCACCTGTTCAAACAGCACAACCAGATAATTTTCTTTATGCTCTGTTTAGAAGTTGGCATATTATATTTGGATTTATTCTAACTTATGTTATTTTCTACAAAAGTTTTATGTTTCTATATGGGCAAAAGTATCAGATGGAGAGAGATGCAATTAAGGATGTATTTAATATAAAAATATGGAAGAAGCAGATAGGATATTACCTTCTTGTTTCAAAGCATCCAAAGCTTAGTGGAGTATATAATCCTATTCAGTTTATGGCTTATGCTGGATTTTATGTAATGATGTTTTTTCTTATATTAACTGGATTTATACTCTATGTACATGTATATCACGATGGGCTAGGAGGATTTTTATACTCTCCTATGAGATACTTTGAAGTTGCTTTTGGTGGATTAGCAATGGTAAGAGAGATACATCATATTGCTATGTGGGGGGTAATACTCTTTATTGTGGGACATATCTATATGGCAATATATAATGCAGTATTTGGAAAAGAGGGTGCAATAGATGCTATATTCTCAGGAATGAAATGGCATAAAAAACACTAAAGTTATAGTTCAGCTTCGGCTGGACAAAAATATTAATCACGAGGGAAGAGAATTTTTTTTATATCCTTTCTTATTTCTCTCTCCTCCTGATTGCTATTTTATAATAAAGGAAAAGTTTGAAAATTTTAATATTAGGTATTGGTAATATAATATTTGGAGATGAGGGTATTGGACCTCATCTAGCCAATTTAATTGATAAAAAATATATATTTAGCTCACAAGAGCATATAGTTGATATTGTAGATGGTGGAACATTAGCTCAAAGACTTATACCAATTATTACAGAATACGATAGAGTTATATTAATAGATTGTGTAAATGTAGATAATGGAGAGGTGGGAGATGTATATTCATTTGATTTTGATAAAGTTCCAGATTTTATCACTTGGAATGGTTCAGCCCACGAAGTTGAAATGCTACAAACTCTCCAGATGATAGAGCTTATGGGAGACCTACCCCCTGTTAAAATAGTAGGAGTTATTCCATTTGTAATTGGAGAAGATAGCACATTTACTATGACTGATAGAGTTATAAAAGCAAGTGAAGTAATGGAAAAAAATATTATAGACTATATTAAATCATTTGATATAGATGTGCAGATACAAGATATAGATATTAAAATAGAGAATATCACATCAACAACATATACAAAAGGGGTATCTTATGATATTGGAGTATAAAATAGATTATCGCTCATCATCTTTAGTTTATGAGAAGATTTTTTTAAATGAGATAAAAGAGTCCAATTTAAATGGAAATATAGATAGAAATGGATTTGAACTTAATCTATTTGTTGAAGCAGATACTCCAACACAATTAGAAAATTTTGCAACAAGTTTTTCAAGGGTTTTACCACATTCAATATTCTTTTATGGAACAAAAGCATCAATTATTGAAGATATGCCAAAAGAGAAGTATATTTTAGAAGATAGAGAGATAGCAACTCCACCATGCCCTAAATGTATATCTAAGATTGAACAAAGTTACAATATTTTTACTAAATGTAATGCTTGTGGATATAATATAGATGGAGAGAATAGAAGTTACAAAGATGAAATTATTAGTATTATTAAAGATATAAAAGATGGTAAAGTTATAAGATTAAATACATTTTATGGAGAGTACTCTTTGGCTATCCCATCTAATATTTTTAATAATATAGATTTTGACATCTTAGCTTATGACCTTGCTACTTTAGAGAAGTATGCTACTTTAGAGGAGTATGAATTAAATGCTCTAGCCTCTTTTGAGAAACCAGCTATAACTCTAAAAAAGAAGATAAAATTTATAATGGACTACGAAGAGATAGATAGAGAGTTAATAAGATTTAGATTAGCAGATGATGCACTCTTATATCTAATTATGAAAGAGCTTCACTCTGTTGGTATAGATGTGTTAGCTATAACAAAAGATAAGATTAAAGTAGATAGAGAGTATATTTTAGTTGAACCAAAAGATATTTTAGAACCTATCGAGGTTGTTGCCTCATCTAAACATATACTCATTATAAGTGGAGATAGAGGAGTAAAAGCATCTAAGATAGAGAAAATAAATTCAAGAGTAGATGGATTTAATGCTATCAAGAATGAACATAATTTATCTGAAAAATATAAAAATATAGCAGGTCTAAATTTGAGTAAAGATTACTCTAATATTATAATTGATGGTGAAAAATTTGGGCTTATTGAGTATCTATCATTTGATTTTAACTTCAACTCCATAGAGGATATATTCACTCAAATAGACTCTTCAGATGAAGAGGGTAAAAGGTTAATATCCAACTATAAAGCTAAATTTCCAGAGTTTTATAAAAAAGTTTCACAAATAGCATTTAATGGCAGTCAATTTAGTATCTATCAATTATGGGGTTTAGTGGCTATTATCTTAGATTTTACAGACAAGCCTATCAATGGAGCTAAAATACTGGAAAATAATGCAATGAGCTTTTTAGGAGATAGAGGGCCGAGAATAGATTATAAACTTAAAAATATAGATGGAAAAGTATTTTTAAATCCACTTATGGTAATTAGAACTGCGATGAGCTTTAAGCTGGCAGGGGTGGTAGATGATTTAGCTCTATCTTATGGTGTAATAGAGAGCTTTTTAGAGTTTATTACAAATGAGATAGATGAACTAAAAGAGAGTATGGGCGTTGATGCTGTGGCTGTTTATGGGTCGCTACTCTCAAATAGGAGAGTGTTTCAAAAGATTTCCGATGAATTATCAATAAATAGTAATATATATTTTAATAATGAATTGCCTATCTTATAATATAGAAATAGACGGTACAGTCCAAGGTGTTGGATTTCGTCCGTTTATATATACTCTAGCTATAAGATACAATCTTAATGGAACTGTATCTAATGGCTCAAATGGAGTTGAAATATTTATTAACTCTACTCCTAAAATACTTAAGCTCTTTATATCAAGTATAAAAAATGAACTACCTCCATTAGCATCTATCAACTCTATCTCAATTAAAGAAGTTAGTTCTATAGAATTTAATAACTTTAAAATTATTAGAAGTCAAAATAGAGATAGTATCAGTGTAAATATCCCTCCTGATATATCTATATGTAAAGAGTGTGAAGAGGAGCTTTTTAATCCAAATAATAGGCGTTATAATTATCCATTTATTAACTGCACAAATTGTGGGGTGAGATACTCTATTATCTATGATTTACCCTATGATAGAGAAAATACGGCAATGAGAGAGTTTAGTATGTGCCAAGATTGTAAAAAAGAGTATAATAATCCACTAGATAGAAGATACCATGCACAACCAATAGGATGTTTCAAATGTGGTGTACAGCTAAAGGATAAAATCAAAGATATTGTGAAATTTATAGATGATGGAAAAATATTAGCAATTAAGGGAGTGGGTGGATACCATTTTGTCTGTGATGCAACTAACCATATTGCAATTAATCGATTAAGAGAGAAAAAAGGTAGAGCCACTAAGCCATTTGCTATAATGGTAAAGGATATAAATATGGCTCATGAGATGGCCTATATTAATTTAAAAGAGGAGGAGCTTTTAACATCTAAAGAGAGACCGATTGTTCTTTTAAACTCTAAAAATATAGATAGTGCCATCTCTCCAAATAGCTTAAGAATAGGAATATTTATAGCATATACCCCTCTACATATTCTTATTTTAAAAGAGCTAAATAGTCCAATAGTTGCTACAAGTGCAAATATTACAGATGAGCCAATAGCAACTAAAACTAAAGATATAGAGAAGCTTTCTAATATATATGACTATCTAATTGACCACGATAGAGATATAGTTAATGGATGTGATGATAGTGTTGTTATGGTTATAAAAAATCAAACTATATTTATACGAAGAGCTAGAGGATATACACCAGTATCAATAAAGTTACCATTTAAATTAAAAGGAAAAATATTAGCAGTTGGAGCAAACCAGAAAAATACTATTGCTATTGCATTTAAGGATAAAGCTATAATATCTCCTCATATTGGAGATTTAGATGCAATTAAATCAATAGAATATTTTAAAGATAGTATAAATAATCTCAAAAGGATATATCAGTTTGAACCTAATGAAGTTGTTTGTGATATACATCCAAACTATGAGAGTACAAAGTATGCAAAAAGTTTAAATATAAGAGTAAAAGAGGTACAACACCATTATGCTCACATTATAGGAGTAATGGCAGAAAAAAATTTATCTAAAGAAGTTTTAGGCGTATCTTTTGATGGAACAGGATTAGGAGATGATGGAAAACTTTGGGGTGGCGAGTTTTTAATTTCAAATTATAATGAGTATAAAAGAGTAGCACATTTTAAATACTTCAAACTACTTGGTGGAGCAAGAGCAATTAAAGAGCCAAAGAGAGTGGCATTGAGTCTATTATTTGATAGTTTAGGGGAGGACAAGACATTAGAGTTGGATAACCCCACAACAAGAGCATTCAGTGAGAGTGAGATAAAAACGCAATATCTAATGTGGAAAAAAGGATTAAATGCTCCTTTTAGCTCATCAGTAGGACGGATATTTGATGCTATTGCTTCTATTGTTGGAATATGCCAAGTGATAAGTTTTGAAGGAGAGAGTGGTATGAGAATGGAAGAATTTTATAATAAAAATATCACTAATTGGTATCCATTCCAGATACAAGAGAATATTATAAACATAGAACCTCTTATCAAAGAGATAGTTCAAGAGTCTAATATAGAGATAGCCATATCAAAATTTTTTAACACTCTAGTGGAGATAATATATGTTATATATAAGAGATATAATCTACCATTAGTCCTAAGTGGTGGAGTGTTCCAAAATAGAATTTTATTAGAGCTTGTATTAAATAAAATCCCAACAGCTATCATTCCAAATAAAATTCCTATCAACGATGGTGGAATTGCCTTTGGACAGATAATTAGTGCAACTAGAGAGCTATAAATTATAATATATTAAGCTAAAATTTAAAATAATATAATATTATATTATTCTTGAATAGATATTTACTTTTAGGAGATAAAGAATGGATTTGTCGTTGATACTAATATTTTGGTATGGAGTGTTACACGCTTTTGGACCAGACCATCTTACTGCTATCGCTGATTTTTCAATAGGAAAAGATAAACAAAAAACTATTTTAATTACACTTTTATTTGCTATTGGTCACGGTCTTAGCCTATTTATATTTGCAAAGATTTTAGAGAGTGTTGATATTTCAAAAGATATTCTAGCTTATGGTGATATTATATCTGCTACTGTAATTTTATCTATGGGCTTGTATATTCTTTTTATGGTTATTACAGATAGAATAAATCTCTCTACTCATACTCATAATAAGAAAGAGCATATACATATTTGGTTTGGTAAAAAACACTCTCATAATGAATTGGGTAGAAAGAGTTCATCTTTTAGTATGGGTGTTTTAATGGGAATTGGTGGAGTTAGAGGAATGCTCGTAACTCTTGGTGCTGTTGAAAGTAGTGTTGTTAATTTTAGTATGGTAGGTGCTTTTACTCTTGGAGTTATGTTAGTCTTTATCTCTTTTGGCTACTTGATACTTTATGTAAATCAAAACTTTTTAAGAGATATTAGAAGTGTAAGAAGAACATTTTCAACGGCAGGAGTTATCTCGTTAGTTGTAGGGATAAATATTTTATTAGGATAGGAGAGTTTTATGTGTAAAGATTGTGGTTGTAGTATAACAGAGGTAGAAGATAGCGTTTTAGAGGGGTCTAATCATCATCAAAAGGCTCACAAACATCTTCATGATAATCCTCAATTAAATGATGTTAAAACTATATCGGTTATTCAAAAAATATTAGATAAAAATGACCATCAAGCAGGACATAATAGAGCTCATTTAGATAAAAATTCTGTATTGGGAATAAATCTTATGAGTAGCCCTGGCAGTGGGAAAACTACACTATTAGAGTATCTAGCAGATATTGCAGAGTTTAAATTTGCTGTTGTAGAAGGTGATTTAGAGACAAATAGAGATGCAAATAGATTAAAAGCAAAAGGAATTGATGCAGTTCAAATTCAAACAGGTTCTGCTTGTCATTTAGATGCTTTTATGGTTCATAAAGGTTTACACGATATCTCATTAGATAATATTGATGTATGTTTTGTAGAAAATGTCGGAAATTTAGTCTGTCCTGCTAGTTATGATGTAGGTACTCATCTAAATATTGTATTAGTATCAATCCCAGAGGGGCAAGATAAAATAGTGAAATACCCAGTAATGTTTCATCAAGCAGATTTGATATTATTAACTAAAACAGACCTTCTCCCATATTTTAAATATGATATAGATATAGAAAAAGCAGAAGCTAGAAAAATAAAACCAAATGTTGATATTTTAGAGATAAATATTAATGATATAGAGTCAATTAAAGCTGTAGCAGATTGGATTAACTTTAAAAGGAGAATGAGATAATGTGTCTATCTATTCCAAGTAAAGTTGTAGATATTAGTGAAGATAAAACTATATGTACAGTTGATACAATGGGTGTTAAAAGAGATGCTAGTCTACTTATGATGCAAGATGAAGAGGTTGCGATTGGGGATTTTGTACTTCTTCATATTGGATTTGTTATGAATAAAATTGATGAAACTTACGCTAAAGAGTCACTAGAGACATATAGAGAGATATTAGAAAAACTAGATGAAGAGGAGAGAAAAGAGGCAATTTTAGCAGATGATAATTGTCAAAATAGGGGTAGTCAATGAACCTTGAACTAAAAAATCTATATGATAATTTTAGAGATGCAGATACAATTAAAGCCTATGCTAAAGTTATCTCCAATGATGCTAAAGGGCTAAATAGAGATATAAATATTATGGAGGTGTGTGGAGGACATACACATACTATTATGAAATATGGTTTGCTCCAACTACTACCAAATAATATAAACTTTATACACGGTCCTGGTTGTCCTGTATGTATTATGCCAAAAGAGAGGATAGACCACGCATATATTTTAGCTATGCAAAGCGATGTAATTTTAGTGACTCTAGGAGATATGATAAAAGTCCCCTCAAGTAGAGGAAGCCTTCAACAAGCAAGGGCAGAAGGTGCTGATGTAAGGTTTGTATACTCTCCACTAGATTGTATAAAAATAGCCAAAGATAATCCTAATAAAAAAATTATATTCTTTGCTATTGGGTTTGAAACAACCACACCAATGAGTGCTGTATTAATTGAGCAGGTCATAAAACTACAAATTCCAAATATTCTTTTTCATATAAATCATGTAACTGTACCAGAAGTTATGAGAGAATTAATTGATAGTAGAGATATTCATATAGACAGCTACAACAATAAAATAGATGCTTTTCTAGGACCTAGCCATGTTAGCGTAATTGCAGGGAGTAAAATATATGAAGAGTTTCCAAGAAAATATAACCGTCCTGTTGTAGTAAGTGGATTTGAGCCTGTTGATGTGATGGAGGGTATCAGTATGATAGTAAAGCAATTTATCCAAAATCGTTGTGAACTGGAGATACAATACAAAAGAGTTGTAGATTATGATGGCAACCTAAAATCACAAAGAATAATAAATAAATATTTTGAAAAAGTGAGCCTCTTTAGATGGAGGGGATTAGGAAATGTACCAGATAGTGGTTTAAGATTAAAAGATGAATTCAATAAATATAATGCTGAAGTTATATATAAAGATATTCTACCAATATCCCAAATTGAAGACCATAAACTATGTATCTGTGGAGATATTCTAAGAGGAATGGCAAAACCTCCAGAATGCACAATATTTGGAACAGCCTGTACCCCAATAAACCCCATTGGTAGTTGTATGGTAAGCAGTGAGGGAGCGTGTAGTGCATATTATAAGTATGGGAATTTGATATAATGAAATGTGTTTCTTTTAGTTATAATATAAAAAATATATTAGGATAACTATTGCAAGAAAAAATAAAAGAAGAATTACAGAATATTCTAAAAAATGACCCTAGCAACTACTCAAAAATTTTATCTTTATCAAATGAACTTGCAAAATTTGATAAAAATAGCGTTCGCTTCTCTATTGATGCAGGGATTATTGATCGTTTGGGTAAAGAGCTTGTAGCAAGGCATGAAACAGCCGTATCTGAACTTGTTAAAAATGCTTATGATGCTGATGCTACTAAAGTCATTCTTACTTTTAAGGAGTCATATAAAGTTGGTGGAGTTTTAGAGATAAAAGATAATGGTTTAGGAATGACTAGAGAGCAGTTAATCAATGGATTTATGAGACTCTCTTCTAGCGATAAACTACATTTTCCCCGTTCTCCACGATATGATAGAAAAAGAGCAGGTAAAAAAGGGATAGGACGATTTTCTACTCAAAGACTTGGTAAGAAATTAACTATTATTACTCAAACTCTTAAATCCACAGAGGCACTTAAAGTAGTTTTTTATTGGGATGATTTTATGGGAGATAAGGAGTTATCTTTTATCACTAATAAGATTGAATATATAGAGAAGCAAAAAGATGAGGGTACAACTTTAATTATAGAAAATCTAAGAGACTCTTGGAGTGAAGCACAGATAAAAAGAGTATATCGTTATGCATCAGAGATAATTCAACCCTTTCCAATTTCTAAAACCAAAAAAAATTCTAAAGCTCCTAATGATTTAGGATTTAAGTTGAAGTGTATTGAAATAAATAATGGTAAAAAATTTACTATTGCCAATGAAGAGACAATGTTTTTTGAACATGCTTTAGCAGAGATTAATGGTTTTGTAGATAATGATGGATTTATGTATTTATCTATTAAAAGTAAAAAATTAGACTATAAAGAAAATAGAGTGTTATTAAATCCTAATGAGCCATTTAAAGAGTTAAAAAATGTTGCATTAAAAGCTTATTATTTTATTTATAATTCTGGATTAATTCCTAAACAGAGTGAAAGTACTATACGAGAAAAAGCAAAAGAGCAAGGTGGTATTAGATTATACCGAAATGGCTTTCGTGTATTGCCTTATGGTGAACCTCAAGATGATTGGCTTGGGCTAGATGCATCTATTAGAAAAAGAACTATTTTACCTGTTCATGGTAATAATAACTTTTTTGGAATTATAGAGGTCAATAATGATTTTAGAGAGCAATTTGAAGAAACTTCAAGTAGAGAGGGTCTCCTTAAAAATAAAGCCTTTACAGAATTGAGTGAATTTGGATATAAAGTTTTAATTGATGCTATTTTAAAACTTGCTTCTATTAGAGGTGTGAAGCAAAAAACAAATCAAGAAGAGTGGAAAAAAGAGCCTGAAGAAATTATTAATAATGTTGTTGAGGGGCTGGATAATATAAAAGATGAAGAAGATTTAGAACAAGTAAAAGATAAAATAAAAGAGTTAAAAGAGACTCTTCATGAAGCTAAAGAAGAACAAAAAATAAAAAAAATAGAACTAATAAAAGAGATGAATCTTTTAAGAGTCTTAGCTGGATTAGGTTTAACTATTGGAGAATTTATACATGAGATAAAGCAATACCAAGGAGCTTTACAACATGATATTAGAAATATTTCTAATAGTGATTCTTTGGATAATGTTTTAAAAGTAAATAAACGCGTTAAAAATAATTTAGATGGGTTATCCACTTATATTTCCTATTTTGATGAATCTTTTTCTGAAAATGTACAAAGAGAATTAAAACCTATAGAGCTTAGAACCGTAGTTTATTCACTAAAAAGAACACTAGATGCCGATATATTAAGACAACAAATAGAGTTTGTTGAACCTATTTTTAATGGGTATAATTTATATACAATTGCTATGCATAAATCAGAATGGGCTTCTATCTTATTTAACTTTTATACCAATTCAAGAAAAGCTATTAATAGAGCAAATGTAAATGGTAAAATTTTTATAGAGTGTGGTAAAAAACATAATAAATGGGTTTATTTAGAGTTTTCAGATAATGGTGATGGTATTCCTATTGAAAAAAGAGATAAAATTTTTAATGCTTTTTATACCACGAGTGTTCCTGTTGGAAAGATTGCAAAACACCATGAAGAGATGACAGGTACAGGATTAGGGCTTAAAATAGTAAGAGATATTATTACTAGCTATGGAGGGCTAATATTTGTAAAAGAACCTACAAAAGGGTATAATACTACTATTAGAATTGAATTACCTTGGGATAAAGAAGGATATAAAAATGCAATATAAATATTTATATATAGATGATGAAGGCAAATATACATCAGAAGCTTTGGCTGATGGATTATCTAGTGAAAATGTTAGCGTAGAATATAAGCATGTTTCTGAATTTACTACAGAATATATTAAAAATAATTTAGTAAATTATGATGGTATTTTACTTGATTTGAGACTTGATGATACTCCAAATAGTTCTGATTTTACAGCAACAGAGTTTGCTCAACATATTAGAACTTTAGTTACAAAAGGAGAATTAACAAAAGATTTACCCATTATTCTTTTCTCTACTGATGAAAAGTTACAACAAGTATATGCTACTGATTTAAGTAGTCATAATTTATTTGATAGTTATATAAGAAAAGTTAATACTCATAAAAATGCTTCTAAGGAGTTATCTGCTTTAGCAAAAGGGTATATTAAAATAGAAAAAAATCAAGATAATATAACAAAGTTAATGGGAGTAGATAAATTATCTAATTTACAAAATGAAATTTTATCAAGATTTTTAGAAGAAAAATCTAAGATACCTATTCATGAATATGCACAATTTATTTTAAAAGAATTAATATTTATAACAGGTGTTTTAATTAATGAAGATATTTTAGCTTCAAGGTTAGGAGTAGATAAATTAAATACTAATATAGAAGATTGGAATAAAATTAAAGAATTATTTGAAAATGCAAAATATAAAGGGGTATTTTGTGAAGCTTGGGATAGATGGTGGATAAATGATATTGATAGTATATTCAATAAAATTACAGGTCATTATTTAGCTCAATTAAATGCAAAAGAGAAAATAAATAAATTTAATGAGATGCTTCAAAGTGAAAATATAAAATATTCTGAACCAATAAAACATAATCATAGCTTTTTTTATTCCACTGTTTGTAAAGCTTATAATAGACCTTTAGATGTTATGGAAGGATTTAGAGTTTATTCTACTAAAGAACCTAAATCATGGCAAGAGTATGAGTATTTTTCATTAGATGCTTTTTTAGAAGGAAAGCTAGAAGAGAAAAATATAAAAATTCATTCTATAGATAAGGAAGAATTATTTAATGCTATTGAAGATATGGAATTATAATGTCAAAAGAGGAACAGAAGATTATTCGTGGAATGATTAAAGATTTACAATTTTTAAAACAATCTATTCATAAAAAATTTAAAAGTAATATTAAAACACAAGCATTTGATAATGTGATTGATGGATTAAAAAATAATAATCAATTAGACTATGAATCTCAATCTTTAGAAATAACTTTTGTAAAAGAAAATATACCCAAACACTTTGTTCAAACAAAAGTAAAAACTTTAAAGATTATATTTGCAACAAAAGTAAAGGGAAATATTGATAACTTATTATTAAATAAAGACCCTTTAAATTCTTTAGAGTTTAATATATATGCTATTGGTAAATGTATTGAAGATAGAGCATTAAGGTATTCTCTACATTTTGATAGACATATAGAAGGAGGTAATCCTCCTGAAGAAGTTCATCCCATTTATCATTTTCAATTTGGAGGTAGATTTATTGAAAAAGTAGATATTGATATTGGACAAACTTTATTTTTTGACGCTCCACGAATTGCACATCATCCAATGGAATTTATTTTGGGCTTAGATTTTTTGTTATCAAATTTTTTTCCAAAAGAGTGGAGAGAATTATTAGCAGAAGATATAAATTATCCTAAAATAATTAAAAAGTATCAAGAATATTTTATATTACCTTATTATCAATCTGTAGTAAATCACTTTGATAGAAAAATAAATTCTCCTTGGAATCCACAAGAAATTTATCCTCAACTCATTAAAAGATAAAAGTTGAACAAAGAAATCTTAAATTTTTTAAAAGAGTATGGAACTAATGAATATGATATTAATAGATTAATTGTATCTGCCTTCTTATTAGAAAAAAATATTACTAATATTAAAAATAAAAAAATAAAAAGTTTAATTATTCAAAAAGATACACTTGAATATGTAAGCCTCTTAGAATTTATAGAAATATTAAGAATAAATAACTATTTTTTGGGTTTTGAAGAACTCCTAGAACTCTTTGAATTTGTTATCTCCCCATCTGATAAACTTATCAATGGTGCTATTTATACACCTAAAAATATAAGAGAGTATATTACTAAGCAATCATTTGAGTTATTGAATAAAAAATCTATAATTAATATTAAAGTTGCAGATATAGCCTGTGGTTGTGGTGGATTTTTAATTGATGCAACTAGAGAGTTAAAATCTAAAACGGGTAAATCGTATAAAAAAATATTTAAAGAGAATATTTATGGTGTGGATATTCAATCTTATAGTGTGGATCGAACTAAAATACTTTTATCACTCTTAGCCATTACAGAGGGTGAAGATAAAGAGAATTTTGAATTTAATATATATGTAGGAGATACACTAAAGTTTGACTGGGGAGAGATTGAATTTGATATGATTTTGGGTAATCCTCCTTATGTCTGTTCTCGTAATATGGATGATAAGACAAAAGTATTAATGAAAAATTGGACTACTTGCAAAACAGGACATCCTGATTTATATATACCTTTTTTTCAGATAGGACTTGAACTTTTAAAATCTAAAGGAATTTTGGGCTTTATTACGGTGAATACTTTTATTCATAGTGTTAATGGTCGGGCTATTCGTAAATATTTTGAAGAAAAAAAAGTTAAATTAACGATTATAGATTTTGGAGATGAACAAATATTTACATCGCGTTTGACCTATACTTGTCTCTGTTTTATTGAGAATATAGAGAGTAAAAATATATTATATGCTATGAGTAAACAAAATAATTTAGAGCCTCTTACTCAAATATATTTTAATAAAGAAAATTATGCTAATTTAAATTCTCATAATGGTTGGAGTTTAAAAGATAATGACTTTATTCAAGAAATAGAAGCTAGAGGAAAACTTTTTGGAGAAATATATGATACGAAGAGTGGTATAGCTACACTTAAAAATAGTATATATATTTTTAAACCAATAAATAAACCTGATAGAAAATATTATTATATTGATGAAAATACAGCCATAGAAAAAAGTATTTGTAAAAATATTATTAATAGTAATAAATTAGCTAAATATGATAATTTAGAAAGTTTAGTAGAAAAAATTATATTCCCATATAGACATAATAAAATTAATCAAGCAGTTTTTATAGAACAAGAAATATTTAAAAAAAAATATCCAAAAGCTTATAAATATCTATTATCTAAAAAAGAAATATTAGCATTAAGAGATAAAGGAAAAGGGAAATATCCTGACTGGTATGCTTTTGGTCGTAGTCAATCTTTAGAAAAGAGAAAAGAGAAACTTTTTTTCCCTCAATTAGTTAGAAAAGGATTTAAAACTTTTTATAGTGAAGATGAAAATTTATATTTTTATAATGGTATGTGTGCTTATTCTTCAAAAGAAGAATTATTAGAACTTCAAAAGATAATGAAAAGTGATGAGTTTTGGAAATATATTGAAAATAAGGCAAAGAATTATGCTTCTGGATATTATGGATTAGGACGTAATTCTTTGAAAG
Source organism: Campylobacteraceae bacterium (assembly GCA_027100635.1). GTDB lineage: Bacteria > Campylobacterota > Campylobacteria > Campylobacterales > Sulfurovaceae > FS08-3. The sequence continues at coordinate 9,990 of JAMOOQ010000051.1, read as the reverse complement.
ATTTTGGAATTTTATATGAGGAGCAACAATGAATAAAACAATAACCCTAGCCCACGGAAATGGTGGACAAGAGAATAATGAGTTAATATCTAAGATATTCTACAAACACTTTAAAAATGATATTTTACAAAAGAGTGAAGATAGTGCAGTAATAGAAGATGGGAAACTAGCTTTTTCAACAGATAGCTTTACAGTAAGCCCTCTCTTTTTTAGTGGTGGAGATATTGGTAAACTCTCTATCTGTGGCACTTGTAATGATTTAGCTATGATGGGAGCAAAACCAAAATATTTAACTTGTAGTGTTATCATAGAAGAGGGCTTTTCTACTCGTGAGCTTGAAAAAATAGTAAGAAGTATGAAAAAAGAGCTAGAGATTAATGGGGCTATAGTTGTCAGTGGAGATACTAAAGTAGTGCCAAAAGGTGCAGTTGATAAGCTTTTTATAAACACCACAGGCATTGGAGAGATAGAGTATAGTGGAATTAGTGCTAGTAATTTAAAAGATGATATGAGTATCTTGGTAAACCGAGATATTGGAAGCCACGGAGCTACAATATTTTCAGCAAGAGAGGGGATTGAATTAGAAAGTGATTTAAAAACAGATTGTACATCTCTATATCCACAAGTTAAAGCTCTAATAGATAGTGGTATAGAGATAATCGCTATGCGTGATGCTACAAGAGGTGGAGTTAGTGCTGTTTTAAATGAGTGGGCTAATGCATCTAATGTATGTATAGAGGTAGAAGAGGAGCAAATTCCAATTCAAGATAGTGTAAGAGGGATTTGCGAAATGTTAGGCTTTGAGGCTATGGATTTAGCTAATGAGGGTTCATTTATTTTAGCAGTTCCTAAGAGTGATGAGGTTAAAGCATTAGAAATTTTAAGAGAGACCCATAACACCTCATCAATAATTGGAAGAGTATCAATGGAGTATAAAGGTAAAGTTATATTAAAGAGTTCTTGGGGGACTAAGAGGTTTTTGGATTTACCTACTGGGGAGTTGTTGCCTAGGATTTGTTAGTAGGGTGCGATTGCTATCGCACCAATTAGATTAGATTTTATAGAAAATATAATTTTTTGTGTATATAACATAAAATGGTGCAATAGGAATTGCACCCTACAACATAATAAGGATATAAAATGACCCTAACCCTCCTAATCACAACCTACAACTCCCTATCCCAAGCAGTCCACACGACTCTAAAGGATAGAGGCTACAAAATAGATATAGTCTATGCTATAAACAAAACCCAAATTATAAAAGAGATAAAAGCTTTTAACCCTCAACTAATCCTCTGCCCATTCCTAAAAAGCTACATCCCCAAAGAGATATATGAAAACTATCCAACCTTTGTATTTCATCCTGCACCCATAGGAGATAGAGGAGCTTATAGCCTAGATTATGCTATTGTTAATAAGGTCAGAGAGTGGGGTGGAGTTTGGTTAAAGGCAAATCGGCTTTATGATGGTGGAGATATTTATGCTAGTGCTAATTTTAAAATGCGAGAGAGTTATAAGGCTTCTATCTATCGGCAAGAGATGATTAGAGTAGCTATCTCTACACTCAATGAGCTTTTTTATAATATAGAGAAAAATATATCAACCCCTCAAATATTAAACCCTATCCATAAACCATTTACTCAAAAGATGAGAGTTATTAATTGGCAAAAAGATATTACAGATGAAATAATTAAAAAAATATATGCTAGTGATTCGGTTGAGGGGGTTTTGGATAATGTTTTAGGGGTTGAGTGTTATCTATATGGTGCTTGGAAAGAGGATAAATTTAAAGGAGAGCCAAAAGAGATATTGGCAAAAAGAGATGGGGCTATCTGTTTGGCAACCATTGATGGAGCTATATGGATTACTCATCTAAAAGAGGTGGGAGGATTTAAACTTCCTGCTACTTATCTACTAAAAGAGAAGATAAAAGGGACTAAAGAGGATAGGTTATCTCTTCTGTTTGATAAAAGCTATAACACTTTTTATGAAACAGCTGTAGAGATAAAAGATAATATTGCCTATCTTGAATTTAATTTTCACAATGGGGCAATTAGCACAGCACAAGCAATAAGACTTAAATATGCTATTGAGTATCTAAATAGTAGATGTAAAGTATTAATTTTGATGGGTGGGTATGACTTTTTTTCTAATGGAATACATTTAAATATCCTAGAAGATAGTAAAAAACAGGGTGAAGATGGTTGGGCAAATATCAATGCTATAAATGACCTTATTAAATCTATTATATTCTCTGATGAGATTATCACTATTGCCTCATTTGCTAAAAATGGTGGGGCAGGTGGAGTCTTTTTGGGATTAGCATGTGATTTTGTAGTAGCAAGAGATGGGGGTGTGCTAAATCCTCACTACAAAACTTTAGGACTTAGTGGAAGTGAGTATCATACATATATACTGCCAAAAAGAGTAGGTAAAAAAGAGGCTCAAAGATTACTTAATGAGTGTTTGCCAATTTCAGTAGAGTATGCCAAAAAGATTAAAATGGTTGATGAGGTTTTTGCTCATAATAACTATTATGAAGAGTTACACCAATTTGCCAAGAGTAGCTTTGATGATGATTTTATTTGGGATAAGCAGGATTTTTTAGAAGAAAATAGAGATAAAATAGAGGCACTAAAAGAGGAAGAGATAAAAATAATGTATCCAGAATTTTGGGAGGATAGTTCAGCTTTTCATAAGCTAAGAGAAGAGTTTGTCTGGAAGATATGCCCAACAAAGACACCAACAAGATTAAAAGTATATAATAAAGTAAAAAATGAATAGGTATTCAAAATGCACGAATATAGTATAGTCCAATCATTAATAGAGAGTTGTGAAGAGAACGCAAGGGTTAATAACTCAACGGAGATTACAAAAGTTGTAGTCAAAATTGGTGTAATGAGTGGTGTTGAACCTCATCTTTTAGAGGTGGCATTTGATACTTTCAAAGAGGTATCTATATGTAAAAATGCAGAGTTTATAATCAATATACAACCAATTACTATAAAATGTTTAAAATGTAAAATAACTTCAGAAATAGAGATGGGGATTTTTAATTGTCCAAACTGTGATGCTATGGAGTTAGATGTGATTGATGGAGAAGATATCTATCTTATGCAACTTGAAATGGTATAGAGGTTGATTATCAAGATTTTTGATGTATAATTACCATCAAGGAGTATACAATAGTCAACAAAAAGAGAAGATAAGAAGTAAAAAAGAAAAGAGCAGATAATGCAAGGTGCTTTAGAACTTTTTGCTTCAAAGGGGTTTTATAGTACTACAATACCAGATATTGCTATCTCAGTTAAAATGAGTGTAGGGAATATGTATAACTACTTTAAATCTAAAGATATTTTAGCAGAAGAGATTATAAAATTTATATCTGCATATTTAGGCAAAGAGTTACAAAGAATTAATGAAAAAGATATATCAACAAAAGAGAAGACTAGAGCGATTGTAGCTATATATTTTGAGGTAGCTATGACAAAACCTGAAATGATAGATTATTTTTTAAGAATATACCTATCTAATAGAGAGATTTTTAGAGATAACTGTGCTGGTATGATTTGTGTAAATGAATTTGTGACAGAGGTTATGATATATTTTGAAGAGGGTGTAAAAGAGTGGGGAGCTTAGAGACCAATCCTAGCAATGACTGGAAGGGTCACAATGTTAGGAATATCAAAATGGAATGATGCCATTAGCTATAAAACTATAGAGAGATTTTTTGACAAGAAACTGAATTGGTTAAGCATGAATTATTAAATAATCAAACCAAAACTTGGCAAAAATATAATTTTACTGGCATATGAAAGTACAATTAGTAAACCAGAAGAATTCAAAACTCTATTTAAAATTCACTGGAGAGCAAAAAAGTAGAGGAAGAAAAAGAATTTATGGAGATGAGATAAATTATGATAATTTGGAATTTTGGACTAGAAGATTTTATGAATATTAAGAAAAGAAGAGTGCATAATTTTGCGAATTTATCTATGTTTATGAATAATATTAGCTATAGTTTGCATACAAATAGCAAGTTTTTAAAATATAGTGTAAATGATATTAAATCTCTCTTCAGAGCAGAGAAATATACTAGAGAAGTATTAAAATTATATGGAGAAAAAGTGGATAATATTTTAATTAATAAGGCAATTTGGAGAGTATCTGCATTTTCGATTATTCATGGAGATGTGGCTTGATAATTTAGGGTTTTTTTGGCTAAGGTGTTGTAGAATAAAGGAGAATTTTTTATATTAACAAGTCTTAGCTTAGATATTGATTTAATATTAATAAATCTACAAAAAATAAATTTAGTAATAATAAAGTAAAGTAAAATAATTTTAATTTTGTTTGTTGAAGTTTTAAGATAAATAAAAAGTTAATCTCAAAGTGGCAGCGACCTACATTTCCACACCAGACAGGTGCAGTATTATCGGCGATGAGAGGCTTGACTTCCAGGTTCGGAATGGATCTGGGTATTTCCCTCTCTCTAGCCCCACCACTAAGAGAATTAAAAACACAATATGTTCTTAATTCTCTCAGTATTGAGAAAAACTTAACATTGTTAAGAGTCTAAGTAATGATTACAGTTGATATACACTTAATAAGGTAGTGCCATTGAATTTATAAAATACAAACGATCTATTAGTACTGGTCAGCTAAATGTTTTAAAACACTTACACACCCAGCCTATCAACGTTGTAGTCTTCAACGGATCTTTAGGGATGATTAATCTTGGAGTTGGCTTCCCGCTTAGATGCTTTCAGCGGTTATCTCATCCGAACATAGCTACCCAGCGATGCCCTTGGCAGGACAACTGGTACACCAGTGGTTCGTTCAACCCGGTCCTCTCGTACTAGGGTCAACTCTCCTCAATCATCCAACGCCCACGGCAGATAGGGACCGAACTGTCTCACGACGTTCTGAACCCAGCTCGCGTACCGCTTTAAATGGCGAACAGCCATACCCTTGGGACCTGCTTCAGCCCCAGGATGCGATGAGCCGACATCGAGGTGCCAAACCTCCCCGTCGATGTGAGCTCTTGGGGGAGATCAGCCTGTTATCCCCGGCGTACCTTTTATCCTTTGAGCGATGGCCCTTCCACACAGAACCACCGGATCACTATGACCGACTTTCGTCTCTGCTCGACTTGTATGTCTCACAGTCAGGCTAGCTTATGCCATTATACTCTTCGGTGGATTTCCAACCCACCTGAGCTAACCTTTGTAAGCCTCCGTTACTTTTTAGGAGGCGACCGCCCCAGTCAAACTACCCACCAGACATTGTCCTCGCACAAGATAATTGTACGGAGTTAGCTATCAGAATATTCAAGGGTGGTATCTCAAGGATGCCTCACCATGATCTGGCGACCATGGATCAAAGGCTCCCACCTATCCTGCACATGAATATCCCAATAGCAGTGTCAAGCTATAGTAAAGGTGCACGGGGTCTTTCCGTCTTTCCGCGGGTAGGAGGAATTTTCACCTCCACTACAATTTCACTGGATCCCTGGTTGAGACAGCTCCCATCTCGTTACGCCATTCATGCAGGTCGGTATTTAACCGACAAGGAATTTCGCTACCTTAGGACCGTTATAGTTACGGCCGCCGTTTACTTGGGCTTCGATCAATAGCTTCGCTCCGAGGAGCTAACCACATCAATTAACCTTCAAGCACCGGGCAGGCGTCACACCTTATACATCCTCTTGCGAGTTAGCAAAGTGCTGTGTTTTTGATAAACAGTCGGGAGGGACTCTTTGTTGTAACCTCTTAAGCTTTTGAGAGTAAATCTCTATACTAAAGTAGGCACACCTTCTACCGAAGATACGGTGCTAGTTTGCAGAGTTCCTTAACCAGGGTTCTTCCACGCGCCTTAGAATACTCATCTCACCCACCTGTGTCGGTTTGCGGTACGGGCAACTATTATTAAACTTAGAGGCTTTTCTTGGCACGACGGTATCAACGATTCTCCTATCCAGCCGAAGCCTTCAAAGAGCCTATCAGGTCTCGAAAACAGCAGGCGGATTTTCCAATCCTGCTTATCTACACCCTTCGACCCACTATTCCATCAGTGAGCTCGTTTAACCCTATGCGTCCCCCCATCGTATAAAAATAATAGTTGGTATTGGAATATTAACCAATTTGCCATCGCTTACCCCTTTCGGACTCAGCTTAGGACCCGACTAACCCTACATTGACGAGCATAGTGTAGGAACCCTTGGGTTTTCGGCGAAGGGGATTCTCACCCCTTTTATCGCTACTCATGCCTGCATGCTCACTTCTAAACGCTCCACCACTCCTTACCAGTATGGCTTCATCGCTGATTAGAACGCTCTCCTACCACTTGTACATCAGTACAAATCTACGACTTCGGTGTCTATTTTAGCCCCGTTATATTTTCGGCGCAGAATCGCTAGACTAGTGAGCTGTTACGCTTTCTTTAAAGGATGGCTGCTTCTAAGCCAACCTCCTAGTTGTCTAAGCAACTCCACATCCTTTTCCACTTAAATAGAACTTTGGGACCTTAGTCGGTAGTCTGGGCTGTTTCCCTTTCGACCTAGGATTTTATCACCCTATGCCTGACTGCCATGAATTCACATGAGGTATTCGGAGTTTGACTGGGTTTGGTACCTTGGTATAGGCCCTAGCCCAATCAGTGCTCTACCCCCTCATGCTTCTAACATGACGCTATACCTAAATATATTTCGGAGAGAACCAGCTATCACTAAGTTTGATTGGCCTTTCACCCCTATCCACAGGTCATCGGAGAAGTTTTAAACCTTCACCCGTTCGGTCCTCCACTGGCTCTTACACCAGCTTCAACCTGCCCATGGATAGATCACTTAGTTTCGGGTCTACAGCAACTAACTTGACGCCCTATTAAGACTCGCTTTCGCTACGGCTTCGGGTATCCTTAACCTTGCTAGTCACCATAACTCGCAGGCTCATTATGCAAAAGGCAGTCCATCACGGAGAGAGAATAAATTCTCTCATCCCGCTCTGAATGATTGTAGGCAGATGGTTTCAGGTTCTATTTCACTCCGCTCACTGCGGTTCTTTTCACCTTTCCCTCACGGTACTAGTTCACTATCGATCTAGAAGTAGTATTTAGCCTTGGAAGGTGGTCCTCCCATATTCAGTCAGGGTTTCTCGTGTCCCGACCTACTCATATAGTCCATAGTTAGTTTTCGTTTACGAGGCTATCACTCTCTTTGGCTAATCTTTCCAGATTATTCTACTAACACCCTATAGATTTTGGGGCTAATCCAATTTCGCTCGCCGCTACTTTCGGAATCTCGGTTGATTTCTTTTCCTGAGGGTACTGAGATGTTTCACTTCCCCTCGTTCGCTCTCCCTAAGGAGTAATATATGTCTCCATATACTGGGTTGCCCCATTCGGAAATCCTCGGATCAATGCTTCTTGACAGCTCCCCGTGGCTTTTCGCAGTCTAGTACGTCCTTCATCGCCTCTTCTAGTCTAGGCATCCACCATCTGCCCTTAGTTTAATTTTATATAATAATTCTAAGGCACTACCTTATTAAATGTACTTTCACATACACCAATAAAGTTGTGTTGTTATAATTGTAATTTTTTGTATATAATTTAATTTCTTAAATTTATATAGCAACATTACGTTAGACTCTTAACAATATCATTTTAAATATCTCATTAGATTATAAAACCTAATTCAAATATTACTTTTAATACTTGAATTAAACTTTTTAATTTAATTAATGGTGGAGAATAACGGGATCGAACCGATGACCTCCTGCGTGCAAAGCAGGCGCTCTCCCAGCTGAGCTAATTCCCCACGAATTATGGTGGGCGTACCAGGACTTGAACCTGGGACCTTACCCTTATCAGGGGTACACTCTAACCAGCTGAGCTATACGCCCCCATTTACTATCATATTAAAGAACTAATTCTTTTAATGATCTTTAACAACCAAATATTTTGTAAAAATCAAGTCTTTTCTTATTTGTTATGTCTATATGATGTGAGTCACATAAACTATACTCTTGAAAGGAGGTGATCCAACCGCAGGTTCTCCTACGGTTACCTTGTTACGACTTCACCCCAGTCGCTAATTCCACCGTGGAGGGTAGCCAATTTAGCTTCCCCGCTTCGGGTGAAATCAACTCCCATGGTGTGACGGGCGGTGAGTACAAGACCCGGGAACGTATTCACCGTAGCATGGCTGATCTACGATTACTAGTGATTCCAGCTTCATGTAGTCGAGTTGCAGACTACAATCCGAACTGAGAATAGGTTTATAGATTTGCTCCATCTCGCGATATTGCGTCTCATTGTCCTATCCATTGTAGCACGTGTGTCGCCCTAGCCGTAAGGGCCATGATGACTTGACGTCGTCCTCACCTTCCTCCTCCTTACGAAGGCAGTCTGTCTAGAGTCCTCAGCCGAACTGTTAGTAACTAGACACGAGGGTTGCGCTCGTTGCGGGACTTAACCCAACATCTCACGACACGAGCTGACGACAGCCGTGCAGCACCTGTATTATGGCTCCCGAAGGCACTACTCTATCTCTAAAGTATTCCATTATATGTCAAGGCTAGGTAAGGTTCTTCGCGTATCTTCGAATTAAACCACATGCTCCACCACTTGTGCGGGTCCCCGTCTATTCCTTTGAGTTTTAATCTTGCGACCGTACTCCCCAGGCGGAATGTTTAATGTGTTAACTGCATCACCGAATTGACTAGCAACCCGACGACTAACATTCATCGTTTAGGGCGTGGACTACCAGGGTATCTAATCCTGTTTGCTCCCCACGCTTTCGCGCCTCAGCGTCAGTACTGTTCCAGAAGATCGCCTTCGCTTTTGGTATTCCTAGTTATCTCTACGGATTTTACCCCTACACAACTAATTCCATCTTCCCCTCCCAGACTCTAGCCTCTCAGTTTTGGAAGCAGTTCTATGGTTGAGCCATAGGATTTCACTTCCAACTTAAAAGGCCGCCTGCGCGCGCTTTACGCCCAGTGATTCCGAGTAACGCTTGCACCCTCCGTATTACCGCGGCTGCTGGCACGGAGTTAGCCGGTGCTTATTCATATGGTACCGTCATTATCTTCCCATATAAAAGGAGTTTACACACCGAAATGCGTCATCCTCCACGCGGCGTTGCTGCATCAGAGTTTCCTCCATTGTGCAATATTCCCCACTGCTGCCTCCCGTAGGAGTCTGGACCGTGTCTCAGTTCCAGTGTGGCTGATCATCCTCTCAAACCAGCTAGGTGTCATAGTCTTGGTGAGCCATTACCTCACCAACTAACTGATACCATATAGTCCGATCTCTTGGCAAAATTCGTTTCCCAACTATCATTAAGATAGAAGGAATATAAGGTATTAGCAGCCGTTTCCAACTGTTATCCCTTTCCAAGAGGCACATTAACTATACATTACTCACCCGTCCGCCACTTAGCTGACATCCCGAAGGACCGTTCTCGTTCGACTTGCATGTGTTAAGCACGCCGCCAGCGTTCACTCTGAGCCAGGATCAAACTCTCCATTAAAAAATGAAATGGCTTGAACCATTGTCAGAATCACTTAAATTTATTTCTAAATTAAGTATTATTCTATGTAACTTTTTTCTTAAAAAAGTTACCAAAATCAAAACTCAAAATAGACGTTGATTTTTACTTATATTTGGTTGTTAAAGATCACTAATAATTTCTTATTATTGCCTTCAAACTCTTTATGACTTAAACTCTAAGTCCATCGTTTGTTGGACGCATATTATAGCTGGTTTTTTATCACTTGTCAAGTGTTTTCTTAATATTTTTAAAGTTTTTTTCATTTTTTTAATATTTATCGCTTTAAAATAAATTATACTTACATTGTATATATCCGACATTCATCACCCCTCTAAACTTAAACTAATATAAAACAACTAATCATAAAACTCTTCATAATCATCCCCTAAGCACTCCAAAATAATCTCATGATTTTCATTAAAATAGTCCAATTGAGCCCC
>JAMOOQ010000050.1 GCA_027100635.1 Campylobacteraceae bacterium | reverse complement strand
CCATCGTTTGTTGGACGCGTATTATAGCTGGTTTTTTATCACTTGTCAAGTGTTTTCTTAATATTTTTAAAGTTTTTTTCATTTTTTTAATATTTATCGCTTTAAAGTATATTATGCTTACATTATAATTATAGAAAATATACTTAAAGAATCATTAATCATTTTTTCTTTCAATGGATACTCTTCCAGTTATTGCTTCAATGATAATTGTAAATGGTTTAATATCAGAAGTAAAAAAGCCATCTTTCTCAAAGTTAAAAGTAAAACTACAATCATCTTTAAGAAGAAATCTATAATCTGGCTGAGAATATCCATCTATACCAGAGTGAGGTCGTCCTAAATTATCAAAAGCTACATGTTGAAATCCATCACAACCACCTTTACTATCAATTGAGGTAATAGCAAATCGTTTAGTGATTAATACTTTAGGAGAGTCTAATATATTCTCTTTTGCATCTTCTCTACAGATATAATTTGACTGGTAAATATATTTATAATTAGAGGGGTCTATTGCAGACTCTTCTCTATCTGCATTTGTTCTATTATCTGTATTGGATGTCACAATATAGAAAATATCACCTTTTTTACATACCGTATATCTCCATTTCCAATAAGATTTTTGCCACTGTGGATCATTAAAATCATGCTTAGAATCATTTAAAGCTAACTGTTGAGTTTGACGTAAAGAAGAGACAATACTACTTATTGCTTCTTGCCTTAAATCTCTATTTAGTTGAGGAATAGAAGCAGAAGCCAATATCCCAATAACGACAATAACAAAGACCAATTCAATCATAGAAAAACCATTATATTGTCTCATCTTATAGGTTCTTTCTACCCTCTATAGATATAAAACCTGTCGTATTTTCTATATTAACTACAAACTCTTGATAATTACTATTTGAAAACTCAAAAACTATAGCACAATCAATTTCTGCTATTTCAGAAAAATTTGGTGTAGAATAATTTGCAACATTATAATGAGGTCTACCTAAATTATCAAAAGCAATGCTTCCACTATTTTTAGTTAAAAGAGTAGAACAATCATCACCTCTTCCTTCAATAGAAGCTATACCATATTTTTCAAGCCTAGATTGTCTAGAGTCAGCATCATTTTCACTATTACAATCAAAAAATAAATATTTAGAATCTAAAGAAGTTATTAAAGATTCATTTCTATCATTAATACCATCATAATTCATATCAGATGTAATACTATATCTATAATCATTATTTCCACATTTTTGATATCTAAATTGCCAATAAGATCTTTGCCACCGTTGCTCTGAATTATTATGTTTAGAATCAGATAGTGCTGTTTGTTGAGTAAGTCTTAGATCAGAAAGAACTGTTGAAATTGCCTCTTGTTGAATATCTCTATCCATTTGTGATAAAGCCGTTGATGCTAAAATACCAACTACCACAATAACAAATACCAACTCTATCATACTAAAAGCAGGTTTTTTTTTCATTTTAAAACTCCAGTATAATTGAAATTAATTAATTATACCATAAGTTTATTCTATTTAGTTAAATTTTTCTCTCTAAAAATTTGATGGAGCTGGAGTATTGATTATATTATAAAATTCACTTCTTGTTCTTGTATCACTTTTAAAGAGTCCTCGCAAAGCAGAACTTACTGTTGTTGAATTGATTTTTTGAACACCTCTCATCTCCATACACATATGTCTTGCATGAATAACAACAGCAACACCTTTTGGAGCGATTATCTCTTTTATCGCATCTGCAATCTGTTCTGTCATCTGCTCTTGAATCTGTAATCTTCTTGCAAATATATTAACAACTCGTGGAATTTTTGAAAGCCCCACAACTTTTCCATCAGGGATATATGCAACATGAACTCGTCCAATTATAGGAAGTATATGATGCTCACACATTGAATAAAACTCTATATCTCTTACAACGACCATCTCATCATTTGAAGATGAAAACAAAGCTTGATTTAAAATCTCTTTAGGATTTTCTTGATAACCACTGGTTAAAAATTGCAATGATTTTGCAACTCTTTTAGGAGTTTTTAGCAACCCTTCTCTATTTATATCTTCACCTAAAAGCTCTAAAATATTCTCTACAGATTTCTCTAGTTCTAAATTTTTATCCATATAATTTACTTTAATCCATTTTTTATAATTTCACAAAAATTATCAGCATCAAGTGAAGCACTTCCTACCAATACACCATCAACAGAATCTATATTTGCAATATCTTCAATATTTTTTGCATTTACAGAGCCACCATATAAAATTGGCTTATTTGATATTTTTTTAAGTGCTTTATGAGTATTTTCAATATCTTTTATTGAAGCTGATTTTCCTGTACCTATTGCCCAAATCGGCTCATACGCAATTGTTAATTTTTCATAAGTTGTATCAATTCCCTCAAATTGAGCCAAAAGATACTCTATAACAGCATCATCACCTTTTTCTCTAATCTCAATAGGTTCACCAACACAATAAATTATATCAAACTCTTGATCTTTAAAAAACTGAAACTTAGAAGAAACTATATCTTGAGTCTCAAAAAGTTTTTCTCTTCTTTCACTATGACCAATAAGTATAGTTTTAATATCAAATTCTTCAAGTTGTTCTAATCCAATTTCACCAGTAAATGCACCATTTTGAGTTGTATAAGCATTTTGAGTTCCTATATTAAAAGCGATATTCTCAAAATTATCTAATGCTGTTGATGGTGGAAAAATATAAACCTTACTAAAAAGATTATTTTTAATCGTTAATTCTTGAAGCCTATATAGATAATCTCTTGTAGACTTTCTTGTATGATTGGTTTTAAAATTACTTGCAAATATCATAGCTCTAATGCCTTTAATCCAGGAAGTTCAACACCTTCAATTAATTTTAAACTTGCACCTCCACCTGTGCTAACAAATGTCATCTCATCCACATCACCAGCTCTTTGTGCCACATCAGCAGTATCTCCACCACCAACGATTGTTGTTGCATGAGTTTGAGCAATATGATGAGACATTTGAAGACTTCCTTTTGAGTATTTATCCATCTCATAAACACCCATTGGACCATTCCAAATTATTGTTTGAGCATCATTTAATGCTTCTCTAAAAAGTCTTGAAGATGCAGGACCAATATCTAATCCCATCCAGCCAATAGGTATCTCTTGGGTAGGAAGATATTTAACAGGAACACTATCACTAAATTCAGGAGCAACAACAAGATCTATAGGAAGATAAAATTTAACACCTAAATCTTTTGCTTTTGCCATAATAGCCGTCGCTTCATTTAGTAAATTATCTTCAACAAGAGAAGTTCCAATCTCGTGCCCCTGAGCTTTAAGAAATGTAAATGCCATCCCTCCACCAATAATAACTTTATCAACTTTTGTAATTAAGTTTGTAAGAGCCTCTAGTTTTCCAGAAACTTTACTTCCTCCAACAACTGCAACGAATGGACGGATTGGTCTTTCTAATACTTTAGAGAAAAAATTAACCTCTTTACTCATTAAAAACCCAGCTGCTTTATGATCTGTATCAAATTGCTGAGCTATTGCATATATAGAAGCATGTTTTCTGTGACAAGCACCAAATGCATCATTAATATAAAAATCGGCGAAAGAGGCTAGTTCTTTAGCAAATTCTTCGTCATTAGAGGTTTCTCCAACTTCATAACGAAGATTTTCTAAAAGTAAAACATCCCCTTCTTTCATAGAATTAGCTTTACTCTTTGCATCCTCTCCAATCACATCAGTTGCCATTAACATCTCATTTTTTATTTTTAGAAGAGTATGTATTCTTTTTGCAATTGGTGCAAGAGAAAATTTCTCTTCATACTTACCTGCTTTTGGTCTTTCATAATGAGATGCTAAAATTATTTTACAATCTCTATCAATACAATAACGGATAGTCTGCAAAGACGCTCTTATTCTTCTATCATCTGTAATATTACCAAACTCATCTTTTGGAACATTAAAATCACATCTTATAAATACTCTTTTACCATCAATATCTAAATTTTTTATACTCTTCAAGTTATTCCTTTATTATTTACTCTTAAAACTATTTTATTAATAATATTATATCGTAATTTTTTTCAAATATCTATTGAATAATATACTATTTTTATCTTTAAATTTTAGACCTTAACTCTTTAAGATGATATCGTGATAAAAATCAAATTATCGTCCTCTAACACACCTTACAAGACCTCTATCATTTTTATGATAAGATATATTATCATTACCATTACTAAAATTAACACCCCACGCATTATCACTACTATCAGGATGAGTAATAGAAGACCAATAAAAACTATTACTAAACCCTTGTGCAGTATAACATGATTGATAAGATTTATTAGCTATATTTTTTGCTCTCTGAATCATTATCATACTTAGTCTTACCTCCACAATTAATTATCACTTTTCTTAGCTCATCAATGTTAGGTAATCTTCCGCCACTCTCACTACATATCTTTTTGGCATTTTTCCAATTAACATCACATACCCCATCACTTACCTTATTAGCACCTTTAGATTTGCATATAGATTCCATTGGTGTTATCCAATTACTTGACAATAATAAAGATTTAGAGTGGTTAGATGATGAAAGTATATTTTTTTCATCTCCATTTTTCAAATAAATTTCAGATATTCTTAGTTTATGTGATATATATTTTACAGTTATATCAAAACGATGTGTACGATCTTTATTAAATATTTTTTTGCCATCTTTTCTATTAATCTTAAGTGTAACTTCTTGAGCTAATTCTTTTGATGAAAAAATATTTCTAATTTGTATATTATCCCACTCTAAAGAAAGTTTCATTAATTCAGTATCAGCATCATAAGATTTTATAGTTACCGTACCTGAACCCTTATCAACCATTTCATCATATATCGCTTTAATAATTTCTTGTTCTAAAGTTTTCTCTAATAATTTTTTTCTCTCTTTAAATTCACTTGTGGTTTCCCACATATCTTTTTCTATTCTAATAAGTTTATTATTTTAATATTGAAGAAAACTGGATAATGTAATATTTTGACAAACATCACTTTCATTATTTGTATCAGCTTTACATTGTTCATATAAAGATACTTTCATCTTCTCATCATACTCATTTGCAAATAACACTGTAGATAAACAAAAAAATCCTAATACAACTATTTTATACATACATAATCCTTTAATATTTTAAATTATAAGCAAAAATCTTAAATTTTAACTGAAATTATAATAACCGACATTCATCACCCCTCTAAACTTAAACTAATATAAAACAACTAATCATAAAACTCTTCATAATCATCCCCTAAGCACTCCAAAATAATCTCATGATTTTCATTAAAATAGTCCAAT
>JAMOOQ010000049.1 GCA_027100635.1 Campylobacteraceae bacterium | reverse complement strand
ATCTATTATAAAATCTAATTTAGTTATTTGCATATTGTATCTTTCAAATCATTAATATCTATACCTCTATCTTTTAGTACTGTTGTTCTTGTATTTCCATCCATAATTGTACCATTTTTATTTATTAGTAATTCATCATCACCTGCTTTTTTTAAAGAGTCAATAATTTCTTTAGTTGATTTTTTACTCCAATAATCATAACTACTTTTATTATCATTCTTTATTGTTTTATCGGGATGTACTTTTTTCCATTTTTTATCACCATTTAATTCTTTTCACTTTTTACCTTTCCATTTTTTACTTTTATCTAAAAGTAGTACCACCATCAACAATCAAAGTTTGACCAGTAATCCAACTAGCTTCTGATGTACATAAAAAGTAAACGCTTCCTGCAATATCTTCTGGTGTACCCATTCTATTAACTGCTGAACGTTTGATCGTTTCTGCTTTTACCTCTTCATAATTTGTAAAGGCTTTTAGTGCATCTGTATCGATTGGACCACCAGAAACTGCATTTACTCTAATTCCCATCTCTCCAAGTTCAACTGCCGCATATCTACTCATAGCTTCTACTGCCGCTTTATTTGTTCCATGACCTGCATAGTTATCAATATAGATTAAATTTCCTGTTGAACTCATTGTTACAATAGCTCCACCACCAACTTTTTCCATTCTTCTTGCAGCTTCTTGAGAACCTCTTACAAATGCTCCAACAGTTGCAGTATAAATATTATTAAGACCTTTAGCAGGGCGAAGTTTCATAAATTTACCATATCCACCAATAACAGGACGACCATAAATCATAGCATTTGAAACAAAGAAATCTATTCTATCAAAATCTTTATCAATCTCCAAAAATAGAGGTTTAAACTCATCTAATTCTAAAATATTTAACGGATAGGCTTTGGCTTTAATACTATATTTTTCTGATAGTTCTTTGGCTATAGTTTCACCTATCTCTTTATTTGAATTATATGTAAAAGCGACATTTACACCCTCACTTGCAAATTTTTCAGCAATTGCTTTTCCAATACCTTTTGTCGCTCCTGTAATAACTACCGTTTTACCCTTCATATTACTCATTTATTTCCTTTGTTTGATTATTTAAATATTTGGTGGGTTATCACCCACCCTACAAAACTTATTTTACGATATTGTAATTTTTCATCTCTTCTTCTATCTTTTTCATATTTGCTAGACTTGGTGCAAGTAGAGGTAATCTATACTCAAGAGTATCTATTAATCCTGCAATATACATAGCTGCTTTAATTGGTATTGGATTGCTCTCACAAAACATCACTTTATTAATGGGATAAAGCATATCATTAATCTCTTTTGATTTTTTAAAATCTCCTTCTAATGCACTATGAACTAATTGTGATTTAAGGTCTGGTAATAAATTAGCTGTTACAGAAGTAATTCCTGCTCCACCATTTGCTAAGATTGTATAATCAATTGCATCATCACCTGAGAGTAATTTAAGCTCTGGTCTTCTTGATAAAATTTCTATTGTTCTCTCAATAGAACCAGTTGCTTCTTTGACTCCATAAATATTCTCTACATCATCAAACAGTCTTATAAGTGTATCAGTACTAATATCAACTCCTGTTCTTCCAGGTACATTATAAAGCATCATAGGAAGTTCTTTTACAGCATCTGCTATTGCTTTGTAGTGTTGATATAGTCCCTCTTGGCTTGGCTTATTATAGTATGGACTTACTGAGAATATTGCATCTACTCCACATTTTTGAGCATGACGAGCAATCTCAATTGCTTCATGCGTAGCATTACTTCCTGCTCCTGCTAATATTTTTGCTTTTGTACCTTTTGCAACTTCTACGGCAATTTCTATACATCTTTTATGTTCATCATGGCTAAGAGTTGCACTCTCTCCAGTTGTTCCTACAGGACATACAGCATCTATACCGTTATTAATTTGTCTTTTTATTAATGATGCATAAGTTGCTTCATCAAGTGTTCCATTTTTAAATGGTGTAATTAGTGCCGTCGTGGCACCTGTTACTTTATAGCTCATTATTTACTACTCCTAAGTATTATTGTTGTGGATATATTATTATCAAAATATTTATTTGCGATAGTTGTTATATCTTTTGTTGTAATTTTATCTAATTTATCTTCATATTCAAGTAAAGGTTTCAAGTTTCCTCTTACTAAATAGCTACCAAATAGTCCACCAATTGAACTTGAACTCTCTAAAGAATATATAAAATCTGATTTTGTATTAATTTTTACTTTTTCAAGCTCCTCTTTTGTTATAGATCCATTTTTAATACTTTCAATCTCTTTTAGAATCTCTTTTTCTACATCTTCTGCTTGAATATTTGGATTACAAACAGCCATAAACAAAAATATTCCATCATCTGTAAGCTCCATATTATATCCATAAATCATATTTACCATATTTTTTTCATCTACAAGAGTTTTATATAGTCTACTACTTTTTCCTGAACTTAAAATTTCAGAGAGTGCAGATAGCCCAACTTGATCTTCATGTTCAAAGTTTGGAATAGAAAAAGCAATAACAATAGTATCTAATGGATTATTATCTTTATTTAAAATAGCTCTTTTTGCCCCATCAATTTTGGGTTCAACTCTTGATACATGTTTTATCTCAGTATGGTTTTTGATAACTCCAAAATTTTCTTTAGCAGTTTTAAATACATCCTCTGGATTAATATCTCCTGACACTATTAAAATAGCATTATTTGGCTGATAAAATCTTTTATAAAAACTCCTAATATCTTCTATATCCCAACTTAAAATATCATCCATAAATCCAATTGGTGTCCAGTGATAAGAGTGATAGTCATAATGTATATTAAATAATCTAAAATATAGATAACCCATAGGAGGATTATCTGTTCTCATCCGTCTCTCTTCTGCTACAACATCTCTTTCTGGTTGAAACTCCGCATCACTTAAAGTTAAATTACTCATCATATCAGCAAATAATTTTATATTTGTATCTAAATGTTTACTAGATGAATTGATATAATAGTTTGTATAGTCAAAACTTGTTGAAGCATTATTTACACCACCATTACCCTTAACAATAGTATCAAAGTCTCCAGCTTTCATATTTTTAGTAGATTTAAAAGATAGATGCTCTAACATATGAGCAATTCCACTTTTACCCATCACTTCATCTCTACTTCCCACTTTATAATAAACACTTGTAGTTATTACACTTGAGTTATTATCCATAGGGATTACTACAATCTCCATACCATTATCTAATGTTTGACTATAATACTTTGGTAATGAACTTGCCATTAATACTCCTGTTGTTAAAAATATTGAAATAATTTTAAATAATTTGTTATTTATCATTTTTTCTATCTGCTCCTACTGCTTTAGATATATTATCAAATCCATCATCTGCTAATAATTCAACTAATCCATCATTAATATCTTTGATTAACTGAGGACCTTTATATATTAGCATACTATAAATTTGAATTAATGAAGCTCCAGCTTTAATTCTTTTGTATGCTTCTTCTGCTGAATCAATTCCACCAACAGAGATAAGTATAGTTTTTCCATAATATACTTTTGCAATTGCCTCAAAGAGTTTAAAACTTTTCTCTTTGAGTAATTCTCCTGATATTCCACCAAAATCTTTTGCATTTGGAGTTAAAGAGTAATCTATTGTTGTATTTGTAGCAATAATCCCATCAGCCCCTGCATCAATAGCAAATCCACATAAATCAATTGCATCTTGCTTACTCATATCTGGAGCAATCTTTAAAAATATTGGCTTTTGAGTTATATCTTTTGCTATTGTAAATAGATTTGTAATAAACTTTTCATTTTGTAAATCTCTAAGCCCTGGTGTATTTGGAGATGATATATTAATCACAACATAATCTCCTGAATTTGAAAAGAGCTTAAGGAGATACTCATAATCATTCAACGCATCATCTTCAGATGTTAGTTTATTTTTACCAATATTAACTCCAACAGGATATTTTGATTTATGGTCTGCTTTAATTTTTGCAAACATAAAATCGCTACCTTTATTGTTAAAACCCATAGCATTTTGAATTGAATTATCTTCTACTAATCTAAAAAGTCTAGGTTTCGGATTTCCATCTTGTGCTTTTGGTGTAATTGTACCAATTTCAGTATAACCAAATCCAAGAGCCTCAATAGATTTTATATACTCACCATTTTTATCAAATCCAGCTGCTAATCCAACAGGATTTTTAAACTCTATACCAAAAATAGTTTGATTTAAAATCTTACTATTATTTTGATATTTATTCTTATAATGATTTAAAAGTGGTGAAACAAAAGAGAGTATATTTAATCCCATTCCAGCCATAGAATGAGCAGTTTCTGGCTCAAACTTAAAAAGTATTTTTTTTACATTATTATATGAAAGTAGTGACACTTAATTTTCCTTTATTTTTATATTACAAATTTAATTGAAATATTTCTCTGTATTTATCCTCTAAAGATATACTTTTATCTCTCGGACTTATTGGTTTAGCTATATTAACGACAATATCTCTTTTAAAAGAATTATCAGATATTGTCTCTTTTAGTATCTTTCCTGCATCCGTTTCTATATAAACAGGAATAATCTGAATTTTATTTTTTATTGCTAAAATTTGAGAGCCACTTTTAAATTCACTTATAGTATTATCACTTTTATTCCTTCCACCTTCTGGAAATATAAATATTGACTTTTCCTCTCGTACTGCCTCTTTGACATCTTTAAAAAAACCACTCATATTTTTTGATTCTCTATCTACTAAAATTGTTCCAGCATTTCTTGTAAAATTACCAAAAAAAGGTGAATTATACAGCTCTTTTTTTGCTACCCATACACCATATATATTACTATCTGCAAAAGCTCTCTCTACAATCACAGGGTCAATAACACTTCTATGATTACAAATAAGCATATATGTGGAATTATCATCAGGAATATTTTCAAGACCTTTAGTGATTATATTGATATTTAATTTATCTAACATCGCTATAGAAAACTCTACTCTAAGCCTCTTCATTTCCTCATTACTATTAGCTTTTTTTAACCTAAAACCAAATAAATTTGTGATAAATGTAGCATATAATACTAATCTAATTTTATTAAAACCCAAGGTGACTCCTATACATTAAATCTTCTTATAATTATACCTAAAATATATATAATTTTATTCAATTTAAAATGATAAATTATATTTAAGATAATAACTATCTCCTATTTTAGCATATTCAGTATTTTCATCTCCAAAATATAATAAAGCACCAAAACTAAATGTACTATAATCATTAGGAGAGTATCTAATTAACACCTTAGCCAAAAAAGATTGACCAAAGCAAAGTTTTGATACTCTTTATCTACAATGATAAAAAAACTATATAAAATATTAACACAAATAAAAAAGAAGTAACTGAAAATTCTCTAAAGCAGATAGAATCAATAGCATCATCAATCCTAGCAATGACTGGAAGGGTC
>JAMOOQ010000048.1 GCA_027100635.1 Campylobacteraceae bacterium | reverse complement strand
TTTTACTATTTATATCAAATTTCTTGATTGTACCCTTGTTTTTTACATATTCTATCTCTTTGTTATGTACAATTATCCATCTTTGATTTACATCATTATAGTTGCTTCCTATCTCCAAATATGAGTAGTTATCATCAATTATTTCTAATTGACTGAACTCTATGGTTGAGATAATACCTTTGACAATAGTTCTGCTATTTGGTACTCTTGTTATCCAAAATATCTCTTCTTCTTCTAGTTTTTCAAGATTATTTTTGGTATATAAAGCAGAATCTACGACAATATACTCAATCCCATAATAGTTTTTTAGATTATCCACTTGTGCTTGAATAATTTCAGCAAATTTCACTTTATCACTTTGATTTCCACTAGAAACTTCCAGATATATTGGCAAATTTGCCCTGTTTTCTACTATCATATTGAGAGCTATTTGATTCAAGTCTGGTCTATAATCTTTGCTATGACCTTTTCGTATCTCAACTGTTCCATCACCTGTTTCTTTCTCTTTTTCTATATTGGTTGCAAAGGCAGTTGAGTCCAAATGTCCTATTTTTTGAGGAAATCCCAAGAGTTTTTACAGCATTGGAGGCTATTTTTGAGAATAAATCACTAACTCCATATTCATATATCTTATCTAATGTTCTTCCTAGAGCTATATCATTTATACTTTTTGCCTCTATATCTTTTCCTAATAGTTGAGCTATTGGTTTATCTTCAAAATATTGTGGAGTCATATATAGTGGAGTACCTGTAAATCCCAAGCCATTGATGATCATAGCGACCACAGCGTCCCCATGACTTAGGGTTCTTTGGTCTCCTGTAACTATATGATTATTCACTATTTGAGATATATTTAACTCTTTACACATCCCTGCCACTAAGCCTAGATGTCCTAACTTTTTTGTTTTTATTTTATTTATTTTTGTAAAACAGATGGTATATTCCTAATATATATATTTATTTCTTATTATATTACTTTAAGTTTATAGGGGTGATGAATGTCAGTTATAAGATGAGTAGTTATCCAAGCATTTACAAAACCGTTATAAAGGACATATTTTTGAAAAGCTCTGATACTCCGTTATTTCAGTCTCTATTCGTGAAAGTTCCAAATCTAAAATTTGTCTTCTTTCTTTTAACTCTTTCTCTATATTGAAATCAGCTTCTTCAACTTTATCTGGTTTATCAATTATCTATATGATTTTATCAATTCCCATTAATAAAACTATGCTCAACATCCCTGCGGCAACCCCTGCTAATAAATCATCACCCATAACGCCTAAACCACCATTTACTTCTCTATCAATCCAGCCGATAGTTGATGGTTTCCATATATCAAAAAGTCTAAATGTTGCGAAACTTAAAACGATAAATATTATATCTATGTAAGGAAAATTTAAACTTTGTACTGTTGGATATGCAATAATCATAGTTAGCCATACTCCTGCTGTTTCATCGATTACTATCTCTTGTGAGTCATGTTCTCCAACCTCTGCTTCATACTTATTTATCTCAAATATTGCAATTACAGTTATTGTAAATGTTAGCATAAATAAAGTTTGGATATCACCATAGTATAGTACTAAAAGACCTAAAGGGATAGATGCTAAAGTTCCCATAGTCCCTGGTGCTTTTGGACTAAGACCAGAACCACCAAATGTTAAAAATAGTTTTTGTAGAGTCATAAATTCTCCTTTTAACTCAATGCTGTTGTTTTGTATAGTTTCATAAGTTTTAGATAAAACTCTTCATCGCTTTTTTCCTCTATCAATCCAGAATCAGGCATCAAAGAGTAGTATAAATCTTGAAGATTCTCAAATCTATTTGGATATAAAGCAGATAAAATACTTGCCGACACCTCTTTTCTTAATAAAATTGTAGGGGGGATAATTCCACTTTGAATCAATTTCATAATAGAATCAGAGTGATAATGAATATGATGATGTTGCCCATGAGGACAGCTTTGTGTACTTACTAAAGTGTTACAAATATTACAATATACATATTCATCAATAGTATTAATCTCTATATTTGTATTTTGAAAACTATCAAGAACACTACTTGATTTATCTTTATCAAAATAAAGTCCTAGTCCTGCATGATTTTTGCCAATAACTAACTCACTACAACCATAATTTTGTGCCAAAAGAGCATCTAATATAATCTCATTATATCCAGCAAAAATATATGTATTTTCAAAAGGTATCACGATTACTTTATCATTCGGAAGATAATTTTCAATAAAAGTATTTAAAGCATTTGCTCTAATATCATATCTTAATCCATTGCTTGTAAATGGTTTTCTAAGAAATATAATAAGTAAATCAGAAGCATTTAAAGTTTGTCTAATCATCCGTTCATGTGCACGATTAAGAGGATTTGCAGCTAACATCATTGCTGAAATCTTTTTTGCACCTGTTTTTTTTATTAATTTTTCTATTCTTGCTTTATTATCAGAAATTATAGGATAATCTACATGATATTTGCCACTGATTGCTATATTGCCAATCCGAGAAAGAGTATTTTTTACCCCTGGATGACTTGCATCACTTGTTCCATATATTTGAGCAACTCTAACCTTTGGGTCAATCTTAAAAGTCTCATCTACAATAATATATCCCACACTATTTTGAGCCGTAATCAACTCTAATCTATCACCCTTTTGAGCAAGTTGTAGTGTTTTTTTATTTTCTGCCCCATTTGGAGCTAAAATAAATGCAAAAGGGAAAGATACATCTTTATATAATTTAGTCTCATTTACTGTATCAAACTCCTCCTTATTCATCAACTTATCAACAGGGGATAATAAACCCTCTTGTACAAGAGCTAAAGATGATAGAGCCTCTTCATCTATTAAAAGAGACCTATTTTTTTTTGAAGATTCCATATTTTTTCCTTTTTTCCCATAAACTTTTTCTTGATATTCCAAGCTTATTTGATAATTCAGTATCAGGAAATTGATACTGAAAACTTTTAACAATAAATTTAACATAATCATCAATTGTTAATATCTCATTTTGATCATATAGCTTTGAATCACTCATAATAGATACAGTATCATATGGAAATTCTATATTTGATGTTGTAGAGATAATAAAATTATTACAATTTTCTAACAGTTTAAATAGTGTATCTCTTTCACTCTTTTTTAGTGTATCAACATCTGTAATATATAAAATATTATTATCTGTACTGCCCTCTATCTGCTCTTTCCAATTTTCATTGTATACTGATACAAAAATCAAAATTTGATTAACTTTCTCTGCATAGGTAAAAACTATTTTATCTGCCAATCTTTGATAGTTTGACGAGATAACAACAGGGGGACTTAATTGTTCAATATCATAAATATGCTCTATATCTTTTAATAAATTATTAGTATACTCTTTAAATAAAATACTTTTTTGTCTTAGTTCTTGAAACTCTTTATAGTGTTCAATCTTTCTTAAAAGCTCTTCAATCATAAATGGTTTTACAATATAATCCTTTGCACCCAATTTTAAAGGTTCACTTACTGTATTATTATTTATATAACTTACCATCAAAATAATTATCTTATCTGAAAATTTTTTAATTAATGGTGCATGATTTTGCCCAGGTAAATTGGTAGAAAGTAGATAAACATCCCCTCTACTATTTAAAGCATCCTTTATTGTACTATATATCTCTGTCTTAAAATGATTATCATTTAACTTACTTGCTATACTTTGTGCTAAATATAACTCATTTTCTATAATTATTATTTTCATTATTCTCCTGTCCAATCAAAATATTTTAAATTTGCTACAGCCTGAACCATAACACCTTCTTTTTTTCCTACAAATCCTAATTTCTCTGTGGTAGTTGCTTTGATATTTACATATCTCATCTCAATCTCTAAAATATTAGATATTTTTTCTCTCATCCTCTGCTTAAATGACAAAAGTCTTGGAGCTTGAGCTAATATTGTCATATCAACATTAATAATATCAAATCCTAAAGATTTAATTTTAGATACTGTATCTTTAAGTAAAATCTTAGAATCAATTCCAGAATATTGCATATCAGAATCAGGATAAAGCTCTCCAATATCACCCATACCACAAGCCCCTAGTAGTGCATCTATAAGGGCATGAATAGCCACATCCCCATCACTATGAGCCTTAAATCCATAATCCACACTATCTATATGCACACCACAAAGATACATCTCTTTATCTTTTTCAAATGGATGTATATCCACACCAAATCCAACAAATTGCGTAGATACAGGTGTTTTTATACAGTCTAGCTTTTTAATATCATCTAAAATAGTTAATTTATGAGCCTTTAAAGAACCTTCCACAAATTTAACTTTTTTACCCAAACTCTTAATAGCAGAGCTATCATCCGTAAACTCTTTACCTAAAGATAGTGCTTCTTTTAGTAACGCTAAATTGCTAAGCTGAGGTGTTTGAATAATCTTAACAGAATCTCTATCAATTGGATTTTCATTTTGATAAATAGTGTCTGATACATTTAATGATGGCACAATACAATCTACTTCACCTCTTGCCTCTATTACTCTTAAAATCATACTCTCATCAAGACAACATCTTGCAATATCACTTACCAAAACAAATTCACTATCAATATTTTTAATAGCATTATTTAAAGACTCTTGCCTTGAAGAACCTCCTTCTACAAATGAATATGAGCCAAAATTTTTCATAAACTCTATATCTTCTTTAGATGAAACTACAATTATTTTATCAAATTTATATATCTTTTCAAAGTTTTGAGTTACCTGTAACCATAACGGTTTATCACCACTATATAACCACTGTTTTTTAGGATATATCTTATTTGATGATGCACGAAATCTTGATGAACTTCCTGCTCCTAGTAATACCAAGCTTATACTTCTCAAAAAAACTCCTACTATTTTTATAATGTAACGAAATTATACACACCAATAGCTTGATACTCTCTTTTATTTATTAAATATATGGATTTGATTTATTTAAATTAAAGTAAGTAGTTTAGTTTACTAGACCCTGAATCAAGTTCAGGGTGACGAAAGACAGTCATTCTTTATAATATGATTGCCATTTAATATGATTATCATTCTTTATAATATGATTATCATCCTTTATAATAGGATTGTCATTCCGTGCTTGACACGGAATCTCTTTAGTCAAGACTATATACTACACTCTGTAAAGAAGATCAATTTTTAAATTAAAAGCTTGTAGATACAGAACCTACAATATAATCAGTCGTATCATCTAAAGCATCACTATAGTAACCTGTATAAGTTAAACCAATGTCAAATTTACCAACACTTTTACTAACACTAGTTGCAAAATAATAATCATCTGTTGATATACCATCACTCATACCAAAGTTTCCAGAAAGTGTAACATCATATAGAGTTTTTGCACTTGCATCTAACTGAATATTATAAACTCCATCATCACCATCTTCATTAACTCCATCAGGGTTATAAGAGAAAGTTCCACCAACACTATAATTACCACCAAACTCTTTACTTAAACCAAGATAAAATTCTTTAGATATATCTTCATACTCATCAGGGATATCATTAGTTAGATAGATAATATAACCAACATTATAACCTATTCCAGAAAATTCTCCAGCATATCCACCAAAAATATCAAGTTCCATTGTTTGTCCATCAAAATCAACATTTGAACCCCAAAAACTTAAATAATAGCCTTTATATGTTAAATCTATTCCACCTTGAAGAGCAGGTGCTTTATTGTCATTTTGCTCCATACCTCTCCAGATATATCTACTTGCGATTGTCATATTTGCACCAATTGTAAAGTCAGACTCTACTTCTGCTGTTTCCACTACTATAGGTTCTGTAACTATAATACTTTGAGGCTCTTCTATATCTCCACCTGCTAATGCTGTTGCTATTGCCAAAGATGTTATTAAACTAAGTCTAAAAATTTTCATATCTAATTCCTTTAAAATTTTATTATTAATAATTATATCTAAATCTAATTTTACTATATTTGATTTTTGATTAGAATTTCTAGAATAAAAAAATCTATATAAACATTACTTAATAGTTACTATAATATAATATGTTTATGGCTTATATAGAGATAAATAAAGATAATTTTTATTTTAATTTAAAAGAGTTATCTAGGTGTGCAGGTGGAGTTGATGCTATTGCGATAGTATTAAAAGATAATGCTTATGGTCATGGATTAGAAATTATGGCAAAATTTTCATCTGAATTTGGGATTACAAATGCTGTAGTTAAAGATAAAAAAGAGGCATCACTTATTCAGAAATATTTTAAAAAGATACTTATTTTAAATGATAATCCTATCGTAAGTGATAAATTTTATTTTGCGATTAATGATATTAAAGATTTAAAGAATATTAAAAAAGATATAAATATAGAATTAAAGATTGATACAGGTATGCATAGAAATGGTATATCTATTAAAGAGATTGATAAAGCTTTAGATATTATAAGTGATAAAAAAATTAATTTAGTAGGGGTAATGACTCATTATAAAAGTGCAGATAAGTTAGGAAGTGACTTTTTTTGGCAACAAAAAATATTTCAAAAGGTATTATCTAAGATAAGAGATAGAGGATTTAAAAACTTTAGAGTTCATTCACATAACTCATCTGCTCTTCTTCGTATAAATAAATTTACTGAAGATATAGTTAGAGTTGGGATTTCTGCTTATGGTTATAATGAGTTAGATTCAGTTTTTAATAAGATTAAGTTAAAACCTGTCTTATCTCTATTTGCAACAAGAGTATCATCAAAACTTTTAAAAAAAGGTTCTAGGATAGGTTATGGTGGAGGCATTACTTTAAATAAAAATAATATAATTTCTACTTATGATTTAGGTTATGGTGATGGATGGTTTAGAAGTAATAAAGGCTATATGTTACCATCTGGAATTAAAATATTAGGAAAAGTATCTATGGATTTTATTAGTTTAGCTTCTATTGAGGATAATTTATGTATAATGAATAACGCACAAATTACTGCAAAATTCTTTGATACAATTAGTTATGAAATAATGACTAATTTGGATAGTAATATAAAAAGATTTATTACTTAAAAAGATATACTTATAAAAATCAAAAATAATTAAAGAAATAATATGACAACTTTAAACTTTACTATAATAGAGATAGATGAAATAGAAGATATTAAAATAAAAAATAAGATAGAAGATAATTCTATGCTTTTAATTCAACTTTTTATTGGTAATACAGATAAATTTTATATTAAGAATATTACAAAAGTATTAAATAAACTTTTTCCATCTGCTCATATTATCGGTAGCACAACAGATGGGGCAATTTCAAATGGTACTAGTGTTTTAGAACATAAAACTGTTTTGAGTTTTACTCAATTTACACAAACAAAGTTAAATTCATTTAGCTTAAATCATACAGAGATTGAAGATAATTATAAAATAGGTACAGAGATAGCTAATTATTTTAAAAATGATAATCCTAAAGTCATTATACTTTTTGCAGATGCATTTAATACAAATGGTGAACTTTTAATTAGAGGGATATCAGATATATTAGAAGATACTCTAATATCTGGTGGATTAGCTGGAAAATATAATGATTTAACTGATAATACCACTTTTGTTATTAGTAACTCTAGGGTTAGTAGTTGTGGAGTTGTTGCAGTTGCATTAATTAATCCAAATTTATATGCAAAACATGATTTTTCTTTTGACTGGACACCTATTGGAATCAAAAAAAAGATCACTTCTGCAAAAAATAATCGTGTATATACAATTGATAATATGAAAGCTACAGATTTCTATAATAAATATTTAGGTGAAAGTGTTTCTAAAAGTTTGCCAAATACAGGGATAGATTTTCCTTTAATAGTAGAAAGAGAAGGTATAAAGATAGGAAGAGCTGTTTTACAAAAATTTGATGATGGCTCTTTAGGATTTGGAGGAAATATTTATGAAGGTGAGATGGTTCGTTTTGGTATAGGAAATATAGATACTATTCTTAAAAATATTTCTAATTATGCAGAAGATTTAAGTTTTGATAATTGTCAATCTATTTTTATATATTCATGTACGGCAAGAAGACATTTTTTAGCTAATAATATAAATACAGAACTTATGAATTTAGAAGATATTGCACCTACCACTGGTTTCTTTACTTTTGGAGAATTTTATACTAAAAATATATTAAATCAAACAAGTACATATCTTATCCTATCTGAATCAATAAAGGATTCAATTATAGAGTTAAAATTAAAGCCTCATAAGTTTTTTAAAGAAGATAATAGTACTATAAAAGTTCTACTTCACTTAACAAATGAAGTTAGTGCAGAATTTAATAAGTTAAACTCAACTCTTCAAGCAAAGGTGGAAGAGCAAACAGAATCTATCTATAAACAGATATATTATGAAAAAAGAACAAGTTTGCCAAATAGAACAAAATTACTTAAAGATCTTGAAGAGTATAGAGATAAATATTTAATTATATTTGATGTTGATAAATTCTCTCGTGTTAATTATTTTTATGGTTTTAGAGCAGGAGATTTATTAATTGATAATTTAAAAGATTATTTACAGAAGAATATCAATGATATAGGAATTTTATATAAACTTCCTTCAGATGAATTTGCTTCTATTATTACAGATAGCAGGATTGATATGAAAGAATTAGTTGATAGAATA
The DNA here is from genome assembly GCA_027100635.1 of Campylobacteraceae bacterium. Taxonomy (GTDB): domain Bacteria; phylum Campylobacterota; class Campylobacteria; order Campylobacterales; family Sulfurovaceae; genus FS08-3. The sequence continues at coordinate 68,364 of JAMOOQ010000048.1, read as the reverse complement.
AGTATTGATTTAAAAGTGATGCTATTTGAATATAAAGATATAGAGATACCTTATACTGTTACTATGGGAGTATCTAAAATAATTGGTGATGGAATATCTATGAGATATGCTGATATATGTATTAATAATGCAAGACTTATTTATAAACCTTATATCTTTTATCGAGATATAGAAAAACAAAATAAACAGATAATAAAAAATACAACAAAATTGGCACTGAATGTTAGAAATGCAATTATTAATAATCAATTATGTATGCACTACCAACCAATTTATAATATAAAAAGTAATACTATTAATAGTTATGAAGCATTGGCAAGGTTATGTATATCAAAAGATGAGGTTGATATGTTAATGCCTGATATATTTTTACCAATTCTTCCTGATATTCATCTTTCTAATGATTTTGTTAAAATGGTAATAGAATCTACATTTGAAAAGTTTTCTAAAAATAGTATGAGATTTTCTATTAATATGACAATTAATGATATTTTAGATGATGAGATAAATGATTTTTTATCTTTACAATTAGATAAATATCAAGTACATAAACAACTAACTATTGAGATATTAGAGACTATTGAGATAGTAGAGTCAAAAGAGATTACAAATTTTATAAATAAAGTAAAAAAGATGGGTATTAAAATATCTATTGATGACTTTGGGAGCGGATTTGCAAACTTTGAATATCTAACAAAAATTAATGCAGATACTCTAAAAATTGATGGTTCTCTTGTTAAACATTTAGATACCGATAAAAATTCAAGAATTATAGTTGAAACAATTGTATCTTTTGCTAATAAACTTGGTATTAAAACTGTTGCAGAATATGTACACTCTAAAGAGATATTAGATATTATCACAGAGATTGGAGTCGATTATGCACAAGGGTTTTATCTAGGTAGACCACAAAAAGAGTTACTATCTTGACTTATCCCTATTTTAATGCTATACTATGATTCTTCAATTTTGGGGATGACTAGGTTTCGACTGGAGTAGTCGGGGCTATGTGCATGTCGGACTGAGCAATTCCGTTACGCGGCTCAACGCATTTTAAACGCAAACAATACAGATTACCGTCCAGCTTACGCAGTAGCGTAAGTTTTAACCCCGATTCGTCGGAGGACTGCCTCGCTAGGGAGTGTCATCTTAACTAGATTCCATTAAGTTGGAGGTGCTTTGCACTTGAGGTATCACATCTGATGACTATATTTAATTGTTGTCTAGCTTTTAAATGAATCTTAGACTCGTCTTGTAAAGTTTTGGGTGTGGTACAAAACAGGATTAAATCTAACAACACCATCTAAACATGTAGAGTCATAGTTCTATCTATTTTAGGACAGGGGTTCGATTCCCCTCATCTCCACCAATTATATTAATGAAAATCTATTAAACCCCTTTAATCTCTCTAAAACAAATATAACTATATAATATACTCTAAAAAAGAGTATAAAAATAATCTAATTCGCTTTAGCTTTTTGAATATATTTTCTGTGTTCTTTATATGTTTTTGAAAAGTCATGAGTATTAGTTGAGTTTTTCATAAAATATAGATAATTCGTGGAGGCTGGGTTAAATGTAGCTTTAATTGAGGCAGTTGATACATTACATACTGGATAATCGGGCAAACCTTTAAATTTATATGTATTAAATTTTGTCATATCTGTTTTGATTCTTTTTGGCGTAATTTTAATATGTGAATACTTTCCATAATTTAAGCTACCATCCATCTGTAATCGCATATTTTTGGCAATTCTATTATAAATTACGGATGCTATTATAGGCATCTCTTTATTGTTCGCTGCCTCTTTTTGTATAATTGATGCAATTGTCAATACTTTATTAAACTCTTTTTGATCAAATTTTTTATCTTTTGCTAACTTTTTATATAGTTTTTTATATCTTTTATTAGATTCTCTTGTTAAAAATTCTATTAAATTTTTCTCTTTAATACCTTTTGGGATATGATAGGTATCTGCAAATATTCCAGCTTCTTTAAATAGTGCTGTTTTATTATATTCATCAAAAAGTTTATCACTATCAAGTTTGAGTTGCAAGGCAATCTCATTTAAAAAAATATAAGTTGTTTCTCCAGGAATAAGTGTTATCTTTGATATAGAAAATTTTGATTTTGTTAGATTTATTAAGAAATCTATACGGTTCATTTTTGTTGATTTCATATCAATCCAACCTGTTTTTGGTTCCCCAATTAAGACCAATAAATATCTATCAATAATAGTTAAACTGTGTCCCTTTTTGGTTAAATATGATATAATTTTAGTAACTGAGCCATTTGGTATGTGAAGTGTTTTCTGGGTATAAACGGGAATATTTATATAGAATAGGAATGATATGATAATAATAAGAAAGATATTAACCATCCATGCGATTATACGAAATATTATACTTTTTATCATTGCTATCTCTCTTACTATTATTGTTTTACTACAAGAGGGAATACATATAAAACATCTAAAATTACCTCAAGTGAATATAGAGGGATTATATCTAAAATTAAATAAAAAACTTATAGTCAAAGTATCAAAATTAGATATTGCCAAAAATAAGGGTGCTGTAAAAGTTACTGATATTGATAAAATTATTGATAGAACAAAAAAAGTATTAACTTATTTTGAAGATATTACAATTGAAGAGTTAAAATTTAAAGACAATAAGTATGCTCTATATTTTGCAGATGATATATTGTATATTACAAATAATGACTATGAGATAGTATTGACTTTTAAAAGACAAGATAGAAAAATAAAAGCCAATATTCCTCTCTTCTATATTAAAAAACAGAATATATCGTTAGTTGGTGATATAGAATATGATATTATAAATAATAATATTGCTATTGATGGTGAATTTAATGCTTATAATATAGATGGTAATTTTAGTGCATTCAAAATATCAAATAGAATAGATATAAATCTAGATAGTAAAATAATAGATTCTATTGAAGAGATTATTAAAAGTTTGAATCTTAATGATAAACTAAATAGTTGGATAATTGATAGAGTAAAAACAGAGAGTTATCAGATTAAAAATTTTTATATTGCTGGAGATATAATAGATGGTAAATTTAAGATAGATTTAGATTCTCTCTATGCTGAAATTCATGGAGAAGATGTAACTGTTAATTTTAAAAAGGGGATTTCTCCAGTTATTGGAACATCATTAGATGTTATATTTAAAAATGGCGATTTAATTTTTAAGATAAAAAATCCTAAATATAGGGATACTAATATAAATAAATCAGATGTAGTAATTAAAAATCTAACAAATAAAAAAGAAGATCCTATCTTAAATATTAAATTATATCTTAATACTATGTTTGATAAAAATATTCATAAAATAATTAATGCCTATAAAATAAAAATTCCAATATATCAAACAAATGGTAATACAGAAGCACTTATTAATTTAAATGTTAATCTAAAAAAGAAAAAAGTGAAATTTATTGGAGATTTTAATTTAACAAAAGCTAAAATAAAGGTAGCAAAAGTACCTCTTTTTATAAAAAATGCTTTTATCAAGTATGATAACTATAAAGTATATATAAAAGATACAGAGATAAAAGACAAGTGGTATAATTCTTTAGTTAATGGTATAGTAGATATTAAAAATAAAAAAGTAAATCTTAATCTTGATATAAAAAAACTAAATATAAGTAGTTCAAAAGAAAAAATAATATATGCTACAAATCTTAAAACACCTCTTTTGATAGATTATTCAAAACCAAATATATTATTTAAAATTTCAAAATTAAAAGCAAATTTTATAGCACAAAAGAACAAATTTATTATGAAGTTTAAAGATATTAATAAAATTAAAAAATATATTTTGAATATTCCTATAGATATAGATGGTGGAGAGATAAAGATAACTACAAAAAAATTTATAAATTATGATTTAGATGGTAAAGTAAAATGGAATGATTGTTTTTTATATGATAGTAGTCAAACTTGTCAAACTATAATACCCATTAAAGGTAAGATTCAATCTGATAATCTGTTTTTGACTATTTTTGATAAAAAAATTCAATATAAATCAAAGAAGTCAGAGATAAAAATAGATAATATGAATTTAGATTTAGATAAACTGATAAATAAAATTGATATAAAAAATAAAAGTAATAATCAAAAGAATAATGTAGATACAAGTGTTTCAATACTAGGTTGGAATAGTCATATTAGATATAAAGAGTTTAAACTTATTACAGATAGCTATAAAGTAAATTTACAGAAAGATACTATTTTATTTGAGGGAAAGATAGATAATGATATAGTATATTTAAAAAAAGAGAAAAATTATTTAACAATAAAAGCAATCAAAATCAAAGATAAGACACTTCATCCTCTTATTAATTTTAAAGCACTTCAAAATGGTATATATTCACTAGAACAAAATGGTACTGTTGGAGGGAAGATGAGAGGTAAAATTATTTTAGAGGGTGGATTAATTAAAAAATTTAAGGCATATAATAATGTTGTAGCATTTATAAATACTCTACCTGCTTTGATAACTTTTAGTAATCCAGGTTTTAGTAATAAGGGTTTTAAGATTAAAAGAGGTGAAATAGATTATGAGATAGATAATGGAAAGATAAAGTTTACTAAAATATTTATTGTTGGGAAATCATCCACAATATTAGGAGCAGGTGAAATTGATATTAAAAATGGTACTATAAATATGGATATAGTGATTCAAACAGCCAGAGAGATTGGTAAGGTTATTGGTAATATACCAATAATAGGTTATATATTAATGGGAGATAATAAAAGCATAGCTGTGGGATTAACTATAACAGGTTCATTAGATAATCCAAAAGTTGATACACATACTATAGAAGATATGGTGACAATGCCATTTAAAATGATTGAAAGACTACTTAAAGCACCAAAATATCTTATTAAATAAGAGGGTTAAAAATTACTTATCCATTTTCTTTAATTCTCTCTTCTTTTTTACCTCTTTAATCCATTTTTTAAACTTTCTTCTTTGTAAAACTAATTTAATCCATTTAGTATTTGTCTTTTTTCTATTTAATTTTCTTTTTTCTCTAACTGATGCTATCCAAGTTCTAAATTTTTTATCTTCTGATAAAGATTTTATCCACTTTATATTTGATGCCTTTAATTTTTTCTCTCTTACAACCTCATTAATCCATGAGTAATTTATAAAATAATAGACTGTAGTTGAAATCATTACACTATAAAATAAAGCACCTAAATATAGTGGTAATATAATCTCATCTATATGATTTTCAAACCAATCTAGTGTTAATTTAATATCAGAAATACCATCTGCAGATAGAAAAAAGTTACCTGTTATATACTCTATATAGTATATAACAGGCATTGTTAGAGGATTACTTAACCATACCATAGCTATAGCAATGGGTATATTAAATTTTAAAAATGGTGTTAAAGCAAGAACTGCTAACATCTGAAAAGGCATAGGAATGAAAGCTATAAATATTCCAACATATAAACCTAAAGATATAGACTTTCTATTGACTGATAAGAATTCTCTAGGTATTTTATATTTTTTTATAAAACTATCTATACTTTTGCTTCTTGTTTTGTGTTTAAATATATGTTTCAATTATTAGTCCGCCATTTAGATTCAATTAAAAACATTATATTACCATAGTTTAGCTATATTTTAATTATAATTTATCTTTTTATATTGTAATTATATCAACTTAATATAGATTAATAATTTTTCTTTATAATTTAAGCTTTTCTTGGAATTAATTTATTATATGAGGGATTTGATATAAATTAAATGAACTTTTAAAATTTTAGAGATAAAATAGCATTAGTAAAAAAATTCTATAAATGGAGTCTAAATAGATGAAGATTATATATACTGATGCATTAATTGTTGGAGGTGGACTAGCAGGGCTTAGAACTGCAATTGCCACAAAAAATAAAGGTTTGGATACAATTGTTTTAAGTATGGTTCCTGTTAAACGCTCTCATTCGGCAGCTGCTCAAGGTGGAATGCAAAGTAGTTTGGGGAATAGTATTATGGGTAGTGGAGATAATGAAGATGTCCATTTTGAAGATACTGTAAAGGGTAGTGATTGGGGTTGTGACCAAGAAGTAGCAAGAATGTTTGTAACAACCGCTCCAAAAGCTATCAGGGAGTTAGCTAGTTGGGGTGTGCCATGGAGTAGAATCTCTGCTGGAGATAGAGAAGTTGTTATGAATGGTGAAAAAACTACCATTAAAGAGAGTAAAGATTCTCATGGGTTGATTAATGCAAGAGATTTTGGTGGAACAAAAAAATGGAGAACCTGTTTTACTGCTGATGCCACTGGTCATACAATGCTTTATGCTGTGGCAAATGAGGCACTTAAAAGAAAGGTTATAATTCATGATAAAAAAGAGGTTATATCTATAATTCATGAAAATAACCGATGTTTTGGTGTGATCGTGCGAGATTTAATTGATGGTGAACTTATCGCTTATGTTGCAAAAGGGACAATGATTGCAACGGGTGGATATGGTAGAATTTATAAACAATCAACGAATGCTACAATATGTAAAGGTATTGGAATAGCAGTGGCTCTTGAAACAGGTATTGCGTCGTTAGGAAATATGGAAGCTGTTCAGTTTCATCCAACTCCTATTGTACCATCAGGGATTCTTTTAACTGAGGGTTGTAGAGGCGATGGTGGAATTTTAAGAGATAAAGATGGATATAGATTTATGCCAGATTATGAACCAGAAAAGAAAGAGTTAGCTTCCCGTGATGTTGTTAGCAGACGAATGATAGAACATATTAGAGCAGGAAAAGGTGTATCATCTGTTTATGGCGATCATCTATGGCTTGATATTTCACTTCTTGGGCGAGAGCATATTGAAAAAAATTTAAGAGATGTTCAAGATATAAGTAAAACATTTAATGGGATTGACCCAGCTGATGAAGGTGAAAAAGGTTGGATGCCAGTTTTACCAATGCAACATTATTCAATGGGTGGAATTAGAACCAAACAAAATGGGGAAAGTACCACAATGAAAGGACTTTTTTGTGCTGGAGAAGCCTCTTGTTGGGATTTGCACGGCTTTAACCGTTTAGGTGGAAACTCTGTGAGTGAAGCTGTTGTATCAGGGATGATAGTTGGAGAGTATTTTTCAGATTTTTGTAATGATGCTCATCTGGATATGAATACCTTAACTATTGAAAATTTTTTAAAACAACAATCAGATTATCTTGATGAGATATTATCTTATGATGGAGATAAGAATATTTTTGATATTAAAGATGAGATGAGAAATATTATGCAAGATGATGTTGGAATATTTAGAAATCATGATGGTCTAACTCGTGCAGTTACAAGATTAGAAGAGCTTTTAAAGGATACAAAAAAGATAAATATAGCCACAAAATTTAGAGGTAATAATCCAGAACTAAATGAGGCATATAGAGTTCCTAAGATGATAAAATTAGCTCTTTGTGTAGCAAAAGGTGCATTAGAAAGAACAGAGAGTAGAGGAGCTCATTATAGAGAAGATTTTGTAAAAAGAGATGATGCAAATTGGCTTAAGAGAACAATTACAACTTGGAGTAATCCAAATGATACAATGCCAACTATAACTTATGAAGATATTGATATTTCTGTAATGGAGATTGCTCCTGCATTTAGAGGTTATGGTATAAAGGGTTCATTAATAGAAAATCCAAGTAGTTTAATTAGAGAAGAGAAGATCAAAGAGATAAAAGAGAAAATGAAAAATAGTGATAGATTTGAAATTCAAGATACATTGATGAAGTTTGAACTACCTCTAAATTATAAAGATAAAAATCAAAGAGTAGGGGTAGATTATGACTAGTAGAGATTTTACAGAGGGAAGAGAGATAACAATTACAATCTTTAAATATAATCCAAATGATAAAAATTCAAAACCGATATATCAGGATTATAAGCTTATTGAAACTCCTGGAATGACACTATATATTGCTCTTACAAAAATAGCTTCAACAATGGATCATGATGTAAGTTTTGACTTTGTATGTCGCGCTGGAATCTGTGGAAGTTGTTCTATGGTTGTAAATGGCAAACCAAGACTTGCGTGTAAAACTCTTACAAGTGAATTTAAAGATGGAAAAATTACACTTTTACCACTTCCAACATTTAAACATATTAAAGATTTATCCATTGATACTGGAAACTGGATGAATGCTATGAGTGTTAAGGTTGAAAGTTGGATTGTGAATAAAGAGCAAACTGATATTAGTAAACTAGAAAAAGTAGTTGAACCAAAGATTGCAGATGATGTTTTTGAGCTTGATAGATGTATTGAGTGTGGAATATGTTTGGCAAGTTGTAGTACAAAAATTATAAATGATGATTTTATTGGAGCAGTTGGTTTAAATAGAACAGCTAGATTTGCAATTGACCCTCATGATGAAAGAAGTGATGAAGATTTTTATGAATTAATTGGTGATGATGATGGAGTATTTGGATGTATGAGTTTAATGGGATGTGAAGATCATTGCCCAAAAAAGTTACCACTACAAACTAAGATAGCATATATGAGAAGAAAAATGGTAAAAGTATAACTATTATTATAATAATTATTATGATATAATAAATAAAATCAATAAATAAGGTAGAAAATTATGAAAAAATATGTTTTGGCATTAACCATGGGAAGTTTGTTTATCTCTAATCTTAATGCATTAGATGTTAGAGTTGGAAAAGGTGATTTTGAGTGGAAAGTTGGAATGTCAAGTTTATTTGATACTTCTATTGAGCTTGATATTGATGTGATTACTCTTAACGAGCAACATATGAATTTTGAAGATTCAAGATATTATCTATTTGGAAATTTAGATATTTATAGTTCTGATACTGTGGATAAAGCTACAGATATAATTGACAATGTAATGTTATCAAAAATGCCAAATACACCGATTAGTAATATCTTAGGTGTCAATAATACAAGTCCAAATGATGTTTTGGGTAATTTTGTGCCTGTTGCTAGTAGCTATGAGATAAGTGGTATAGATTTTAATATTGGTTTAGGTTATGATATTATGAAGAGTGATGATGGATATATAGGAATGGGTCTTATGGCAGGTGTATCAACACCTTTTTTAGAGATGGAAAATCCTATTGATGCTATGGCATTTACATATGCATTCTTAAAAGATACTGATACTGATGTTATGACATATAAAGCTGGTATATCATTGCAAGCTGGTTATAACTTTGGAGAAAATGTATCTATATATTCAACATTTATATATGCTTATCAAACAGGTGATATAGAAAACTCTATTGTAGATTCTTCTATGGATGTAGATGGAAATTATCGAGCTCTTGATATTGGTCTGGAACTTCGCCCAAGTAGCGATTCAAGCTGGTCAGACTTATATGCTACTATAGGATATACTTCAAAAGCTTGGGATGTAGATACAATAGAAGCTACTGTTGCAGGAATTGATACTCCAAATATCGCTTCTGTATTTAGAAATGACCTTTCAACAGATTATGCATATTTTGGTATAGGTTATAGATTTTAATTAGAAAAATATTATGAATTTTAGGCAGAGTAGAAAAAATCTACTCTGTCACAGAATTACTTTGCAGCAGGTACAGCAGCTTCTGTTGTGTTTGCGTCAGCAGGTGTTTCTGTAGGTGCAGCAGCTTCTGAAGCAAATGCAAATGTAGCAACAAAAAGTGCAACGAATACGATAGCTTTTTTCATAATAATCTCCTTTATAAAATATAAAAAAAATTATACTCTAAAAATTATAAGATAATAATTAAATATTTTATATTACAAGTTGTTTTAAAATAATTTTATCATCAGAAATATCTAAATCACCATTAGAATATCTTTTATCATAACTTATTAGAAAGATTTCATCACCTGATTTTAAGTAATTATTTTCTCCAAATTCAGCATAAGCGGTTGCTCCAATAGAGATAAGTGCATGAGTTGGATAGTCGCAATCTTTTAAGTGCATAGATATATTTTCTAATACACCTTTATCAAGTTGGTTATTCATCTTATCAATCAACCAATTTTTAAGCTTAGAATAAAAGTAACTATATCCTAATAATGGTGCATCTACTCCATATGGATAAAGTTTATTATCTCTTTTTAGAAAAGAACAAATATGATAGTTATCCATTATTCCACCCTCTTCAAACTTATCTATATCTATCCATTGAGTTGAAATTCCTTTTGAATTTTTGCCCCAATTCTTTTTTTCAGATATTTTTTTAGCACCATCTTTTCTAATTGTACAATCATTAAATGTTGTAAATCTTTTTGCTATAAGCTCTAAAACAGTTTTATCCTCTTTATATATTATCTCAAAATCTATAATAATCTCTGGTTCAACTTGAGCATTTGCCTCATATTTAGGTAGATTTAACTCATCCATTCCTATTGGATATATTGATAAAAATGAATCTCCCTTTGGAAGATAAAAAGGAAAAATACCTTTTGGTGCATTAATCTCATCTGTTATCACATCTTTAAAATCTTCAAGTTCTCCAGCTTGTTCTAAATGGTATGCAAAATTTCCTGCCACACCTAAACAAATTTTATTTTCTAATTCCATTATTTTTCCTAATTAATTTAAAATTTTTATCACTACAAAGATAACAGTATATCAATAATTTACACAAATTCTATTTAAGAAGTTATCTGTGATAAATCTATACACATTTTCTAATAGTAATTACTTTTCCAAGAACTCTAATATCTCTTTTTATAAAAAATATCAGCAGAACTTGATTCTTGATTAACTGTAAAATCTGCTTCTATACTATCAGAATAATCATATCTAACTTTTACACTAGATACCTCATCATTTACATATATAATAGTTATTTTTTCGCTAACCTTTTTTCCAATTTCAAATTTATTATTAGCTGATAAAATTAAGTGATCTAGTTTTATACCTATATTTGAGAGGATAGATTTTGCCATCGCTCCACCTAGCATATATGAAATATCTTCAGAATTATTAGTGTTTGCTCCTACATCAGAGTCTAATAGTATCACTGATAGAATCTCTTCTTTTGATAGATATGGTTCACTCATAAAGTTTATATTAGGTTCACTAGGTACTCCTGATATGATGATTGTGATAAGATATTTACCTTTTTTATAGTTTGCTTTAATATCTAAGATAGGTCTTGATATTTTTGATTTAAATCTAATTTTACTCTTTTGAAGTACTATTTTTTTATTTTCAAATTTGTAACTACTATTTTTTAATAGAGTAACATCTCCAAATAATTTTAATTCCTCTTTTCTCTTTTTTAATATTTTTAAATCTAATGAAGTTTTGACTTTTATATCAGCTGTTTTATATAATAAAGGTTTGCTAGATGAGAGTTTTATATCAAGTTTTAAACTTTGCATAAATTTATTGTCTTCTTTTTTCTTTTTTCTGTTTATAAATATAATATCATCATCTGTAGCAAACGATTTTTGTTCTATATCATAAAATACTCTTCCACCATTAATAGCCACTAAACCTTTAATGAAATTACTATTTTTATTTAATATTGCATCAATATCAATTTTAAGATTAGAGTCTATAAATTTATTTTTTAGAGTAAAGTTTTTGGCATCAATTTTTAAATTACCTTTTTTACCTTTTATATTATAGTTACCTTTAATTGTTAGTTCATCATTTATCCAAAATTGGTTTAATGTGATTAAATTAAAATTATCTTGAAACTTTATATTAGATTCTTTTGTAGAAAATATTTTATTATTATCGTAAGTTAATTTATAATTATTTAAGTTTAGCTTATTTTGATTTAACTTAAGATTCATTGCTATATCACTTATTATCGTTTTATCTTTTTTATTAGTAATTGTTATAGATTTTGAGTTTAAAGATAGTGATATATCTTTTAATTTATAAATTGTACTCTTTAGATTTATGTTACCACTTATATTTGGTGTATCTATTTTATATATAGAATTAACCGTTTTCAAAAGTTTTTCTATAGATGTAATATCCGCTTTTATATCTACTTTATTATCTATTTTTCCATTAATAGATATTTTATTATTAGCTATATTGACTTTACTATCTATTGTGGCTTTATCTATATTATATTTCAAATTTATATTAATAGGTTTGTCTATAACATCTGTTTTTAACTTTAATATATTTTTAATTATAGAGCCATTTATAGATAAATTAGCGATGTTTGTTTCTATTGTTGAATTAATGTTTTTTATTGAAATATTATTATCTTTTATTAATAGATTTGCAATTTTAAACTCTACTTTTTTAAACTTTATCTCATTTCTTTTAAATTTATAAATGGTTATATCAAAATTATTTAAACTAATTGATATTGGTAAGCTATTGTTTTCTTGTTCTTTAATCTCCTCTTTTTGAATCTTATTTGATGAAAACTCTTTAATAGTAAAAAGTAAATTATCAAGATTAAGGGTATCTATTGATATATTTGTAATATTTAGATTTCTATTAAAAAGTGATATGGGATTGTATGAAAATAGAATATTTTTTGCTAACTCTTTATTTTTGTATCTTAAATTTTTGATATTTATTCCACTAAGTATATCTCCTGATATATTATCAAAACTAATATTATATTTTGGTGCTACCTCTTGTGCTACTATTTTTATGGTATAAGATGAACTAAAAATAGCTATAAGTATAGTTATGGTAAAAATTGAAAAAAATGATAATATATATTTCAAAAGGATTGCCCTATTCTAAACTGTATCCCATATTGACTAGCATCATGAATATTAAAACCAGCATCTACTTTTAGTGGTCCCATTGGAGTGAGATATCTTATCCCCGCACCAACTGTTGTAACGCAGCTTCCAGATATATCACTTTCTTTATCTGATACCATAGATATATCACTAAAAATAGCTCCTGATAGATCTCCTACAATTGGATAGTCACCCTCAAAAGATAAATTTACTGCTGATACTCCACTTAAATTAGAATCACTCGTTGAAGATAGTATTACACCCAAATCGTTATATCCGTAGGCTCTATTAGAAAATGAACCCCCTGCAAAAAACTTTTTACTATCAGGTGTTAGATTTTTCAACTCATTGATAAAACCTACTTTTGCAACAGTAGCGAGAGTCAAATCTCCAACTGTTTTTATATAACGTCCTTGAGCCATAATTTTTGTATAACTACTAGCATTATCATTATATGGCAATCCATATTCTATTAAACCAGATAAATAATATCCATTTTTTGGGTTTAGCTTTGAATCTCTTTTATCATAAATTGCTTGAAGATAAGGATATATGATAAATGAATTAATATCATTGAGTGCTTCTTTTACAAGAGTATTATCTTTTTCTAAATATAAGTCTATATTCTCTAAACCAAACCCTGTATAAAAATTAAAAGATTTATTGCTATAACCAAATTTAAATTTTTCATATAAGGTTTTTGCTTTTACATAATTATTATACTTTTCAACCTTATAACCTAAACTATTTGTAAAATCAAAATTATTTTCATAAACTTTAAAGAGTATTGGATGATAAAAAGTATTTTTTATATTGTATATATCTTTTGCTAGTTTTGCACGAAAAGATAATTTCTGAGCATCTCCCATAAAATTATCTTTCCACCATTTTAACGATGCCTTAGGTCCTAGATTTGAATCATAACCAAATCCTATTTTATAGTTTGAGGTTTTCCTTTTTTGCACAAAAAATATATCTAAAGGTACAATGTTATTTTGATTTTGATTATAATCAATAAGTATAGAAGAGAAGGCATCTAATCCATATAATTTATTATAAGACTCTTTTATCTTATCAATATTAAAATTCTCACCCTCAAAAATATTTATACGAGAAAAAACTATATCTGAATCTATATTGGTTAAACCCTCAACAGATATTTTTCCAAATTTACATATATCACCTTTGTGTAGAGTATATACTAAATCTACACTATAATTATCCAAATCTACATAAGCTTTATTATTCAGTTTATAGGCACAATATCCCTGTTTTAGCATCTCTTTTTTTATATTAGATTTAATCTCTTTAAATCTATTTACACTAAACCTCTGATTCTTTTTAAAAAACTCTACATCTAGCATTATATCTGTTGATATATTTATATTATCTACTTTAATAAATTTATTCTCTTTAATCTTAATATTTAAACTAAATTTATCTTTTTTTACAGACACCTCTGTATCATAAAAGCCTTCAGAAGCATAGAAGTTCTTAATAACTATATCTATATCTTTTATATATTTTGTTTTAATTGTTAGATTATCATCTTTATAAAATTCAAACCAAGATTTATCCTCTATACCAATCTCTTTATGAAGTTTATCATTATTTATAATCTTATTTCCATCTATAGTTACAATTATATTGGTAGCACTATTTGCTTGTAAAATAGTTAAATAACTTAAAATAATAAAAAATATAACTCTTGTTTTCATTAAAATAATCCTAGTGAATTAATATAGCTAATCAAAAAATTATACCAATAACTAATCAATCTTAAGCTTAATTTTATTTGTATATTTAGTATTTGATATAAATTTTTTCTTATACAACCACTTATAAATATCTGCCACAATTGGCCCAGCTGTGCTACCACCATGCCCACCATGTTCCACCATAGCAGTTATTATAATTTGTGGGTCATTAAAAGGTGCATAGGTTGTAATCCAAGCATGAGACTTTTGATAATACTCCATATCCTTTTCATTCATTCTATGTTTCTCACTTTGTGGAATTGATACAACTTGAGAAGTTCCTGTCTTTCCTGCAATAGCAAAGGGCATATTGCTTAAAGCCTTATATGCTGTACCTTTTTTATGATTACATACATCATACATCCCTGCTCTTATCTCTTTTAAATGAGCTGAATTAAATATCATAGGTTCTGAAATATTTAGTACTTTTTTGCCATCTACAACAGAAGCAATAGTTGGAGTTACTAGATTTGATGTAGCTATAAGTGCAGTATATCTTGCTATTTGCATAGGAGTAGAGAGAACATATCCTTGCCCAATTGATGCAATAACAGTCTCTCCCATATACCATGGTTGATCATATTTTTTCCGTTTCCACTCTTTATTTGGCATAATTCCACGATATTCTGTAGGTAAATCAATTCCTGTTTTTACACCAAATCCAAATGTTTTTAGAGATTCAGCTATACTATCAATACCGACCTCTAAACTTTTTTTATAGAAAAAAACATCACAACTCTCTCTAATAGCTTTTCGTAAAGATGTATTCCAATGTCCATAAGTATTCCAACATCTAAATTTATGATGATTTCTACCTAATTCTATATAACCTTCACACTTTTCACTTTTATCTAATGAAGTTTTATTTGATTTAGAAAATGCTAATGCCATTCCCATTTTAATTGTAGATCCTGGTGGATATGTCCCGTGAATAAATTTATTTGTAAAAGGGTGATTAAAGTTTTGTTGTAACTCTTTCCAATCTTTTACGCTAATACCACTTACAAATAAATTTGGGTTAAAACTTGGAGCTGAAACAGCTGCTAAAATCTCACCATTTGTTCTCATAACTATCACAACACCTGATACATCACCAAATCTATCATATACCATTTTTTGTAAATCTATGTCAATATTAGTAACTATATTTCTATTATCTTTTGCATCTACATTTTTTAATAGGTCAATCTCTTTATTTTTAGCAGTTACTTTAAATATTTTGTATCCTAATTCACCTTGTAGAACACTATTATAACTCTTTTCTAAACCACTTTTCCCCACTCTTCCAATAATATTTACTATATCATCTTTTTCATTATCTAAAGCATTAGACCTACCAATATAACCTACAATATGAGCCGTATATTTTCCATAAGGATAAAATCTATTTGTCTCTGCTTCTATCTTTATATTTTTATCTGAGGTAAGATATGGATAATTTGGTATCATATTATCATACTTAATAAAATCAACAACTTTAATAAATTTATGGTTATATAATGATGAGTGTTTTTTATATACTTTATGCATTACAGTTCTATTTAAATCAGGAAATATATCTATTATTCTATTAATTGTACGGTCTAATTCGCCATTTTTTTTACTTAAATGTGGAGCAATAAACAGAGAAAAACCTATTTTATTAAGGGCTAATAATCTCCCTTTTTTATCCATAATTTCACCACGAGTAGGCTTTATATACAGTTTTCTTTCTATATTTTCTTTTGCTAGTTGTTCATAATGAAAATTTGATTTAATGCTAATATGATAAACTCTTATAATAAGTATACTCCAAAATATTATAAAAATAGTAATAACTATATAATATTTTATATTTTTCATACAATAAAGACCAATATTAAATCAAATATTAAATATGCTATTAAAATTATATCAAGATCTAGCATATATGATTGAAAGACAAAACTATATAACATAAACATCTCTATATATACAAGATTAAATAAAACTATAACAATAATAGCAATACAAACTTTACAATTATTTAAAATCTTTATTTTGGGATATAAAATTATATATATAAAAATTGTAGTAAAAATACTTAAAAATAGAGGTAGGGATAGGTTTATATCAAGATTAAGCATATATATAAAAATGGCAAATATAACAATAAATTTTTTTCTCTCAAAACCCTGTATCGCAAAATATGCCATAGCTCCTAGTAAAGGGGGAGAAAAACCGTATATGGATGCGATTATTGGATAAAATATAATAAATCCCCAAATAATTAACCAAATTGTATATCTATTTATTCTATTTTGTTTTGATGCCATTATTCTTTCACTATATATATTAAAGACTTTTCATTACAGATAGGAAAATGTATACAGTTAATACAATCTGCCCAAATTTTATGTTCAGGAATAGACTCTTTCGGTATCTCTGAAAATGATAATTGTTCAAAAAATTTTGCAACATAAGTTAAAACTAAAACTTTTTTAACTCCAAGTTTTGAAGCCTCTTCTAATGCAAATTTAACAACTCTTTTTCCAATACCAAGCCCTTGATATTCTTGTTCAATTATAAGACTTCTTATCTCTGCTAGAGATGGAGAGTGAATATGTAACGCTCCATATCCTATAATCTTTTTATTATCTTTTGCCAAAATATAACTTCTTATATTTGTTGCTACTTCATCATCCTCTCTTTTTAGAATAATTCCCTCTTTTACTTTATCTTCTATCAACTTTTGCATATCGCTAATATCATTTAAGTTTGCTTTTACAAGCTCTATCAATTAATCTCTCCAAATATATGTTTAAATATCTCTTGATGAATTTGATCATAACCACTTTTCTTTAAATTTGATATTTTAATAGAGTTTGGAAACTCTTTTTTAAGTTTTACTCTCTCTTTTTGATTTAATTTATCATATTTTGTAAAAATAGTTAGATATTTTTGGTCACCTCTTATAAAGTCTGATATATAACTTTGCACATCACCATCAATCATAGCATTTGGATGTCTTGCATCTCGAATATGGATAAATACCCTAATTGATACCCTTTTTTGAATAAACTCTACTAAGTTTTTTTGCCACACCTCTTTTAGAGATTTTGAAACTCTAGCATATCCAAACCCTGGTAAATCAACAAATCTAAATTCATAATCTTTATCTTCATCAACTCTATATTTTACATCAAAAAAATTAATAAGTTGTGTTTTTCCTGGTATTGCAGAACTTTTTGCCAAATTCTTCCTAGAAGTTAATCCATTTATCGTAGAACTTTTACCAACATTAGAACGACCTAAAAAAACAACCTCACTAACTGTGTCTTCTAATGAATCATTAATACTTTGAGCTGATTTTATAAAATTTGCCTCTATTAATCTTGGTTTATTAATCTTCTTTTTATTCTCTATTATCTCTTTTTGCATCAATCTTCCATTTCAAATATAAATTTACTTGGTTTATCTTTTTTACTATTTACTCTTGTATTACCTGTTGAGATATTTAATATGATTTTATCACCATAAAGGTCTCTTTTAAAGCTTAAATCTTTTACAATTGCATTACCCAAAAGTATATACTTTGTAGTTTTTACAATATACTCTACGCTATCTGCACTACCTTTATAGTGAGTTTTATCTTTAAATATATTAAACTTTACATCTCCACTAGCCTCATATTTTGCTGTTTCATTATTTTCATTAAAATATACAACTAAAAGATTAGCAAATAATCTATCTTTCTCTTTTTTTATCTTAACATTATCTATGAAATATAATTTATTAGAGCTGTTATCTGCAAAAAAACTATCAGAAGTTATTTCTACACTAGAGGCAAAAAGGTTTGAGTAAAATATAAGTGATATTAATATGATATTTTTCAAATTTTATAAACCTAATTTTTTAATAAAATTATACCATTATTTTATTTAGTAGAGACTTTAAGATATCCTAATCCTACCATCTGTTCTACCATTTTTTTAAATGTTGGTACTGCTGATTCTGATGCAAAATATTTATAAGGTTTTTTTGCATCAATTACTAAGACACCAATAGTATATTTTTTCCCATTATTATCATTCGCAAAACCGAAAAAACTACTATTATATTTTTTTACATAAACACCTTTTTCTGATATATATGCTGTTCCTGTTTTCCCACCAATCTCTAAACCTTTATATTGTGCTTTAACACCTGTACCTTTTTTTACAACCATTTTTAATATCTTGTTGATAGCCTTTGCACTTTTCTTTGATGTAGTTTGTAAATTTTCTACTGAGGATTCTAATTTATAATATTCATTAGTTTGATTATCTTTCATATAGTCAATAATTTGAGGCGTCATTGCAAGACCATCATTATTAAATGAACCATAAGCTTTTAAAATTTGCATAAATGTTGTATGCATACCATATCCATAAGAGCTATTTGCACGGTGTAATTTATGATTTAATTTATAAACACTTTTAATCCTTCCTGATAACTCTCTCGATAAATCAATACCTGTTTTTTGACCAAGTCCAAATTTTCTAAGCCCTTCATAAAATTCTCCACCTGTAATTCTCCATGAAATCTGAGATATACCAACGTTAGAAGAGTGAACTATAATCCCTGTGGCACTTAATGATTTAAACTTCTCATCATCTCTTATTACATATCTTTTACCAATTCTAAGCTTTCCATTATATGTCTGAAACCATGTGTTTGGTTTTACCTTTCCTTTATCCATAACAATTGCCAAAGTTATTGGTTTTAAAACAGAACCAGGTTCATATAGATACTCTGTAAATTTTGGATTAAGTGCATATATTTTATCTTGTGTAATCTTATTCGGGTTAAACCTTTCACTACTAGCTAAAGATAATATCTTCCCTGTTTTACTCTCCATCACAGATGCTATTATCTCATCAGCATCAATAGATTTTTTCATATTATCAAGTACTCTTTCAATCCTGGCCTGAAGACCTAAAGATATATTTAAATAAAGATCCAATCCATTTACTAGTTCTTTTTTCTTGCTATAGTCTCCATAAGATATATATCCTGCTACATCTCTTTTACCTATCAAGTAACCATCTCTTTTTGATTTTAAAAAATCATTATAATATCTTTCTAATCCTTTCATACCTTGTAGTCTTGCATATTTACTATGGTCATCTTTACGAGTATATCCCAAAGTTGGAGCTAATATATCATTAAGAGGGAAATCTCTTGCCTCTCCATTTTCAATAATATCTAATCCATACATTATATTTACACCTTTTGAGTTTTTAATTGAACGAAAAACTTTAAGCCGTCTTAATTTATATGCTAATGATTTAAGGTGTATAGCTCTTCTCGCACTAATATTATGGCTTATCGTTACTCTTCCAGGTAGCAGTTTCCCATTCTTATCAAAAAGTTCACCTTTAATTATATCTCTATCTATTTTACTATAAATACTAAAAAGTTCTATAAAAAGATCTAATTTATCAGGATATATACTAGATGTATTAATTGTGGCTTTGTATATTTTTTTACTATAACTTAAAGTATAATTATCTGCTGATATAATGCTACCTCTTTTTGCTCTCTCTTTTATTTGTGAAGTTGATGGTGGAAGATTTCTATCTTCTGAAATAATATTATAGACTCTATTTAAAAATATACCCATCGCCAATGCTATTATAATAAAAAGTAATAATAATTTGCTACTTCTAATATCTTTTGATTGATTTTTTTTATATTTATTCATATTAACCTTTATATTTTATAATTTTATATGATTTTATCTTTAGTTTTAGTATGAATTTAGATATTATATTAAATAAGTTTAAAAAGAAAGATTTATATGGTAGATAAAACACTATTATTCTCTATTATGTTTTTACTCGGAGTCTCTCTTGTTATGAGTTATTCTCTTACAACATACACCGTAATACATTATGGATATTCAGACACTCATTTTTTCATTAGACAGCTTTTTGCCGTTTCTATCGGTTTTATTCTAATGATTACTCTTAGCTGGATTGACCCAGACAAATGGTTTAATAGAATCGGGCTTACCACATTTATACTATTCTTATTACTTTTAATAGTTATGCAATTTTTACCAAGTAATTATGTAAATGTAATTAGTGGAGCAAAAAGGTGGATAAAGTTAGGCTCCTTATCCATCGCTCCTGTTGAATTTTTTAAAGTAGGATTTGTCTTTTTTTTAGCATGGAGTTTTTCCAGAAAACTAATTGATAGAAAAGGGATGAGCTTTAAAGAAGAGATAAAAGTATTTTTCCCATATATTATGGTATTTTTTGTAGCTGTTATATTAATTGCAGTATTGCAAAAAGATTTAGGGCAGGTTGTTGTATTAGGTGGAACTTTAGCTATACTATTTTTATTTGTAGGAAGTAGCTTTAAGTTTTTTCTATCGTTGATGGCAAGTGCTATGGTTAGTGTTGCTATACTTATAATGATGGCACCACACAGAATAGCAAGAATATCAAGTTGGTGGTCTACGGTTCAAGGGACAATATTAAATATAATACCATTTGAAGTGGTTCAAGAGTTAAAAGTTGAAGTAGCAAGAGAACCTTATCAAATATCAAACTCATTCAATGCAATGCATAATGGTGGTATGTGGGGTCAAGGATTGAGTACTGGACAGTTTGAACTTGGTTATTTAAGTGAAGTTCACACAGATTTTGTTTTAGCAGGAATTACAGAAGAGTTGGGTTTTATTGGATTAGCCACCGTCTCGTTAGTACTTTTATTTGTAGTTTATAGAATATTTAAAATTGCAGCGTTAGTAAAAAATCCAACATACTATCTATTTTCTGTAGGAGTTGGATTACTTATCTCATTGTCTTTTATTATTAATAGTTTTGGAATATCTGGAATTTTTCCTGTCAAAGGGATAGCTATACCTTTTCTTAGTTATGGTGGTTCTCATATATTAGCTTCATGTTTTTCAATAGGATTAATACTAATGATTTCAAAAAAAAGAGTTATAGAGATAAAACCACAAAAAGTAGAGCAAAAAGAACAAGATAAAAAAGAAAAGGAGTAGATTTCTTTCAAAACTAGATTCTGAATTAAATTCAGAATGACAAACAACCGTCATTCCGTGCTTGATACGGAATCTAAAAATAAGTTTTGAAAATAATTAGAAAAGGAAAAGAAATGAATAATAAAAAAACTATAGTTATGACAGGTGGAGGGACAGGTGGACATTTAGTTATAATTGAAGCAATTAAAGAACATCTTCCTTATGAAGATTTAATCTATATTGGTTCAAAAAATGGTCAGGATAAAAAATGGTTTGAGAATGATGGAGACTTTAGAAATAGATATTTTTTAAATACTACAGGAGTAGTAAATAAAAATGTGTTTTCAAAGTTTATATCTCTACTTAAAATAGCACTAGCAACCAAAAAAGCTATAAAAATTTTAAAAAAAAATAATGTTGGTGTAGTTTTTTCTGTAGGGGGATACTCTTCTGCTCCAGCAGGATTTGCAGCGAAAGTTCTTAAAATTCCTCTAATAATTCATGAACAAAATGCTTTTATTGGCAGAGTAAACCAAACTCTTCTCCCCTATGCTAAATATTTTATATCTTCATATATAGAAGATTCTCCAATCAAAGCATATCCTACAAAAGATGAATTTTTTCAAAAACAAAGAACAAGAAGAGATATAAACTGTATAATATTTTTGGGTGGCTCTCAAGGTGCTTTAGCGATTAATGAGTTAGCTTTAAAAATAGCACCCCAGTTAAAAGAAAGAGATATTAAAATCATACATCAAGCTGGAGAAAATAATATAGATTTTGTAACTAAAGAGTATCAAAAACTGGGTATTGATGCTAAAGTTTTTGGTTTTACAGATAAACTATCATCTCATATGAATGAAGCTGATTTGGCAATTTCAAGGTCTGGTGCATCAACTTTATGGGAACTTGGAGCAAACGCTCTTCCTACAATATTCATTCCATATCCTCATGCTGCTGGAAATCATCAATATCATAATGCTAAATTCTTTTTAGATAAAGAGATGTCTTGGATAATGCCTCAAGATAAGATAGATATAGATAAGATTATCTCTATCTTAGATGAAGATTTATCTTATAAAAGTATTAAACTTATGGGTATAGTAGAAAAATATGCTAGTGTTAAGATTGCCGACTTATTAAAAGAAGAGAACAAAAGTTAAATTATAGGTTTTTTATGATATACTTATATCAAATAATATGAAAGGTATATCATGCTGACTAAAAAATCCATATTAATTATATCAATTTTTTCATCTTTTCTTTTTTCTAGTGATACCATTGCTTTAAATATGAATGCTGATAATGTTGAGATAGAGGGTAGTAGAGATATTACTGGTTATATATCAAGTGATGGAACTACTCACTATAACTTAGAAGCTAGTTATTTAAACAATACATATCATTATCTTTTTGGAACAGGAATTAGTGTAAATGGAGAGGTGAGCCAAATTAATGGTCTTAAGTTTGCTCTTGGAGCTAAATTTATAATGAGTGATAATAAACAAGATACTTTTTTTGCAATTCCATTAATGGCAAAAGCTATTTATAAGCTGCCAATAGATGATATCCCAACATCACATGTTTCAGCTAGATTTTTATATGCACCATCATCTTTAAGTTTTTCTGATGCTATCTCTTATAGTGAGTTTAGAATTCAAGCAGCCGTTAATGTAATTGATAATGTAAGTTTATTTTCTGGATATAGAACAATTGATACAGAATATGAAGACTATGGTAAAAGTATTGATAAATCTATGTATGGTGGAGTGGAGATGAAATTTTAGATGTCTAAAAAAGCTCTTTTTCTTGATAGAGATGGTGTAATAAATATAGATTATGGTTATATTTATAAGATAGAAGATTTTGATTTTTCTGATGGAATATTTGATATCTTACGATATTTTCAAAAGAAAGATTATTATATCTTTATTGTTACAAATCAATCAGGAATTGCAAGAGGATATTATACAATTCAAGATTATGAAACTCTAACGTTATGGATGCTCCAAAAACTACAGCAAAAAAATATTAATATAGATAAGGTAGTTTTTTGTCCATATCTAACAGGAGAGAAAAGTAATTGCAGAAAACCAAATAGAGGTATGATTGATACTATATTAAATGAATTTGATGTAGATTTAAAAAATTCTATAATGATTGGAGATAAACCAAGCGATATTGATATGGCAATTAATGTGGGAATTGAAAAGACTATCTATATCAATAAAAAATCATTAAATAGAGCCTCTTTATCTTTTAATAGTATATATGAGTATAAAAAATATCTATCTTCAAGTTAAAAATAAGATATAGTCTAATGCCAATAAATTAAGTTTTAGTAAGATTTTTTTTAATTTATTGGCGTTATAGTATATCTTAGAATATTTAGTTTGTATCTGTATTTTTAGATATCAATATAATCTATACCTAACAGTAAATGAAAACTCAATATTAGAAGAAAAAATACCTTTTGGTGGTTTTAATGGAAAGCTATTTTTAATCGCTTTTGTTATTGATTTTTTAAATACCTTTTTACCACTTAATATTTTATACGATAAAAGTTTACCTTTCCTAGATAATATAACCTTTACTTTTACACTTCCCTCTATCTCTCTTCTTTTTGCTTTTGATGGGTATGATTTGTTTTTATTAATGGCTCTTGTAATTTTACTATAATAGCTCTTTTGTTGTTGTTTTTTCTTAACATTAACTTTACTACCAATCACACCTTTTTTAGATATTGATTTATTTGTTTTAATTTGAGTTTTCTTAACTTCTCTTTTATTGCTATTTTTTACAGTTTTTCTACTCTTTTTTATAATCTTTTTCTTTATAATCTTTTTAGGTATTACTTTTCTTATCTTTTTAGGTTTGACTATAGGTTTAGGCTTAATAATAGGTTTTGGTTTTTCTATGGTTATATTTAAATCTTTTTTTATTATTGGTTTAGGTTTTATAGTAGGTTTTGGAATTGGTATAGGTGGAATTATTATCTCTGGTTCTATAATTGGTTCAGGTTTTTTTGGTTCTTCTATCTTAGGCTCTATCTTCTCTTGTTTGATTACAGTAAATTTAACACTCTCTATACTTTTTTTTGTTTTTATTTCAATTGGTTTTGGATTATTAAAATAATATAAAAAACCTGCAATAAAACCAAAGTAAATAAAAGCAGTTATAATAAAAGAGGATAGATATCTATTCATATTTTGTAACTATTCCTAAGTTTTTATATCCTTTGTCTTTTAATATATCTATAATAAATACAAAATTTTCAAACTTTGAATTTTTATCACAACTAATACTTATCGCCGTTTTTATCTTAAATTTCTCTAATTTATTTATAATATTCTCTTTGAGTACCTGTTCTTTATTAAAAAATATATCCCCATTTGATTTGATAGTAATCTCTAATGGAATCTCTTTTGTAATCTTATCAGAACTTGTAGAATCACTCAAATCAATTGGAATAACCCCACGAGCCACAAATGTGGCTGTAGTCAAAACTATTACCAAAAGCACAAGCATAATATCTATAAATGGCACAACATTCATAGAGTCAAATTTTTTAATTTGCATCAAAATTCTTTTTTTGTTCTATCTCCCAAAGAGCTATCAAAACTTCTATTTTTCGCCCTAAATGGTTATAAAACATCATAGATGGAATAGCCACCACAAGACCCATAGCAGTAGCTTTTAGAGCCAATGCCAAAGAACTCATAATGGTCTTAACATCAATCTCACCACCCATTCCCATAGTATAAAAAGTGATAATAATACCAATTACAGTCCCTAATAAACCAATATAAGGGGCATTAGAACCAAAAGAAGAGATAATAGATATATGATTTGTCGCATCAATCTCAAGCTCCTCTCTGTACTTATATTTAGAGACATCTAATCTAGCAAAAAAAATAAGCCTTTCAATATAAAACCAAATTGATAAAAAACTCATCAATCCCAAAATCCCAATAATTCCATAATCAACTATCTCTTTTATAAGTTCTATATTCATATACTATCACCTTTTTTATTGCATATCTTAATTGTATCATAAGAAACTATAATAATGATTAAAATTTTATCTTTAGTGTTCTTCTTACTTTGAAGTGGTTGAATAGAGTTATTATTGATGCTCATAATTTACTCAAACTCTATTTAAGTTATTTTTTTTCTTATAATCACTTTAAACTTAAATTATTAAAATGATATAATCCGAAATTAACAATAAAAGGCTGTCTTGTATGGAGATGAGTGAGATATTAAATCACATGATGGAACCTAGGAATTATGGGAATATGAATAATTGTGATGCAGATGGAATTGGAAAAAATCCTGAAAATTCAGAAAAAGTTGCAATATACTTAAAAGTAGAGGATAATAAAATATCTGATATAAAATTTCAAGCTATTGGATGTAGTACTACTATAGTGGCAGGGTCAATATTTACAGATTCTGTAAAAGGTCAATCATTAGAAGATGCAGATGAATTGGCAGATGAAATATTAAATATGCTAGATGGTATGAGTTCAGAAGATGCTGCTTGTTCTGAAATGGTGGCAATTGCATATAAGTCTTCGCTAGAAACATATAATTTTAGATTAGAAGATGCAAATTATCCAACAATTACTAAAATGATATCAAGTACATGTCAACCAAAAGAGATAGAAGAGGAAATATAAAAATGTTAAGTTTATCTAAAAGAGTTCATGAAGTGTGGTTAGTTACGCTTATGGCAGGGTTTATGAGTAAAAATGAGAGTAAGTTAAAACTATATGATATGTCAGATATTATATTTCGTCATTTTACTTGGATTGAAAATGATTTAATCAAGTCCAAAATTGATTATGATTATGATAGAGATATGATTCCTGTTAAAGTGGAAAAATTAAGTATTATTTTAAATGATATAAATTTAAGACTATCAACAATTGAATTAGAGCTTATTAAATTAGATGATAGAGATTTAGCAGAAAGAGTTAATAGTGATATTAAATATATGAGATTTTTACTTTCATCTTTACCAGAAGAGAGCGTAACTGCATTTAATACCCAAAGAAAGCTTGATAATATAGAGTTAAATGAAGAAGCAACAGATGCTTTAACACTATTTTTATTTGAAGAGAGTTATAAAGAGTATGAACTTATTATGATTTATAATTATCTTAAGGCAAATAGTACAGATGCTTTTTTAAATCGTATTTTTAATATTCTTATTGATGAAAGTTTCTTTCATTTAAAAAGTTTTGGTGATATGATGGCAAAGATGGGGATATTAGGAGTACCAAGAGTGATACACAAAGAGTTATATAAAGTAACTAATGTTGTTGAGTTTTTAAAAGATGGAATTAATGAAGAGCTTTTGGCGAAAGAGGAGTGTAAAAAATTGGCTGATGCAGTTTCTAACGATAGTCAGGAGTTAGCAAAGTTTTTTGACTTTATTAATTATCAAGAAAATTATCATATCGCTTTAATGAAAGAAGCATTAGAATATTATACAAAGGAAAAAAATGTCTAAATATTATACATCTCGTATGTCACAAGTTTTTGGTGGTTTTGCCAATAAAAAGTTTTCTAAATTTACACAGAAGATTATAAATAATAGTTATGTTAAGCTAATGGGGCTTGATATGAGTGAATTTAATGAACCTTCTAAATATGAGAGTTTAAATGCATTGTTTACAAGAGCGTTAAAAGAACCTAGAAAATTTGATAAATATGATGATAGTATAGTATCTCCTGTTGATGGACTTGTTACAGAATGTGGAGATATAACAGATGGTACATCTTATCAGATTAAAGGAATGGAATACAAAATAGATGAATTGTTAGGTCATAATTATAGTGAAGATATTGCTTTATTAGAAAATGGTGATTTTGTAAATTTATATTTATCTCCAAAAGATTATCACAGGTACCATATGCCAATGCCATTAAAAGTTCTAAGTACTACTCATATTCCAGGAAAGTTATACCCTGTAAATAAAAAATATTTAAATAAGAAGAAAAATTTATTTATAGAAAATGAGAGAGTTATTGTAAAAACAGTTGATTCAAAAGGTAAAATTCACTTTTTAGTTCTTGTTGGAGCATTAAATGTTGGTAAGATGGTTGTAACTTTTGAAGATAGAATTAAAACAAATATTGATACTACAAAAAGTACGCACTATACATACACAGATGATAATATTTATGATAAGAAGATGAAACTAAAAAAAGGTGATTTATTTGGTTGGTTTGAGATGGGTTCAACAATTCTTATGTTCTCTCAAAAAGATGCAGTTAAATATAATTTAGAGGTTGGAAAGAGTGTTAAGTTTGCCGATAAAATAGGTAGTGTATTATAGTAATGTCAAGACTATCTAAAGATTTATATATATTTGATATGGATGGAACATTAATTAATAGCTCTATTACTATTGCAAATGCTATCAATTTTGTAAGACAAAAAATAGATTTAGAACCTATGGATATTAATCATATCATAGAAAAAGTTAATGACCAAACCATCCATCCTGCAAGATATTTTTATGGATTAAATAAATTTGAATCTAGACATGAAAGTTGGTTTCAAGAATATTATACACAAAATCATAAAAAAGAGTTAGTCCTTTATGATGGAGTAAAAGATTTATTAATTAATTTAAAAGAAAAGGGTGCTTTATTAGCAGTTGCAACAAATGCTTATAAAAATTCTACTGTTGAATCTCTTGAATTTTTGGAAATTTATGATATTTTTGATTCTATTGCCTGTTATGATGAGGTAAAAATGGGTAAACCTCATCCTGATATGTTATATAAAATATTAGATGAGTTAGAGGTATCAAATAATAATAGTATATTTATAGGTGATGGTAGTAGAGATAAAACAGCCGCACAAAGAGCAGATATTGATTATATTATGGTAAATTGGGGTTTTTCAGACCATCAAGATGCTATATCAAGTGTAGATAAATTAAGTTATAAATTAATCTATGGATAGTTATGATTTAGATAGTCTTATTATCTGTCATAAATGCCATACGCTTCATCATACAATGGAGATAGATTATAAATCAAAAGTTTATTGTTCTAAGTGTAAAACAGTTTTATATCAAAATAATCCAAATCTTTTAAATATTATTTTATCAATAAGTATATCCACTATGATACTATTTATTATCTCTCTTTTGTTTCCAATAATAGAGATTCTAGTACTGGGTAGCAGAGAATCTTTTAGTCTACCATCTATGGTTTTGATGCTTTTAGAGAAGCAGTATTATATAGTTGGATTTATGCTCCTATTTTTATTAATAATAATTCCATTTTTATCTATATCCTTATATATATTTATATCTATATTTATAAAGTTTAAAATTTCTCCAAATATAACAAAACAACTTTTAATCTTATTATCTAATATAAAAGATTGGAATATGATAGATATATTTTTAATCAGTATTTTAGTTGCATTAGTTAAGCTATTAAGTTATTTTGAGCTGAACCTTGGTATCTCATTTTATGCTTTAATACTATTTGTTATTTTTGATTTATATTTAAATAAAAGTATAAAAATATATGATTTGTGGAGAGTATATCAAAAGAATTTTAATATAAAAAAAGAAAAAAAAGATTTTTTGGAAAATCAGCTGGTTAGATGTCATAAGTGTGAAGCAGTTAATATTGATACAGATAAAGAGATAGATTGTAGAAGATGTCATCAAAGAATATATCATTCTAAAACTAAAAGTATAAATTTTACATTAGCATATCTACTTACAGCAATGATAGCTTTTATTCCAGCTAATTTTTATCCTATGCTTATTACTTATAAATTTGGAAATCGAACTCAAAGTACTATTATAGGTGGAGCGATAGAGATGTGGGATGAGGGGTCTTATCCTATAGCATTTATTATACTTTTTGCATCTATTTTTATACCTATTATTAAATTTATACTGATACTTTTTCTTGTAATAAGCTCAAATAAAGATATTAAAAAGGTTGATAAACAAAAAATATATTATATCACAGAGATAATAGGACCTCTATCTATGATAGATGTATTTGTTGTTTCTATTCTATCATCTCTTGTTCATCTATCAACTCTTAATATAGTAGCTGGACCAGCAGCTTCGGCTTTTGCTATTATGGTTTTTTTTACATTACTTTCTGCTCTATCTTTTGATACAAGATTGATAAAACATAGATAAACTATTTAACATCTTTTATAAAGTATCAAAAGTAGTACTAGACCAGACACTCTTGATTTCAGGAATTCCGCATCAAGCACAAAATGACAGTTCTATTGTGTATAATGATGATGGATTCTCGTCACTCTAAACTTGATTTAGGGTCTTGTAAATTGTACACTATTTATAAAGGATGTCATGGTTAATACTAAACTTCTTAAAGTTATCTCTAAAGGATATTTAAGTAAAATAGGTAAAATTAATAAACATCCAAAAGGTATAAAAATATGGTAGTGTCAATCTCTCTTGAAAATTCAAAAAATATAGAATATAATATAGTTATAGATAATTTACCTTCACTAAAATTTGATACAAAAGTGGCAATTATTACAAATGATACTATTGCTCCTCTTCATCTTGACTTTTTATTAAGTAAAATTGAAGCAAATAATGTAAGTGTGGTTACAATAAAAGATGGAGAACAATATAAGAATCTTGAAACAATAGAATATATTCTAGACGAACTTTTTAAATTTAAGCTTGATAGAAAATCTATAATAATTGCTCTTGGTGGTGGTGTTATTGGTGATATGACAGGTTTTACTGCTAGTTTATATCAAAGAGGGATAGATTTTGTGCAGATTCCAACAACACTATTAAGTCAAGTTGATGCTAGTGTTGGTGGAAAAACTGGTGTAAATAATAAATATGGAAAAAATCTTGTAGGAGCTTTTTATCAACCAATTGCTGTATATATTGACCCTAAATTTTTAGAGACTTTACCTACTCGTGAGTTTTCTGCAGGGGTAGCTGAAATTATAAAAATGGCTGTGATGTTTGATAAAGATTATTTTAAATATATGCAAGAAAATAGTTTAGATAATAAAGAAAATTTAAAGATGACTATCAAAAAAAGTGTTGAACTTAAAGCAAATGTAGTTAATCAAGATGAAAAAGAAGCAGGGATAAGAGCTGTTTTAAATTATGGTCATACATTTGCTCATGTTATAGAAAATGAAACAAATTATATAAAGTATCTTCATGGTGAAGCTGTAGCAATTGGTATTATTATGGCAAATGAACTTTCTTATGAACTGGGTCTTTTAAATAGAGATGAGTTTAATGAGATAAAAGAGTTATTAGTTAGATATAATTTACCAGTTAATTATAAAATAGAAAATATAGATAGTTTTTATGAACATTTTTTCTTAGATAAAAAGAGCTTTAATAATAAGATAAAATTTATATTAGCAGATGGTATTGGATCTCATATTATTAAAAATGATATAGATGAAGATATTATTAAAAAAGTACTAAAAAGATTTGGATAAAAAGATATTATGTTAAAAAAAATTATACTACTGTTATTAATTATTAGTGTTACTTTTGCTGAAGATAATGCTACTCAAAAAAATAAAAATATAAAAGCAATGATAAAACAACGAGAGAAGATAATTCTTCAGAAGAAAAAAGAGGAATTATTAAATGAACAAATAGTCTTAAAAAAGGAGATGCATCAAGAAAATATATGGACAAAGATATATAGTAATTATAAAACATATCTTGAATTAAAAAATGAATATAAAGATATTGAACGAGATATTAAAAGATTAGAGAGCAAAAGAAGATTAACAAGTAAACAAGATAAACAATTAGATGCATTAAAAATAAAAGAGAAAACTCTTAAAGGAAAGTTGGAGCTTCTTGTAGAATATGAAGATGATCCTTTTTCTAAATTACTTAAGCATGATGAGTTTGAGGATATACCGATTATTGGAAATCCAATTGCTGTATTAGGTGCTATATCTTATCAAAAAAAACTTACTATAAATCAAGAGGAGTATAAATATAAATATGATTCTTTAACCCAGATTGTTGTAAAACTGATGGGAGAAAAAGAGATTTTAACTCAACTATCTAAAATAGATGATAATGAGATATATAAAACAGAGTTAAAAGAGATTAATAGTCAACTAGATGTTTTTAATCCATTATTAGAGATTTTTACAACAACTAAAAAAATATATGATAAAAAAATTGATGAAATTAAATTAAATTTATCAAATGAGATAAAAAGAGAGGTTCAAAAAACACTTCTTACACTTTCTATTCTTATAGCATTTATAATATTTTTGTTTATTTTAAAATTTATTACAAGAAAATATATTAAAGATGATGATAGAACATATAGAGTAAATAAAGCTCTAAATATGACTTTTATCACTATTTTACTATTAACTCTTTTATTTACATATATTGAAAATGTATCATATTTAGTTACCGTTCTAGGTTTTGCTTCTGCTGGTATTGCCATTGCCATGAAAGATTGGTTTATGAGTATTATGGGTTGGCTTGTCTTGATTATGGGTGGAAGTATGAAAATTGGCGATAGAGTAAAATTTGTACGTGGAAATATCCAATATGTAGGAGATATTGTCGATATCTCATTATTAAGGATGACTTTACAAGAGGATATAACACTTACAACATATAATATAAATAGAAGAGCTGGTAGGTTTATATTTATACCAAATAATTTTATATTTACAGATATGATTGCAAATTATTCTCATTCTAGTCTTAAAACAGTTTGGGATGGTATTGATTTTGTTGTTACATTTGATTCAGATATAAACAAGACTATCTCAATAGTCACAGAGGTAACAAAAAAATATTCTAAAGGTTATACTGATATTACAAGAAAACAGTTAAATGGTTTAAGAACAGAATATAGTTTAAAAAATACAAATGTAGAACCACGAATATTTTCATTTTTTGATACTTATGGAGTGAAAATAAGCTCTTGGTATATGACAAATTCTTATGCAACATTGAAGTTAAGAAGTACTATCTCTATGGAGATAATGGAAAGAATAAAAGATGAAAAAAATATCTCTATGGCATTTCCTACTCAAACTGTTTATATAGATAAAAATGTAAAAACTTCAAGTACTATAGATACAAAAAATAAAGAATATATAAAGGAGGAAAATATTGAATAAAGTATTTTTTAAAACTTTTGGATGCAGAACAAATCAATTTGACACTCAAATTATGATTTCTAAACTAGATGATTTTATATTATCAAATAATGAACTTACAGCAGATACAATTGTGGTGAACTCTTGTACTGTTACAAATGGTGCAGACAGTTCTGTGCGTGGATATATCAATTCTATATCAAGAAAAAATCCAAATGCAAAGATAATTTTGGCAGGTTGTGGCTCTCACTCGAAAGGTGAAACTTTATTTAAAGATAAAAAAGTATTTGGTGTTATGGGGCATTCTGAAAAAGAGAATATTAATCAAATTTTAAAAGAGCCAAAGCCTTTTTATCAAATAGGAGATTTAAATCATATTGATACTACAGTTGTAGAGCAATTTATTGGTAAAAGTAGAGCGTTTATAAAAATCCAAGAGGGTTGTGATTTTAGATGTTCATATTGTATTATCCCTTCAGTCCGAGGAGATGCGAGAAATTATTCAGAAGATAATATTTTAACTCAAATTCAAAAACTAGCTTCAAATGGTTTTGGAGAGTTTATCTTAACAGGAACAAATGTTGGAAGTTATGGTAAAAAAGATGGTTCATCTATGGCAAAACTTTTAAAAAGAATATCTAATATAAGAGGCGTAAGAAGAATTAGATTAGGTAGTATTGAACCAATACAGATAGATGATGAACTAAAAGAGCTAATGGGTGAATCTTGGATGGCAAAACATATACATATTGCACTTCAACATACAGATGATAATATGTTAAAGATTATGAATAGACGAAATAGCTTTAAAGAAGATATGGCTTTATTAGAAGATATATCAAGTAAAGGTTATGCAATAGGAACAGATTTTATTGTTGGTCACCCTGGAGAGAGTGAAAAGATTTGGCAAGAGGCAATTGTTAGAGTTAAGCAACTGCCATTAACTCATATTCATGCCTTTAGTTATTCAAAAAGAGATAACACACCGTCTGCTCTTATGAGTGATATTATTAGAGGGGATGTGGCAAAGGCTAGACATAAAGAGCTTACTAAAATTATAAAAGATAAGAATTTAGATTTTAGAAAAAGAAACAACACCAATCTTGAAGTTTTATTAGAAAGTGGTAAAGATAATATATATAGTGGACTTGATCAATATTTTAATAGAGTTAAAGTCTTATCATCTCAAGATTTATCTTCTTCTTGGGTATTATTAAATAATGTAGAGGTAAAAGATGAAGGCAATATGGCTGAGTTTTAGAGAAAAAAATATAAAAATAATCATTGTATTATCTATAATACTAATGCTTCTTTTACTATTTTCAGCTTTAAGAGACAGATCTAAAGTGATTAGCTTGACACAGGCTGATATTTTGGTTAAAAAAGATATTATAGTAAGCGTATATCAAGATAAAAATTGGTTTTATCTAAATACAAAAGAGAAACACTACAGAATACTGAAAGATGCAGTAAATAAAAAGTTTATCTATAATAGATATAAAGTTGAATTAAAATATGATAAAAAATATTTTTTTAATATTCTGCTTCTTCTTATTATCATATTTTTATTATTTAGGCTTAAAAGTGGTAAAACAAAAGAGAATACAGAGATAACCGTTGCACAAAAAGAGTTCCAAAAAGAGAATATACATTCTACTAAAAATAGTATAAAAGCGATTAAATCAGCAGTTACTTTTGATGATATAGCAGGAATGAGCGAGGTAAAAGAGGATCTTCAAGAGATAATAGAGTTTTTAAAAGAACCAAAAAAATATAAAAAATTAGATATTAGATTACCTAAGGGTGTTTTACTAATCGGTCCTCCTGGGGTAGGAAAAACATTTATAGCAAAAGCAGTGGCTGGTGAGGCATCTGTACCCTTTTTTTATCAAAGTGGAGCAACATTTGTTCATCTGTATGTGGGAACAGGCGCTGCTAGTGTTAAAGATTTGTTTGCGAAAGCAAAAAGAATGGCTCCTAGTATTATATTTATTGATGAGATTGACGCTGTAGGTAAACGCCGTGGAGAGCTTAGAAATGATGAAAGAGAGACCACTTTAAATCAACTTCTGACAGAGATGGATGGATTTGAAGATAGCTCTGGTGTGATAGTTATTGGAGCAACAAATAATGTTGATGTATTAGATGATGCACTTCTTCGCTCAGGAAGATTTGATAGAAGAGTATATATTCCTCTGCCCGATTTAGAAGATAGACAAAAAACTTTGGAGTTATATCTATCTAAAAAAAAACATACAGTTGATATAGAACAGTTGGCTATTAGTACTGTTGGATTTAATAATGCAGGACTATCAACTATCACTAATGAAGCTGCTTTATATGCATTTAAAAATGGTAGAGATAATTTAAGTGATGATGATTTTGAAGCAGTTAAAGATAAAGTTCTAAAAGGCAAAAGAAAAATTGCTAGTTTAACATATAAAGAACGAGAGATAGAGGCGATATATCAAGCCTCAAAAGCTATAGTCGCAACTTGGTATGATGTAGAGTTTCAAAAAATAGGAATTGTAACAACTATTCTTACGCAATATGATAACGAGATAATCTCTCAGAATCAGATGTTAAATAGAATTAAAATATATCTTGCAGGTTTTATTGCTATAAAAAAAGTTTATAAAGAGCAGTTTACAAATTCTGCTGATGATATAAAAATGGCAAAAAATATGATTAATAATATGTTAGATAGATACTCTATGGGTAATGATTTTAGCTCATCTGAGAGCCAAAAAGATGAAGTTTATAAATCTCTAATTCAAGAGATTGAAACACTTGTAGATAAGTTAGATATCGCGATTGATAAAGTTTCAATATATCTATTACAGTATGAAAATATAACTCAAAGTAAAACAAAAGAGATAATCCGTGAAATTTTTTAGTGGATTTTCTTTAGCAAATGAAGATAAATTATTTAAAGACTACATAATAAATAGTGATTTTAGTGTTGTGGGATTTAGCTATGGTGCGATTAAAGCCTTTGAATATGCCTATAATACCAGAGATAGAGTGGATAGATTGATTCTCTTATCTCCTGCATTTTTTCAAAATCAACCAAAAAATTATGCAAGAAGACAATTAAGATACTTTCAAAATTCACCACAAGAATACACTAAACAATTTCTTTTAAATGTAGCCTATCCAAATAATATAAATCTTAATCAATATCTAAAAGAAGGCTCGGTGGATGAACTTAAAGAGCTTTTAGAGTATCAATGGGATAAAGATAGAATTAAAACTTTACAAGAAAAAGGTATAATAATTGAAATTTTTTTAGGTAGTGATGATAAAATTATAGATACAAAAAGTATATTCAATTTTTTTTCAAAAATTATCACAACATATATGATAAAAAATACAGGACATCTTTTAGATTAAATAAAGTTCAAATGGTAAGTGAATAGATTAAAGGAAAATTAATGCAGTGTAAATATTTTGGGATATGTGGGAGTTGTACGCTTTATAAGAAAAGTTATAAAGAGCAATTAGAATTAAAAAAAAATGAGACTATAAATAGTTTTAAAGAGTTTGGAGTTAATAATATTGATATTATTGCTTCAAATACGAGTCATTTTAGATGTAGGGCTGAGTTTAGAATTTATCATATTGAGGATGATATTAGTTATGCAATGAATAGACTTGATAGACAAGGTGTGGTGACGATTGATAGTTGTGAGATTGTTCATAATAGTATTTATAGTGTGATGCCAAAGATTATTGATGAGATTGTCGATAATAAGATGCTTAGATTTAAACTATTTTCTATTGAATTTTTGACCTCTAATTTGGGTGAGATGCTTGTGACAATGATTTATCATAAAAAAATAGATGAGAGTTGGGATGAGGAGGGAAAAAAGTTATCAGATAAGCTTAATATAAAACTTATTGGACGAAGTAGAAAAGTTAGAAGAGTTTTGAGCGATGATTTTATAACAGATGAGATTAATGTAAATGGTGATAAATATAGATACCAAATATATGAAAATAGTTTTATTCAACCAAATTGTGCAGTTAATGCAAAAATGATTGGATGGGTAAAGAGTAATTTAGCTGGAGATAAGAGGGATTTATTAGAGGCTTATTGTGGTCATGGAAATTTCACAATTGCATTAAGTAGTGAATTTAATAGAGTTCTTGCCACAGAGATTTCTAAAACTTCTATAAAATCGGCAAAGATTAATTGTACGCTTAATAATATTGATAGCATTAAGTTTATCCGTTTGAGTGCCGAGGAGCTAACAGAAGCAATTAATAAAAAAAGGGTATTTACACGACTTAAAGATGTAGATTTGGATAGTTATAATTTTTCACATATCTTTGTGGATCCTCCTAGAAGTGGATTAGATGAACATAGTATAAATTTGGTTAAAAAGTTTGATAATATAATTTATGTATCTTGTTCTCAAGAGACACTTAAACGAGATTTAAAAGAGTTAATAGATGAATATGAGATAATTAACTTTGCAATATTTGACCAGTTTGCATATACTTCTCATGTTGAAACTGGTGTAATTTTAAGAAAAATAGGTTTAATTAGAAAGGAAAAATATGAAAATTAAACTAGCAGAAAGTTATGGATTTTGTTATGGTGTTAAACGAGCAATAGAGATAGCAGAGCAACATCCAGGGAGTAAAACTTATGGACCATTAATCCATAATAAAGATGAAATTAATAGATTAAAAGAAAATTATAATATAGGATTGGCAGAAAATTTAAAAGATGCAGAAGATACAAAAACAATTGTAATAAGAACTCATGGTATTCCTAAAAATGAATTAAAAACTCTAAAAAGAAATAATCATAAAATGATAAATGCTACTTGTCCTTATGTAACTAAACCTCAACAAATTGTTGAATCAATGAGTAAAGAGGATTATTCTGTTGTTATATTTGGAGATAAGAATCATCCAGAGATAAAAGGTGTTTATAGTTATGGAGATACTGAAAATACATTTATTGTAAATACTCCACAAGATATAGAGTTTGAGAAGCTAAAATCAAAAGTTGCAGTTGTTGCACAAACTACGCGAAAACCGAAAGATTTTATTGAGATTGTAGAGGTACTTGTTGGTAGAATAAAAGAAGTAAGAGTATTTAATACGATATGTAATGCAACTTTTGAAAATCAAGATGCTGCCGCAGAGTTAGCAAGAGAAGCTGATGTGATGATAGTAATTGGTGGAAAGCACTCATCTAATACAAAACAACTTCATAGTATATGTAAGGAATATTGTGAAGATAGTTATTTAATAGAGAATGAAATAGAATTAAAAATAGAGTGGTTTAAGGATAAAAATCTTTGTGGAATTAGTGCTGGTGCTTCAACTCCTGACTGGATAGTTCAAAATGTAATCAAGAATATAAAGATATTTAAAGAATCTTGATTAGGTTTAATATAAAAAAGTGTATAATCTTGTACTTAATAGGCAAAAATGAAGGACTGGTTTAATGAAATTTGAAGATATTCAAGACGAAGATGTAGATTTTGGAGCGATGCTTGAGGAATCGTTTAAAAAACAAGAATCAAGAAATGATCTAGTGAATGGTATAGTTGTAAAGATTTTAGAAGATGAAAATCAAGCAATAATTGATATTGGTAGAAAAAATGAAGCGTTTTTATCATTAGATCAACTAAGAGATGAAGATGGTGTTATACTATTTAATGTTAATGATGAAATACCTGTAATAGTAACTGGTAATAGAGGTGAAAGAGCGGCTATCTCTTATGAGTTAGCTAAGAAAAAAGCAGCTTTAAGTGAATTTATCAATGATTATGATGATGAGCAAGAGTATATTATTGATGGTATTATCTCTAAGAAAAATAAAGGTGGTTATGTAGTTGATTGTGAAGGTTTAGAATTCTTTATGCCAAAAACATTATCTTACTTAAGCCCTAAGAATGATGCTATGGGTAAAAAAGTAAAAGCTATTATTATCAAAGTTGATAAAGATAAAAACTCTGTTGTAATTTCAAGAAAAGAGTTAATAGAAAGAGATAAAGCTAAAACTCAAGAGATTGTAAATAGATTACTTGAAAGTAAAGATCCAGTACTTGGGACAATCAAAAAAATTACAAGTTATGGTATGTTTGTAGATGTTGGTGGAATGGATGGACTTGTTCATTATTCACAAATTTCTCACAAAGGTCCTGTAAACCCTTCAAAATATTTTGATGAAGGTGATGAGGTAAGTGTAATAGCTCTTGATTATGATAAAAAGAAAAGACATTTATCTTTATCAATTAAAGATGCTAATCCTGATCCATGGAAGAGTATTGATGAAATTTTAGGAGTTGGTGATACTGTAACTGCAACTGTAAGTAACATTGAACCTTATGGTGTATTTGTTGATTTAGGTGAAGATCTTGAAGCATTCTTACATGTATCTGAAATTTCTTGGGATAAAAATGTTAAACATCCAAAAGATTACATAGAAGTAAATAGTGAAATTAATGTTGAGGTTATTGAAATTGATAAAGAGGGTAGAAGATTAAGAGTTAGTCTTAAAACATTACTTCCTAAACCAATGGATGCATTTACAAAAGAGTATAAAATAGGAGATATCGTAACTGGTTCAATTTCATCTACTACTGATTTTGGTGCATTTATTAAGATAGGTGCTGTTGAAGGACTATTACACAATCAAGAGTTATCTTGGGATAAATCTATTACAGCAAAAAATTCTCTTAAAATTGGTGATGATATTGAGATTAAAATTATCAATATTGACAAAGATGCTGAAAGAATATCATTAAGTAAAAAAGCATTAGAGGTATCTCCAATAGAAGAGTTCTCTAAAACTAATAAAGTTAATGATGTTGTTACTGGAACAGTTAAAGATAAAAAAGATTTTGGTGTATTTATTGAGTTAGGTAATAGATTAGATGCTCTTATTAGAACAGAAGACCTTTATCCACTAAAAATAGATGAAATTGAAAAAGGTCAAGAAATTACAGCTGTGATTTCATTTATAGATGCTAGAAATAATAGAATTAGAGTATCAGTAAGAAGACTTGAGAAACAAGAAGAGAGAGAAGCTATGAAGCAACTTAATCTTAATCAAGATAATAGTA
Organism: Campylobacteraceae bacterium; assembly: GCA_027100635.1. Classification (GTDB taxonomy): domain Bacteria; phylum Campylobacterota; class Campylobacteria; order Campylobacterales; family Sulfurovaceae; genus FS08-3. Next base: position 28,627 of record JAMOOQ010000048.1, on the reverse strand, counting down.
TGACTCTTGGTGATGCTTTAAAAGACAAATTTAAATAAGATATATAATAAAATATATTTTTTCTTAGACGGGTATTATCCCGTCTTCTAAGACTTCTTGTAAAACTAAAAAATAGATTAATTATTTTTGGTGGATCTGAAGCATCATCTCCCCAAAGTTTTATAAGATTTCTCAAATTATTAAAAAAGGTTAAACAGATGTCTAAAATGACAATTGTTGTATGTGATCATATTCATGAAAAGGGATTAACTCTATTAAGTGAAGATAATGATATAATTATGATTAATGCTGCAGATGAACCAAAAGATATATTAATTTCTAAAGTAATTCCAAATGCAGATGTGATAATTACAAGAAGTTCTACTGATGTAGATGAAAACTTATTACAATATGCAACTAAGTTAAAAGCTATTGTAAGAGCTGGTGTTGGTGTTGATAATGTTGATATTGATGGTTGTAGCAAAAGAGGTATAGTTGTGATGAATGTTCCAACTGCTAATACTATTGCTGCTGTTGAACTTACGATGACACATATGTTATCTTGTGTTAGAAAATTTCCTTATGCTCATAATAATCTAAAAATTGATCGTGTATGGAGAAGACAAGATTGGTATGGTACAGAACTTAAAGATAAAAAGCTAGGAATTATTGGTTTTGGTAATATTGGTTCTCGTGTAGGAATCAGAGCAAAAGCTTTTGATATGAATGTGATTGCCTTTGATCCTTATGTTCCTTCAAGTAAAGCAACTGATTTAGATATTGAATATACAAAAGATTTTAATGATATTTTAGATTGTGATATTATTACAATTCATACTCCAAAAACTGCTGAAACTATTGATATGATAACTGATTCTGAAATTGCTCAGATGAAAGATGGTGTAGTTTTGATTAATTGTGCTAGAGGTGGATTGTATAATGAAAAATCATTAATTAAAGCATTAGAGAGTAAAAAAATTAGAATGTTAGGGATTGATGTTTTTGACAAAGAACCAGCTACTGATCATCCATTCTTAGATTTTGATAATGTGATTGTAACTCCTCATCTTGGTGCAAATACGAGAGAATCTCAACAAAATATTGCAATTAGTGCAGCAAAACAAGCTCTTGAATCAGCAAAAGGTATTGCATATCCGAATGCATTAAATTTACCAATTAAAGAGAATGAACTACCTGATTTTGTAAGACCTTTTTTAGAACTTATCCAAAAAATGGGTCATATGAGTGCAGAGATTACAAAGTCTCCAATCAAATCTATAAGAGTAACAGCAAAAGGTGAAATTGCAAAATTTGTAGATTCTCTTGGTACTTTCGCAACAGTTGGAGTATTAACAGAGTCTTTGGCAGACCATGTAAACTATGTAAATGCTGAATTTGTGGCAGAGGATAGAGGCATTGAGATTATCAAAGAGGAGAAGCCAAATCATAGTGGATTTAATAATAAAGTATACATTAAACTTACGACAGATGATTCAACTTTAGTAATTGCAGGGACTATTTTTGGTGAAAATATTCAAAGAGTAATTATGATAGATGATTACGCACTTGATGTTGAACCTTCTGGCAAAATGATATTCTTTAGAAATAGTGACGAACCAGGTGTTATTGGTGATGTTGGTCATTTAATATCTAAGCATGGTCTAAACATAGCTGATTTTAGATTAGGAAGAGATAATAATGGAAAAGCATTAGCTGTAGTAAAAGTTGATGGAAATATAACTCAAGATTTAAAAGATGAACTTGCAAACTTAAAAGCGTGTATAAGTGTCTCTTTTTCTACACTTTAATATTTAACTCTACTCCTTTTTTGGAGTAGATACTCTTTTTTAGAAAACTTATTTTAGATTCCGTATCAAGCACGGAATGACGATTGTTTGTTATTCTGAATTTAATTTAGAATCTAGTTTTGAAAGAACTTTAATAAATATCCTTTATATAAATATTATATTCTATCTTAACCTTTTATTCAAAAGTTTTACCCATTATTAAAAGCGTAAGGCAACACTTTATACTTTATATGTTATAATTCTTCAAAAGGAGGATTATTATGAATAATATTAACAGACCATCAGAGGCTTTTATCTTAGCTTCTTGGATAGCATTTTTAGTAGGTATATCAGCATTTTTGGTTGGATTATGGAATGCAGATATGGAGTTAAATGAAAAAGGATATTACTTTACATTATTAATCTTTGGATTATTTTCAGCAATTTCATTACAAAAATCAGTAAGAGATAGACTGGAAAATATACCAGTAACAAGTACATATTTTGGAATTTGTTGGTTTTCATTTTTTACTGCTGTAATTTTATTAGCAGTTGGATTATGGAATGCAAATATGATACTTAGTGAAAAAGGCTTTTATGCAATATCATTTTTCTTAAGCTTATATGCTTCTATATCTGTACAAAAAAATATTAGAGATATGGTTCACTTTCCATCAGAGAATATAGATTTGGTGGTAGTGAATCCAGAGAATAGTTTAGATAAAATATAAAATATTAAAAGCAATAGATACTTTTGATTAAAAAGATTCCGTGTCAAGCACGGAATGACGATTGTATTGTACAGATGCTTATTATTGTACGAAGCAAATAAACGGCAATACTTTACAACTCTTACTGTAGTATTGTACAAAATGACAAACTTTTATCACATAGAATGACAACCTTCGTTGCCCTGAACTTGATTTAGGGTCTATTAAATATAGAAGCTATTCTATATCTTCCCTTTTAAAATCTCTTGAGCTTGAATCATATCTTTATCACCTCTTCCTGAAAGATTAACTAAAATAGTTTGCCCTTGAATATCCTCTTTTTTCATCTTTTTAAGATACGCAATAGCATGAGAGCTTTCAAATGCAGGTATAATTCCTTCTGTTCTTGTAAGCCAAACAAATGCATCCATCGCTTCATCATCTGTAATATAATCATAACTAACAATATTTTCATCTTTTAAAAATGCATGTTCTGGTCCAATTCCTGGGTAATCTAATCCTGCCGAAATTGAATGAGCCTCTTGTACTTGACCATCTTCATCTTGTAATAGATAACTAAGCTGACCATGTAATACCCCTGGGCTTCCTTTTGCCAAAGAACAACCATGTTTACAATCAAGTCCAAATCCACCAGCTTCTATTCCAATACATTCAACACTTTCATCATTTAAAAAGTGATTGAAAATTCCTAAAGCGTTACTTCCTCCACCAATACAAGCGATAACTTTATCTGGTAAACACCCTTCAACTTTATCTAATTGAGCCTTTGCTTCCCATCCAATAATTGATTGAATATCTCGCACCATCATAGGATAAGGGTGAGGTCCTGCTACTGTTCCAATAACATAAAATGTATCTCTTGCATTTGTTACCCAGTGACGAATAGCATCATTCATTGCATCTTTTAGAGTTTTACTTCCTGATTCAACAGCGTGAACTTTTGCCCCCAAAAGTTTCATCCTAAAAACATTTAACTCTTGACGAGCCACATCTTTTGCACCCATAAAAACCTCACATTCAAGCCCAAAAAGTGCTGCTACTGTTGCTGTTGCCACACCATGCTGACCTGCTCCAGTTTCTGCAATTATCTTTTTTTTACCAAGTCTTTTTGCTAAAAGTGCCTGAGCAACTGTATGATTTATTTTATGAGCTCCTGTATGGTTTAAATCTTCTCGTTTTAAATAAACTTTTGCACCAATCTCTTTTGAAATATTTTCTGCAAAATATAAAGAGGATGGTCTTCCAACATAATTTTTATAATAGTAATCAACTTCACTCCAAAACTCTTTATCGAATCTAATTGCTTCATAATCTAATCTTAATTGTTCAAGAGTTGGCATCAAAGTTTCAGGCACAAATCTACCTCCAAATATACCAAAATGACCATTAGAATCGGGATCAAAAGAGCTAGGAGTGGGGATATATATGTCTGTTTGTGGGTTATAACTATTTTTCATTTATACTTCTTAATTGATTTTTAATAATTATATCTAATGAGTTATTAAAGTAGATTGATAGAAATACTTATGTTATATATTTTTAATGCTTTAGTAATATATAAAATGCTATTATATATAATAATCTTAAAGTTTAGAAATAAGAGGTAAATATGAAATTTTTAATTATATTAGTATTAATTATCACATCTATTGGAATTTTATTTGAGAATATATTGCAGATGGATGAAGATATGTTACTGATATCAATATTATCTATTGTATCTTCAATTACTCTATATATTAATTATATGTTAAAAAAAGAGATAAATACTAATCATATTATAGAAAAGAAATTAAAAGATTTAAATGATTCTCTTGAAGATAGAATCGCAGAGGAATTAACGAGGCGAGTACAACAAGAAAAGATTTTAGAACAACAAACCAAAATGGCAGCTATGGGTGAAATGATGGATGCTGTGGCTCATCAATGGAAACAACCATTAAATGCCATTACTATGTATGAAGAGTTGTTAAGAAGTGACTTTGAAGATGGTATTGTGGATCAAGAGTATATTGATAATTTTTTAGAGGGTACGATGTTGCAAGTCCATCATATGGTAAAAACATTAGATGAGTTTAGAGGTTTTTTTAGAGAAGAGCAAAATATAGAAGTTTTTAATATAAATAAAACGATTGATTCTGTTTTATTATTAGTTAAAGATGAATTTATGAAAAATAATATTGCAATAGAAGTGATAATTGATACAGATCATCTTATTCAAGCAAAAGAGAATGATATTAAGCATCTTATGCTAAATATGATAAATAATTCAAAAGATGCTTTTAATGAAAAAGATATAAAAAATAGAAGAATTAAAATAAGTTCTAAAATTTATAAGCAATATCTAAATATATATTTTCAAGATAATGCAGGTGGGATTCCAACAAATATAATAGATGAAATATTTAAGCCAAATGTTACTACAAAACCAAGCGGGAAAGGTACAGGTATTGGATTATATTTAAGTATGCAAATTGCAAATAAATATCAAGGTACAATATCGGTAGAAAATAGTGATGATGGGGCAATATTTACCTTTAAAATACCTATATATCAACAAAAAAGCTTAATAAATTAAATTATTTATATCACTATTTTTATCTATTATTTTATACTCTTATGAGATTAAAATAGCAACTTATAATATTCAGAATCTTTTTGATATTAAAACCCAAGGTGGTGAATATAGTAGATATATCCCACATAAAAATGGTTGGAATCAAAAAACTTTAGATATAAAACTTAATAATATTTCTAATGTGATATGTGATATAAATGCAGATATTATAGCTCTTCAAGAGGTAGAAAATATTAACGCATTCAATTTACTTCGAAAACGACTTAAAAAAGTTGGTTGTGAATACAGATATAGTTCAATCGCTAATAAGCAAAATTCATCCGTAAAAGTTGCTTTGCTCTCAAAATATAAAATAATAGAATCTTCTGAAATTAAAATTGATAATTCAAAACAAAAACGATCTATTTTAGAGGTTCATCTTAATATAGAAAATAATAGCTTAATTATTTTTGTAAATCATTGGAAATCTAAATATAATTTAGGCAAAGAGAGTAAAAGGATAAAATCTGCAAAAGCTTTAATTAATAGAATTAAAAATTTACCAAAAGATAAAGAGTATATTATATTGGGTGATTTTAATAGTAACTATGATGAGTATCTTACAATAAAAAATAAATTCAATGATACTAATTCTATCACAGGGATAAATCATATTTTAAAGACGATAAATAAGAATATATTAGTAACTAGAGATTTAATTGGTAAAAAGTATAATAAACTTCATTATAATTTGTGGTTAGAGGTTGATAAAAACAGTAGATTTAGTAGGCGATATTTTTCATATAAAGGCTCTGTTGATAGTATAATCTTGCCCCATAATATGTTTGATAAAGACAAGATTGAGTATATCCTAAACTCTTTTAATATTTTTAAACCAAGGTATCTTTTTACAAAAAAAGGTGCAATAAATAGATGGCAATTTAAGAATAATAGACATATTGGAAAAGGCTATTCTGATCATTTACCAATATATGCAAGTTTTGAAATTTATAAAAAAAATATATTAGAGTATAATAAAATACATACTATTGATGATTTGTATAAAATTGAAAATATTAGAGAACCTATTCCCCTTAAAAATATAAAAGTGATATTTAAAAGAGGTAAAAATGCTATTATAAAACAAGAAATTGATGCAAGGGGAATATATCTTTATAATATTGCATTAAATTTAAAAGAGGGAAAATCTTATAATATTCAAGTTGATAGGATTGATAATTATAATGGTCTTAAAGAGATTACAAAAATATCAAAGATTGTAGAACTTCAAGATATTAATAGCTCTAAGTATATCAAAAATCAAACTCAATTTAATCTCAATACTATAAATCAAAATGATATTTTTGTAAATCTTATAGGTGTTTACAAAAAAGGTTTTTTCTATTTGAACTCCCAAAAAATACCAATATATTTTAGAGATAAAAAAGCTAAGCCAAAAGATGGTTCAAAACTAAAATTACTATATGTTCAGATTGGATATTATAACACCAATCAACTATTAATTTATGGTAAAGATGATTTTAAAGTATTTAACAATTCTAAATAATCATAATATTTTATCTTGATATAGAGATATAAACAAGGTATAATCTACAAAAAATTTAAAAGGCTTAAAATATGAAACATGTACCTATCGTAGTACTTGACTTTGGTTCGCAATATACTCAATTAATCGCTAGAAAACTTAGAGAGAGTGGGGTCTATTGTGAGATTGTACCATATCGTGAGAATATAGAGGATATAAAAGCAAGAACTCCAAAAGGTATTATCCTTTCAGGTGGTCCTGCTTCTGTTTATGCAGAAGATGCTTATAAGCCAAGTGAAGATATTTGGGAGCTTAATATCCCTATTATGGGGATTTGTTATGGAATGCAACTAATTACTCAACACTTTGGTGGAGAGGTAGTATCTGCTAATCATCACGAATATGGTAAGGCTAAACTATCTTTTAGTGTAGAAAATGATATTTTCAATGGTATGAGTGATGATGAGATAGTATGGATGAGCCATGGAGATAGAGTAGAGACTCTTCCAAATGGATTTGATGTAATTGCAACAAGTGAAAACTCTCCTTATGCAGGGATTGCATCTGTTGATAAAAATATATACGCATTTCAATTTCACCCAGAAGTCCATCATAGTGTAGAGGGTACAAAGCTCCTTAAAAACTTCTCAAAACATATTTGTGGTTGTGATAGTACATGGAATATGGGTGGATTTGCCAAAGAGAAAATTGCTCAAATCAAAGCACAAGTAGGAGATAAAAAAGTCCTTTGTGGTGTAAGTGGTGGGGTAGATAGCTCTGTAGTAGCAAGAATACTCAATGAAGCACTAGATAAAGAGCAGATAATTTGTGTATTTGTTGACCAAGGGTTACTTAGAAAAGATGAAGCAAAAGATGTTCAAGATATGTTTAAAATGCTTGATATGAACCTAATTACTATTGATGCTCAAAAACTATTTTTGGATAAACTAGAGGGAATAAGCGACCCAGAAACCAAAAGAAAGGTTATTGGAGAGACATTTATAGAGGTATTTGATAAAGAGGCAAAAAAACATACTGCCGTAGCATTTTTAGCACAAGGTACACTTTATACTGATGTAATTGAATCAGTTTCAGTTAAAGGACCATCAAAAACAATCAAATCTCATCATAATGTAGGTGGACTTCCTGATTGGATGACATTTGAACTTGTTGAGCCTTTAAGAGAAATTTTTAAAGATGAAGTAAGAGCATTAGGACTTGAACTTGGTCTTCCAAAAAAGATGATAGGCAGACACCCTTTCCCTGGACCTGGACTTGCAATACGAACAATGGGTGCAGTTACAGATGATGGACTAAGACTTATTAGAGAATCTGATGCAATTATGCAAGAAGAGTTAAGAGCAACAGGATATTACGATAAAGTTTGGCAAGCATTTACAGTACTTTTAAATGTACAATCTGTTGGAGTGATGGGCGATAATCGTACTTATGATAATACAGTTTGTGTAAGAATGGTAGAATCAGTAGATGGAATGACTGCTACATTCGCTCATGTCCCTCACGATGTGTTAGAGGGAATTAGTAGAAGAATTATTAATGAAATTGATGGGATTAATAGAGTGGTTTATGATATTAGTTCTAAACCTCCTGCTACTATTGAGTGGGAGTAACTAAATAATCGGACTTTTGTCTGATTATTTATATTAAGGCTATTTTAGTATATAGTAGTTTTAATTAATAATTTATAGTAAAGGACTTCAAAATGTATGCAGTTGAATTTCAAGCATCTATAGAAAATGGTATTGTCAATATACCAACTGAGTATAAAGATTTACTTTCAAATATAAAAGCAACTTGATTAGTTTGATAGATTAGTTGCACAATCAGATAATAAAGTGATGGCAACAATGGAATTTACCTCGTTTCTACATAGGATGAATAGGAAAAAAAATATTAACTGTACTTTATTTAAGTTTAGAGGGGTGATGAATGTCGGTTATAAATAAATTTTATAAATAAATTATCAGCCCAAAGAGGGAGATTTTATTTTTTAATCTCTTCCATATGGAGAATTGACAAAAGTTATAGAGGGTGCTACAAACTCTTTATATTCTCATATTGGAGAAAGCATCTTCAAATGGAATTTAATAGTTGAGCTATTTATGAGTAAGAATTAGATGCTTTTGGTAATTGAATTTACAAGCCACTTATTTAAAAACTTAACAAATAATTAACAATTTTCCTATAAAATTCTTTAATTGATAAAATTTAGAATAATTAGGAAAAAAAATGAATAAAAAGATTTATCTTTTAGCAATTTGTATTGTAGCATTAAACGCAGAGACTGATTTAGGGACTATTGAGGTTAGTGAAAGAGTCAATGTAAAAGTTGTTGAGAATATAAGTGGCGAGGAGGTAAAATCAGCCGATTTAGCAGAAGCATTAAATAAAAATATACCTAGTATCTCACTTATTAGAAGAAGTGGTATAGCTAATGACATTATGTTACGAGGGCAAAAAAGAGATAATATCAAGGTAACAATTGATGGTACTGTGGTTTGTGGTGCTTGTGTTAATAGAATGGATCCTCCTACTTCTCATGTTGTAACTCATGCGATTGAGAATGTAGAGGTTCTTGAGGGTCCTTTTGATATAGAAGAGTTTGGTTCTCTAAGTGGTTCTATTAAAATCAAGACTAAAAAGCTTACTGAGAAATTTAGTGGTGAATTTGGTATAAATGCAGGAAGTTATGGATACCAAAAATTCTCTACAACTCTAAGTGGTGGAAATGATTTTATCAAAGTACTTTTTAGTGCTTCTAAAGAAAAAGGTGAGCAGTATGAAGATGGAGACGGTAACACATTTTCTACACAACTTTCAAACTACACAACTGGTACAAAAGTAGGTGGTTTTAATTATAGCAATACTAATAAAAATATGGATGCATTTGAAAAGACTATGTATATGGGTAAGATTTTTATAGATATTACTGAAAATCAAGAGTTAAAATTAAGTTATACTGCAAATAGAAGTGAGAATGTTCTATATCCATCGAGTAAAATGGATGCTATTTGGGATGATAGTGATATTATGAATTTAGAGTATAGTGCCAAAAATCTTGGGGCATATTCAAAAAATCTACATCTTCAAATTTATAATTCTGAAGTGGATCACCCAATGAGTACAGAGTATCGTCAAGTAGCCCTTTCAAAAGGTGCATTTATGACACACCACCTAACTACAGAGATGAGTGGATTAAAGCTTAAAAATAGTTTTGATTTATGGGATACCACTATTACGTATGGTCTTGATGCTAGTAAGAGAAACTGGGATGGTAAATATACATCTACAAACCTTACAACTAATATGGTAAAAACTATTGGACAAAGTATTGATGATGTAGATACAGAAAATCGTGCATTTTTTATGAAATTTGAAAAAAACTTTGGTAAAATGGATATAGAGGTTGGCACAAGATATGACGATACCACAATAGAAACTGCTTCTAATAGCGAAAAAGACAGAGAGTTTGATTCAGTTAGTGGTTCTATATTTACCACATATAACGCAGATAAAGATACAAAATATTTTTTTGGTATTGGTAAATCAAGCAGAGTTCCAGATGCAAGAGAGCTTTATAATGTAAGATACAATACAACAGTAAAACCAGTAGTAAGAATATTAAATGGAAATCCTGATTTAGAGCAAACTACAAATTATGAGATTGATTTAGGATTTGAAAAGAAATTTGAAAACTCTAAGGTTAAATTCAAAGCATTTTATAGTAAGTTAGAAGATTATATATATTATAATGGAAATCCTTCAATAAAGAAAAATAATTTTGAAAATATTGATGCTACAATTTATGGAGCAGAATTAAGTACCTCATATATGCCAACTGATGATTTATATTTTGATATTGGAATATCCTATAAAAAAGGTGAAAAAGACACTCTTACAACAGGACAAAGTGATACAGATTTAGCAGAAATTACACCTTTAAAACTAAACGCATCAGTTACTTATGATTATGATGAAGATGGTGAGATAGAACTATCATTTGTAGCAGGAAGTAGATGGGATAGTGTAGATGAAGAGAATGGGGAACAGACATTAGCTGGTTATGGAATTGTAAACTTTAAAACGACAAGAGAGTTTGATAATGGTATGAAAATGACTATTGGAATAGATAATCTATTGGATAAGACTTATACAACAACAAATACTTATAAAGATTTGATTCTTATGACAGATGGTTCTGATACTATGCTAATAAATGAACCTGGTAGATATATTTATGCAAATATGAAATATACATTTTAAAATTGAAATATATATTATATATCCACAACCCAAAAATTTTCTATTTTTTTAACTCTATTAGCAAAAGTTTTTTCTATATTTTTTTTATTAAAAAACTCTTTGTTAGTTCCTTTAAATATAATTTTACCATCTTTAAGATAAATCACATCAAATCCTAATCTATATGCTAAGTTTAAATCATGAGTTATAACTATTTTTATTTTTAAATTTTTTTTATTTGATAATATTTTATAGATTTGAGAAGTTTTTTGAGGGTCAAGGTTAGCTGTAGGTTCATCAAAGATTGTAATTTTTGCGTTATGGATAATAGCAGATGCCATTAGAGTAAGTTGAGACTCTCCACTGCTAAGATTTATACAAGGTCTATCTTTCAAATCATTTAAACCAAGAGTATCTATAGTATCATCTATATTGATATTAAAATCTATTTTAGAAAGTATAAGATAATCTTTTAGGGTAATATATTCATCAAAAATATCTAGTTTAGATGGGATATAATTTATAATTTTGGCTCTATCTTGTAATGAAAGAGTTTGTAGATTTATATTATACTGTTCCTGTGATTTATCGGAAGTGATGGCTTTAGCCTCACCAAAAGCACCTGTTCCAAGTTTTAAAATATTAATTTTTATAGAATCACTTGGAGTAATTCCACAGAGCAGTTTGGCTAAACTACTCTTACCCGCTCCATTTGCACCTAAAATTAGCAAACTATCTTTAATATGATAGTTTATATGTTTTAGGATAGAATCTGTGTAATTATCTATCTCTAGCATAAATTAACTATTAGAATCTTCAAACCATTTTAATTGATTTCTAAGTTCAACTACACGACCCACAACAATTAGTGCAGGAGTTGGAATATCTTTTGTTTTTTCTACGATATTTTCTAGTGTTCCAACCACAACTTTTTGGTCTTTTGTTGTCCCTTTTGATATAACTGCCACAGGATAATCAGGGCTTTTTCCTATTTCAATTAGTTTATTGCTAATTTTTGGCAGATTATGAAGTCCCATCAAAAATACAATAGTATCATCTGTTTTAAAATTATCCCATGGTATCTGAGATGTTTTTTTATTTGGTGATTCATGACCAGTTACCACCCTAAAGCTAACTGCTACTCCACGATGAGTTACTGGAATTCCAGCATAAGCAGGAGCAGAAACAGCAGAAGTTATCCCAGGAATAATCTCAAATTTTACATCTCTTTCATAAAGATAATTAGCCTCTTCACCACCTCTTCCAAATACAAAAGGGTCTCCACCTTTAAGACGAACTACAGTTTTATATTTTAGTGCATTTTGATAAATAGTCTCATTAATATCATCTTGAGGCATAATATGTCTACCGTCTTCTTTTCCAACATATACAAATTCACATCCACTTTTTGCTTTTTCTAAAATATCTGGATTGGCTAATCTATCATATATAATAACATCTGCATCCTCAATTACTCTTAATGCTTTTAATGTTAATAATTCAATATCACCAGGACCTGCTCCTGTTAAATATACTTTACCCATTATTTTAGATCCTTATTTTTTTGCTCATAAATAAATATACCTGATGGTTTATTTATTGTAAAAATCTCACGAGCTAAATACCAATCTCTCGTATTTAAAACAGCAACCTTATTTGTATCATTTACAGATACATAAAGTAGTGGTTTTTGCTTAGACCATCTTAAATGTAAAACTTTTCCATCAAACTCAAATCTTTTGATTATTTTTAAAGTTTTAGTATCTATAATCTGAATCACTGGAAATTTTTTACCACTAAATGTTACGGCTAAATATTTTTTATCAGGGGATAGTGCTGTAAATACAGGCAGACCCTCTGTTTCTATATTCTTTACAAATTTAAAATCAGGTGTATAAACAAGTACTTTATTATCTCCAACTGCTGGGATAAATACATTTCCTTCACTAATACTCCAAAAACCAAAATGAGGCACTTTTAATACTGGTTTTCTATCACCTAAAAGAATATCTATCTTTTTATATTCCATCTTATCAAGGTCAAGTACACCAAAAAATGGACTATTAAAAAAACCTGTTATAAAATTATTATCTTTAATCATCGCATCAAAAGGCATAACTCCCACATCAGTAAACTCCTTAAAAATTTCAAAATCTGGAATCTTTTTACCTTTATTTTTATCTTTTAAAACAGTTATTTTATCATTATCCATTTGTGAAAAAACTAGATAATCTTTATAGATTTTGATACCAACATTTTTTGAATTAGTTTTAAATGTTTTTATTGGATTTAGATTACGGTCTAAAATATCAACACTTTTATTATCATAATTGGCAACTGCCACATAATAATCGTTAATTACAAAACCAATAGCACTTTCGCTAGTTTTATATTCTTTTAGTATCTTTTCAGTTTCTGGGTCAAATTTAACAACAAAACCATCTCTACTAATTACATAACCATCATTGCCATAAAATTTAACAACGCCATGATTCATATCATGCATATTTTTAATACGCGAACGAGGGAGTCCCTTTTCTATAATAGCCAAAGAGCTACTCTCTCTTTCAACCACAAATATTTTTTCAGTTGAACCATTTATTATAAATGGCTTGATAACTTCTGCTTGAAGAGTTATAAATAGTGCTGATGCAACAGTTGATGCTAATAGCAATTTTTTAATCATTAATTTTTCCTTCTTTCTTCTTCTGTTAAGTAACATGATGGATCTTCACTCCATAAATCACCAGTAATTGCATAGGCTCTTGCACGAGAACCGCCATTACATATATCTATCTGCTCACAATCAGAACATATTCCAGTTATCTGTTTTCGTGGATGGATTCTAAGCTTATCTAACAAATCTCCACCTTTCCAAATATCTCCAAAATCTTGTTCTATAGTGTTTCCAACAGTTAAAGGGAAAAATGGATCAGGTCTTACATCACCTTCGCTATTAATATTCAATAGTTTTCTTCCTGCAGAGTTTCCACCCCATGTAACTAATCTTTCTCTCATTGTATCTTTTAAATCAGGATATTCTATGGCAAATTTATTTAAAAACAAGATTGCATCCATCTCCATATTTCCTGTTACAATCTCTATATCTCTACCTGTTTTATAATACTCAAATGCTTTATTTAAAATAAATTCAACAGACTCTCTTCTTTGCTCTTTGCTTAAATCCATTTTTAAATTATCCAAACCACGACCAGAATAAACGAGATGAGATATATAAATTTTAGGAATATTCTCTTTTTCTACAAGGTCAAAAATATACTCTAAAGAGTTTATAGTATCTTTCGTTATCGTAAATCTAATACCAACTTTTGCTCCTGTAGAGTTTGCAAGTTGAACTGCTTTTAAAGTTTCTTTGAATGCACCTTTTAACCCACGGAAGAAATCATGAGTCGGTTCATCACCATCGATACTAACTCCAATATAATTAAAGGAATCTACGATTTTTTGAATGTTGCCTTTTGTAAAGTAAAGCCCATTACTTGAAAGATATGTAATAATCCCATTTTCCTTACAAAAATTAGCTATCTCAAAAAGATCTTTTCTTGTTAAAGGCTCTCCACCAGAGAAGATAATAAATTTAACTCCATTTGCTTTCATTTGCAAAATTGTTTTTTTAATTTGTGGTGTAGTGAGAGTGTCAATTTCATCTAATGTTGATTTTGAATAACAATGCAAACATGATAAATTACAACGATTTGTAAAATTCCATATAGCAATAGAGCCATCCAAAACTCTCTCTTTTTTTCCTTCTATTACAGAAGATATAAGATTTGATAGTCTAAACATTATTTACCTTTATATGAGAGAATATATTTTGTTATTAGTTTTCTCTCTAAATTATTTAATTTTAATTGAGTCATTACTGTTCGCTTATAACCAAAAATTTTATACATAGATTTTGGATCTATAATATAAGCCTCTATCTCTTGACTTGATCGTTTGTTTGCAATCTCTGTAAACGATGGTCCAAATGCCATAGAAATTTGATGATGACAACCCCAACAATAAGTTTCAAAAACTTTTTTTCCGTCTAGTTTATCTGCTAATAAAATAGATGAAAAAATTACTACTAATAGAAGATATTTTTTCATAATTTTTCTTTCATTTTATCTAGTATTCTAGCTAAAATAAGCTTGAAACAAAGATTATAAATAGTATGAATTTTAAAAAATTAAAGGTATGTATAGATATATGAATTTTAATATATTTTTAATAGATGTAGGTTTATAGAGAGGAGGTAAATCTCTCCCCAAAAGGGGAAAGTGTGCGATTATGCACCTGGTATAGTCTGTCTATGTTCAATTGAGTATGTAAATGTAGGTGTTTCTAAGCCTTTAATATACTTAACAAACTTACCTGTTTTAGCTTCATAGATACCTATTCTTCCACAATTCCACTCAGAAATCATAGTCCAATGACCATGGTTTGCTGGTTCAGCGTGAAGAATTCTAGGAGTAATAGCTTTACCTTTTTTATCTTTAACAGTTGGAACTTTCCATTCAAAAAGAACTTTGTGAGTTACAGGATCTGTAACTGTACCTTTTTTAGTACCAACAGTGATAATTCTATCTAATTCTAAAGTTTGCTTATTAATTAAGTGAACTTTATTCCAGTTAGATGAACCACCAAGAACATTATCTGCCCATAAGAATGGAGTATGCTCAGATGTACCAATAAATAGTCCACCACCACCGATAGGGATTTGACGAATTACATCAAAGTTATCATCCCAAATAGTTACCTGACCTAAGTTCATATTAACTGTAGCACCAAGTTGCTGACCTAGACCCTCATTAAACCATGAAGAACCTTGACCTGGATGTGGCTTAGCTGAAGGACCTGTATAAATTTTTGTAACTAAAGATTTAGTTTTAAAATCTACAACACCAATAACATCAGAACCTTGAGAAGCGATAAATAAATATCTACCAATCTCTTTACCTTCGTTTAAGAAACCATCATGAAGGATATTACCAATATTTGGAATATCTCCAACGATTGGGAAATCAGGCTTAGAATAATCTATAATATAAACATGACCAGCATCTTTAAGTGCAAATGCGATATAAGGACCATATGGAGTATCAAAAATACCAGCTACACGAGAAGACTCAATGCTACCTTCATTATTAATAACACTTGATGTAGGATAAACTTTTAATGGCTCAAGAGTCATAGCATCCATTAAGATTGCTCCACCTGGTACATAGTTTCCAGCCATTAAGTATTTTCCATCTGGAGATACTGCAAGACCACGAGAATCAGAACCAACTTGGATCTCTGCAATTTTTTGCTGACCTGGAGTGTTAAGGTCAAACATTGTTACTAAACCTGAACGAGAGATAGAGTAAGCATATCTTGGTTGACGCTTATTAGTTACTGTAACATGAACTGCAAAACCAGCAGGGTGTTTAGATAAAACTTTACCATTAGTACCATCAACAAATGCAACTCTTTCTGCATCTCTTTCTGTTACAAAACAGATATCTGTATTTTTCTTAACATCTACAGCATGTGGATACTTTTTGAAGAATTTCATTCTATCATTAAGTGGTTTCCACCCAGCTTTAACATTATCCATTGTAAGAACATCCATTTTCTTACCTTTAAAATGTTGAATATAATCAACCATTTTATCAGCATCATCTTTTGAAAATTTACTTTTAAATTCAGGCATAGCAGTACCTGGTCTACCATTTAAAATAGTTTCAGATAATGTATAAGCATTTTTCTTCGCTGTTACAGAAGGACGTAAATCAGCACCAACACCACCTTCGTGATTTGGACCGTGACAACCTTGACACTCTTTTTCAAATACTTTCTCAACATCCATTTTAGATGTTCCAGCAAATACCCCTGAACTTACTACTGTCATTGCAGCAACTGACATAACTAATTTATTAAATCTCATTTATTTCTCCTTTAAATTAAGATGAGACCAACCTAAGTCGGCCAACTATAAAGACTCTTCGCCTTCTTTTTCTAAATAATTTTTCTCTTGTTTATAAATCCAAAACATTGAAACTATAATAACTGTATGAAGAAAAATACTAAGTCTTAGTGAAGCCTGATTTAACCAAGCAAAAAACTTGATATAACATCTGTCACATTGGTATACTAAAATTTTACTAGCACCCAAAAAGTTAGCATTAGCAAATGCATTCATCCAAAAAAGCTATCTCTAGTCTAGGTCTAATTATGGATGAGTCTATCATTTTCACTCCTTAATAACCGTTTTAATATTTTAGAATCAAATGTAGTATATCTCTATTTAAATTAAAAAAAATTGATATGAATCAATTTATAGAGGCAAACTAAAATGAAATAATCTTTTTATAATAGATGTAACATATTGAAACAATATAATAAAAAGCTATTTATATCTTATATTATAGTCTTTTTCAAGATAGTCACTCAATTTTATCCCCAAATATATACCAAATAAGAGCATAAGAAAAGTTAATATAAGTACCATTAAAATATCTTTTGTCATAAATGACCTTTATTAAATAATTTATAGTAGTATATCATTATTAAAAAATAAATATAAGAGGGCAGATGGATTTTTTTAAATATATACACGCAGTAGGGACTGGCGTAAAGGGAAACAGAGATTTAAGCTTTGAAGAGTCAAAAGATATGATGCAACAGATGTTAAATCAGACTATCTCTAAAGAACAATCAGCAGGTTTTTTACTTGGATGGAGGCTAAAACCAGAGACTACCATAGAATTTGCAGGGGTATTAAGTGGTTGTGATGATTTTATCAAAAAAACAACTATTAAAAATTCAATAGAGTTGGGTTATCCTTATGATGGAAAGGTAAAAAATCCTTATATATTTCCTCTTGTTAGTAAAATACTTGAAGATTTAAATATAAATCTAATTGTTTCAGGAGATAAATTAGCACCTGCAAAAGGTGGAATTACAACAAAAGAGATTTGTAATAATATTGAATTAAGTTCAAATACCCACTATTTTGATCGTGCTGATTTTTTTACACAGATGAGTAATCTTACAGAAATTCGTATGAATCTGGGGCTTCGTTCAGGAATAAATACAATAGAAAAACTAACAGGAGTTGCTAATAGTGAATTTGCGATAACGGGTATTTTTCATAAACCTTATCTAAAAAAATATATAGAAATTTTTGCAAATAGATATAAAAGATTTGCTATACTTCAAGGAAATGAAGGTACACCTGAACTTTTTTCAAAAGGACGATTATGGATGGCAAATGGTGATGATGTTGATGAATTTATTATTGACCCAAAGCGTTATAATATTAACTATCAAAAATCATGGCAAGAAATTACTCTTGATGAATCAATTGCTCAAATAAAAAATCCATCTCAAGAGTATCTAAAATTAGCAAAATTAAATGGTGCTATTTGGCTTTTTGTAACTAATCAAGCAAAAGATATTGACCAAGCATGGGAGATATTAAACTAGATGGATAAGTTTCATAATCATATAAGAAATATACTTCATGGATTTTTTTTATCAATCGGAACAACTATCGCTGAACCATCAACTATATTACCTCTTATTATCAACTATTTTGGTGGGAGTTCTTTGCTTGTTGGATTTTTTGCATCACTCCTTCGTGGTGGTGCAATTATAGTTCAACTTTTTGCTGCATTTCAATCACAAAGCTATACATTAATGTTACCATATATTAGACGAGTATTTATTATTAGATTTTTTGCTTGGTTCGGAATTGGAATAAGTATAATAGTTTTTGGCAAGACCTCTCCTGATTTAACACTTTTTCTTATTGGTCTTGGACTTTTTATATTTTCATTTAGTGCTGGTTTTGGGGCAATATATTTTAAAGATATTATTGCTAAGATATTTTCTCATAAATTTCGTGGAAAAACTATGGCATATCGTCAATTTTTTAGTGCCTTTGGTGGATTAATTAGTGGAGCATTGGCAGGTTGGATTTTAGCATCTTTTGAGCCACCTTATAGCTATGGATACCTTTTTATTATAAGCTCATTTATTATGGGATTTGGATATTTATCTTTCGGAACAATTGATGAACCTAAAAAAGAGATTACAGTAAAAGAGGAAAAATCATTTAAAAAATTCTTACATAATTCATTAACTACATTAAAAGAGGATAGAGACTTACAAATTCAACTTAAGACTTTTTTATTAGCTTATGGATATTTGATCGCTTTACCATTTATAATTCTTGATGCTCAAAATAAAATTAATCTTGATGGTGTGGCTATCGCTAGTTTAATTACAACACAGATGATTGGAGCGATGTTTAGTAACTTTTTATGGGGGAAACTTAGTGGAAAAGGGTTTAATAAATTAACAGCAAATATCTCAATATCTCTACAAATTTTGGCTATTATTATCGTATTTAACGCATCTTCCTTATATGAATACTCTTTTATATTTTTTCTTGTTGGTGCATCAATTGATGGAAATCGTATTGCATCAGGGAATCTTATTTTGGCTCTTGCTCCTGAACAAAAAAGAGGTATTTATGTGGCTTTGCAGATGAATATTGTATCTTTTGGTCTATTCTTTTCTATAATTGGTGGTATAATTTTACACTTTCTAAACTATACTATATTATATAGTAGCTCATTAATTGTACTATTTTTATCACTATATTTTTCTTTTAAGCTAAAGGATTAAAATTAAATTTAATTTCAAACACGCTCTTATATAAATAATAGTAATATATCTATAATTTTAATAATAGAATAAAGGTTTTTTTAATGAATGATTATATGATTTTTTCTGGAACTTCGAATCCTAAATTAGCTGAGGATATAGCTTCATATCTTGAGCTTCCTGTATCAAAAGCAAACATAAATAGATTTTCTGATGGAGAGATAAATATACAAATTACCGAGAGTGTAAGGGGTAAAGATATATTTATTATACAACCAACTTCAGCTCCTGTAAATGCAAACTTGATGGAGCTTTTAATTATGACAGATGCTCTTAAACGCTCTTCTGCTAGATCAATTACAGCAGTTGTTCCATATTATGGATATGCAAGACAAGATAGAAAAGCAGCTCCTAGAGTTCCAATTACAGCAAAACTTGTAGCAAACTTGATGGAGACATCAGGAATTACAAGAATGGTAACAGTTGATTTACATGCTTCTCAAATTCAAGGATTTTTTGATATTCCTGTAGATAATCTTTATGGTGCAATTATATTTATGGATTATATTAAATCTAAGAATCTAAAAAATCCAATGATAGCTTCACCTGATGTTGGTGGAGTTGCACGGGCAAGATATTTTGCTGATAAACTGGGTCTTGAGATGGCAATTGTTGATAAAAGACGAGAAAAAGCTAATGAGTCTGAGGTTATGAATATTATAGGTGATGTAAAAGGTAAAGATATTATATTAATTGATGATATGATTGATACAGCAGGAACTATGGTGAAAGCTGCAACTGCTCTTAAAAATCTTGGTGCGACTTCGGTTATGGCATGTTGTACTCATCCTGTGCTTTCTGGTCCTGCATTTAATAGAATAGAAGAGGGAGATTTAGATGAGCTTGTTGTTTCTGATACAATTCCTCTTGCAAAAAAGCTGAAAAAAATAAAAGTTCTTCCTACTGCTCCAATGTTAGCAGAAGTTATTAGAAGAGTACATCACAATGAGAGTATCAACTCACTATTTGAGATTGATTAATGCAAAAAAATATTCGTAACTTCTCAATTATTGCTCATATTGACCATGGTAAATCTACTCTAGCAGATAGAATTATTCAAGAGTGTGGTGCAGTATCAGATAGAAAAATGTCTGCTCAAGTGATGGATACTATGGATATAGAAAAAGAACGAGGTATCACAATCAAAGCTCAAAGTGTAAGGCTTGATTATATAAAAGATGGTGAAGCTTATATCTTAAATCTAATAGATACCCCTGGGCATGTTGATTTCTCTTATGAGGTAAGTCGTTCTTTAGCATCAAGTGATGGAGCTTTATTAATTGTAGATGCTGCTCAAGGAGTGGAGGCTCAAACAATTGCAAATGTATATATTGCTATTGAAAATGATCTTGAACTTTTACCTGTTGTAAATAAGATTGATTTACCATCAGCAGACCCTGATAGAGTTTTAGCAGAGGTTGAAGATGCAATTGGACTTGATTGTACAGAACATAGTTTGGTTTCTGCAAAAACTGGACTTGGTGTAAAAGATTTAATAGATACAATTGTAGAAAAAATTCCTGCACCAAATGGTGATGCTAACAAACCTACAAAAGCTCTTATCTATGATAGTTGGTTTGATCAATATTTAGGAGCTTTGGCTCTTGTAAGAGTTTTTGATGGAAGTATTAAAAAAGGTGAGATGGCTCATATAAAAGGTACAAAAGATGACCATCAAGTATTAGATTTAATGTACCCAAATCCAATTGCTCCAATTAAAACAGATGAGATCAAAACTGGTGAAATTGGTATTGTGGTAATGGGACTAAAAACAGTTGATGGGATTCAAGTAGGTGATACAGTTACAATGACAAAAAACCCAACTGATGAGATAATTGATGGATTTGAAGAGGCTAAATCTTTTGTTTTTGCTGGACTTTATCCAATTGAAACTGATAAATTTGAAGAGTTAAGAGATGCTCTTAATAAGCTTAAACTAAATGATAGCTCTATTAGTTTTGAACCAGAGAGTTCTCTTGCTTTAGGTTCAGGATTTAGAACTGGATTTTTGGGAATGCTCCATATGGAGGTTATCAAAGAGAGATTAGAAAGAGAATTTGATCTTGATTTAATCGCTACTGCACCAACTGTTGTATATAGAGTTCAAAAAACAAATGGTGAAGAGATTGTAATCCAAAATCCAAGTGATTTGCCCGAACCTCAAAATATTGATTTTATTTTAGAACCATATATTAAAGCAACGATTCTTACTCCTCAAGAGTTTGTTGGAAATATTATAAAACTTCTTAATGACCGTCGCGGGATTCAGATAAAAATGGATTACCTAAATGAAACAAGAGTTTTATTAGAATATGATATTCCAATGAATGAGATTGTAATGGACTTTTATGATAAGCTAAAGAGTACAACAAAAGGTTATGCTAGTTTTGATTATGAAGCTATTGGTTTTAGAGAGGGTGATTTAGTAAAGCTTGATATTAAAGTGGCAGGTGAAGTGGTTGATGCTCTTTCAATTATTGTTCCAGAAACAAAATCAAGAACAAGAGGATTGGCATTTGTAAAATCTCTAAAAGAGTTAATTCCTAGACAACTTTTTGAAGTAGCAATTCAGGCAAGTATTGGGAATAATGTAATTGCTAGAAGTAATGTAAAATCTATGGGTAAAAATGTAACTGCAAAATGTTATGGTGGAGATATTACACGAAAAAGAAAACTATTAGAGAAACAAAAAGCTGGGAAAAAGAGAATGAAATCAATCGGTAGTGTTCAAGTCCCTCAAGAGGCATTTATGGCCGTACTTAATATAGAGAGTTAATATGGGTTGGACTTTTCATATACACCTAATCGCGGCTATTTCGTGGATAGGTGGAAGTGTATTTATGTTTATTTTGGGAGTTTCACTTAGGGATAAAGATGACCAAAAAGCAGTATATCCACGAGTAGGACCAATATTTGGATACTTTGAGATAGTATCTCTTCTTATTTTGGTATCAACTGGAATTTATATGATTATAGATAATGGACTTATTACAATTTTATTTGATGATAGTGTAAATACAAAAGTTATAGATTCTCTTCGTATAAAATTAATGCTAGTTGCTACAATAATTTTAGTTACAATAGTTCACACTTATATTGCATTTAAAACAAATAATATAGAGCGAACTAAATTAGAACATCTGATATCAAGAGCCTCTTCAATGGCTATATTTATAATCAATCTTTTTGTAATGCATTATGCTATTGTAATTAGAAGTATATTATAAAATATGATAGATTTTTTAACATTTAAAACTTTTATCTCAATAGATATACTTATACTATCTTATTATATAGGTGCTATTATTATTCCTATTAGTATGTGGTTAAGTAAATCTTATCTACAAAAAAGATTTAAAATATTAGATGATTTTTATAATTACTTAATGAAACTTTTTAGTAGATTGAGTTTAAAATATAGAGTAATATCTATATTTTTGATGGTATTAATGTTTATATTTATGGAGATAGTTTGGAGAATGTGTTTTGAAGCTATGATAGGATATTTTCAAATAATAGAGATATTAAAATCATAATAGTATGCTAAACTTTCAAAAAAAATTGAACCAAAAGATAAAATTGCTTTTACTAATAGAATTTCCAGATTGCTACTAAGGGGATATAGTTTAATTTATCATTGAAATATTATCTGTGCTTTTGTGGGAAAGCACCCTTGTATTATACAAGAGAAAGATATGGGGTGATGGAACAATTGAGATATGAAAAGGTCATAGCAAAGATTATAGAGCAGATTTGAATCAAATAGCTCTTAATATGATAGTAGAAAATAGGGCAAAATTGCCAATATATCAGCAAGTATCTAGTGGAAAGCTGATTCTATCTTTTTAAAAAACCTGAACGGATTGCATCACTGTTAATGATTATGAGATTATCGTTATTGGTATATTCTGCATTAGAGTATAAAGTTTGCAAAAATATGAAAAAAAATAACCTTACTTTTCCAAATCAGAAGGGAAAACCAATTGGACTATTTTAATGAAAATCATAAGATTATTTTGGAGTGTTTAGGCGATGATTACAAGTATTTTTACTTATAGTTTTTAGATTATTCTTTCTCACTCCATATACATCTATACTATTTTTGTTCAATTTGACTCTCTTAATAGGTTTTAAGAAAATTAAAACATAGTTTTAGATATATATATTACTTTTTATATTCAAAGTGTTGATAATCTTTGATACTTTTCCAATATCCACCCCAACTCCAGCCATATTTGGTAAATATTTTTCTGGCTTTATCATCGGCAAGTATCATAGCACGACTAGCAGATGTATTTTTGGTATGTCTTCTATCTCTATATTTTAGTGATTTTGTATGTGATATATTACCACTTTTTGAGATATAAGGGTTTTCAATTGGATTAATATCTATTGCTTTACCATAAGCATGTTTTGACCACCTAGAAGTCCCTGCAATATTTCTACAATTAAAAGCACTTGTATTATCAGCCTCAATTGAGGCAAAATCACTACCTTTAAAATCACTTATAAGAGCCATTTCTCTAATTGGATATTTTATATTATAAAGCTCTCTAAAAACCTTCACTACATTATGAGCCACTTTATAATGAACTATAAGCTCTCCTGTTTGAGTTTTACCATTGAAATCTATATAATTTAATTCTATATATCTTAGGTCTATATCTTTTACAGGACAATTTTCTTTGTAGCTATTTCCATTTATCATCCGTTCCAATATATCAGGTTCAATTTTAGATATTTTATAATCATATCCATCTGCCAAAATTATATAGGTTAATGCAATTGTCATTACTAGAATTTTTTTCATATTTATACTTTTCATATTATTTTAGATACAATTATAACATATAAATTAAAGGAGAATGATTATGAAAATTTTATTAAAGCTTTTCTTACTATTATTTGTAACTTTTGCTTATGCAGAATCATATAAGGTGATTAAGATACGAAGTGATGATACTCTAAGTGTAAGAAGTAATGCTGGTGTGTCTTTTAGAAAAATAGATGAATTAGCATATAATACAAAAAATATTAAAGTTATTAGATGTAAACTTGCCTACAATAATAGAGAATGGTGTAAAGTGCAACATCCATCTATCTATACAGGTTGGGTAAGTGCTAGATATATTACTCCTCAATATCGTTCATCACATAACAGAGAATCTATCGGAAAAAGATACCGTGTAGTTAATATAAGAAGTGATGATACGCTCAGTGTACGAAGTGATGCAGGGATATATAATAGAAAAGTAGATGAATTATATTACCATACTAAAAATATTAAAGTGATTAGATGTAAATATACTCCAAGAGGAAAGAGATGGTGTAAAGTCCAACATCCCTCTATTTATAGTGGTTGGGTAAGTGCTAAATATATTAGAGTGATGAGATAAATAATTTAAATATGGATAATATCAGTTTTTAATTTATCTCCAATAAAATCTCAAAATCGCTTAAATCATACAATAGTATATTTGGGGTTTTAAGATTTTTCAACTCATTTGAGTATCCATTTTTTGAAAATAGTGCATAATAATCTGCGTTTATATCTGATACAATAGATTTACTAATTAACCTATTTAGCTCATTTTTACATATCTTTTTATTTTTATATTTACATTCTCCCAAAATAGTTTTTTTATCTGTGGTAATAGACAATATATCAAACTCATTCTTTCTATCCCAATAATTACCATAACTTACTATATCAAATCTATAATTTATAATATCAGAAGATAGCTGTTCAAAAACTAGGCTTGTACATCTATGATAATGGCTTAAAAAGTATTCCCAAAACCTATCATATTCACTATTTTCTATATCTATTCTGTATGGTTCTACAAAACCAAACCAAAAATAGTAAAATGGATTTTTAAATCTTATTATAGACTGAACTTTATATGACCTTAATTCCCTTTTTAGCTTCTGCTTAGGATTTATTTTGATTGGAGATTCACGAGATGGCAAAATAGATAGAATATCAAGTTCAACCAGTTGATATATAATATCCTTACCCAAAGATTCTCCAATATGTGCTTTATTAAATATATGTAAAAGTTTTGAGTCCCCTCTCGCAATTGATATTAAAATATCTCTATATGGTTTTTTTATTAAAAAGTCTGGGAAAACTATATCATCATAAACTTGAAAATTTTGAAGAATATTTAAATCTACAGATAAGATAATATCATCATTTAAATCAAGAGAGACAAGCATCTCTACTCCACCAAATAGAGAAAAATAATCAATAGTTTTTTCTATATCAAAATCATTATGAAATTTATAAAAATTCTTAAATTGAGTGTTTATAATATATCCTTTAAATCATCTTCTCTAAAATATTATTTATATACAAAAGTATTATAGAGAATAAAGCCATAACTATTATAAAATACAGACTATTTTTTGACTTTATTATATCTTTAAACTTATCAAATCCAACTTCTTTAAGAGTTAAAATAAATAAAACCCAACCACCAATACTAGATGCTAATGCTAATCCCATTGCACCCATATACTGCATTAAAATAAAAGATAAAATAAGGTTTATTGCTAGTGAATAGGTTGCAATAATCGCAGCTTTACCTTGCCTTTTAGATGTGTATAAAAATAATGAAAAGAGTTTAGATAACCCAAAAGGTAATAATCCAATCATATACATCACCAATATATTAGCACTATTCATTCTATCAATATCTGTAAATTCACCTCTTTCAAAAAGTAACCAAACTATCACTTGAGATAAAATTATTCCTCCAGCCATCGCAAAACCCAATGTAAAAGCTAACATCCAAAATGCTTTAGCTAAATTTTTATCAATCTCTTTAATTTTATTATTTTTGATTGACTTTGAAATTGAGGGAAATAAAACGGTAGCTGTTGCAATAGCAAAAATAGCAAGAGGAAGCTGAAAGATACGATTAGCATAATATAGATAACTAATTGAACCTGTAACCAAAAATGATGCCATCCAAGTATCTAAAAAAGCAGCTATTTGAGCAGTGGAATTTCCCCACATAGCAGGGATAAACTGAGATATAAAAGTTTTCTTTTCTACAGTTATATCTTTTTGTTTTCTATATTTCCAACCACCTATTAGTAATTTATGAAGATTAAATTTTTTGATAGCAATAATATGAACAATAAGTTGCATCACTCCACCAATCAAAACAGAAAAACTAAGAGCATATACAATATCAATAGGGTCATCTTTGGCATATATTATCATCGCCCCTATCATTGAGATATTAAGCAAAGATGTAGAAAATGCAGTAGTGGCAAAATGATTTTTATATTGTAGAAGTGTTGCCAAAAATGTAATCACAAATATTAAATCAAGATACCAAAAATTAATTGCTACAAGGGGAGATGCTAATGCCACGGTCTCATCATCAAACCCTATTGCAATAGTTTTAGTCGCTAAATCAGAAAATATATTTACAATGATTGAGCCAAAAATAATAAAGATTAAAAATCGTAGAACTATTGCCGTAGAGAAAACTCCCTTGTGCTTTGATGCCACAAAAGATGGTAAAAAACTCTGAACAAAAGCACCCTCTGCAAAAATTCTACGAAATAAATTTGGAAGTTTAAATGCTATAGCAAAAATATCCGAGAATATGTTTACTCCCAAAGTGGAAGCCATAATCATATCTCTAATAAAACCTAAAATTCTTGATATTAAAATACCAAAACTATTGGTAAATATAGATTTGACCTTCATTAAATAGTTATCCTAACATTATTGAATATGGTCGTTTTAATTGAGTAACTAATTTACTTATACTAACACTTCTACCCTCTCTTGCAAACTCTTTACCATCCAAAAATACAATCATAGTTGGGATAGAAAATACTCCATAAAAAGATGAAATCTCTATATTATCTTTTGCATTTAAATAAATCTGCTCTATTTTTGGAAAATTTTTATCAAATGCCTCTCTGAATTTGGGTCTAAGAGCTTCACAAACATTACAATTATCTCCCCAAAAATATATTAAAACCCCATCTTTTGTTGCAATAATATCTTGCATCTCTTCTAAACTCATCTTGTACCTTTATCTTATAGAAAATTATTTGATATAATAACATATTTTTTTTAAAAACCTCTTTCATAAGTTACCCCCTATTTCTTATTTTAATTCGCCATACCTCAAAGAGGATAAAACTAGAAGGATAGCAAAGAATGGTATTGTAGAGAGGTCTCCAACTTTATCATAGGTGTAAGTTTTAAGATATTTTTTATAAAAGTACCGTTACCCTTAGTTTTAACATAATCATAGATAATTTTGAAACTTCAGCAATGGTTCGCTGAGATTCAACTCTATGATACATAGCTTAAATTGCAAAGCCCAACCCTAACCTTAAAATTTCTAATAAAATTCTAATGAAATGAAGCTACACTAATTATCTTATCAAATTTTTTATCATTTTGAGCAATAAGAAGTAAAAATAGCTCTTTTGGAGTTTTAGATCTATCAACCTCTATTTCAAAACTATTTTTTATTTTAGTTTTATATTTAAGATAATATCGTTTTTAACGAGCCCTTTAACATTATCTTTATCTCCTGATATTGAATATGCTACTTTTTCATCATCTGTTATAGACTTTATCATATTAAATTTAATATTTATATTGCCACTAGAGATTGGATATATTAAAAATTTATAATACTGTTTTAGATTATGATACCTATTATCTTCTCTAAAATCAATCTGTCTAAATCTAAATTTTTGACTTTTTTTGATGGAAAAATTAAATAACATAACTTTTGAGTGGTCAAGTTGAGATAGATTTACATCTAGTAAAATTGCCTCACCTTGATAAGCACTCTTTTTACTAATATCAAATGTTATATCCATATCCTTAGCATCTAAAAAGTTAATAATCAAAAGAACGGTTATTATTATTTTAATCGACATTCATCACCCCTCTAAACTTAAACTAATATAAAACAACTAATCATAAAACTCCTCGTAATTATCCCCTAAGCACTCCAAAATAATCTCATGATTTTCATTAAAATAATCCAATTGAGTCCCT
>JAMOOQ010000047.1 GCA_027100635.1 Campylobacteraceae bacterium | reverse complement strand
TGCTTTATATACCAAAAATAATCTTGAAAAACTAGAAGAGGAAGAGATATTTTGGATAACAAGAGTACCCAATAGCCGAAATATTGTCAAAGATATAATCTCAACTATAGAGCTAAATCAACTTGAAATTATTGATGATAACTACTCATATTTGGAGATAGGAAGCAACTATAATGATGTAAATCAAAGAT
This sequence comes from Campylobacteraceae bacterium, assembly GCA_027100635.1. Taxonomy (GTDB): domain Bacteria; phylum Campylobacterota; class Campylobacteria; order Campylobacterales; family Sulfurovaceae; genus FS08-3. The sequence continues at coordinate 28,865 of JAMOOQ010000047.1, read as the reverse complement.
GGATAATTGTACATAATAAAGAGATAGAATATCTAAAAAACAGGAGTACAATCAAGAGATTTGATACAAATAGTAAAAAAGATTTAAAAGCTAAAATAAGATATGAAAAACAGAAATTTGCTTGTGAAATTGATGCGATAAAAGCATTAGAAGATTTAAAGAAAAAGCTGACTATATCCGATGTAGAGGGCTTTAAGCTTATTGAACATAAGAGATATTCAACAAGAGGAAAACCTAAAAAAGATGCTATTAAAGATGTTACAGAGTATACTGTTTTAGTAAATATGACTAGTAATCTAAATAAATTGCATGAAGAGAAAAAGAGAAATGGAATTTTTATTTTGGCAACAAATGAGCTAGAAAATAAGTCATTAAAACCCCAAGAAATTTTAAATGAGTACAAAAATCAACAAAAAGTAGAAAGAGGTTTTAGGTTCTTAAAAGACCCAAAATTTCATGCTGATTCTATCTTTTTAAAAAAACCTGAACGGATTGCATCATTATTAATGATTATGACATTATCCTTACTAGTGTATTCTGCATTAGAATATAAAGTTCGCAAAAATATGAAGAAAAATAACCTAACTTTTCCAAATCAGAAGGGAAAACCAATATCAAATCCTACTATGAGATGGGTTTTTCAATATTTTTTCTCTGTGGTTTTAATTTTATTTGAAGGAGGGGCTCAATTGGACTATTTTAATGAAAATCATAAGATTATTTTGGAGTGCTTAGGGGATGATTATGAAGAATTTTATGATTAGTTGTTTTATATTAGTTTAAGTTTAGAGGGGTGATGAATGTCGGAGCTGAGAATAACAACCTCATATTAAGATGACAACTTTGCGTCATTCCGTACTTGATACGGAATCTAAAATATTTACAATAACTGTTTTTTAATTTTTAAAATACTCAAAAAAATCAAAAGTGATAATGCACTTATCATAATAATAGAAGCTCCAGAAGTTATATCAAATTGATAACTAACAAAAAGACCAATAACTGTAAAAATAGAGGATAAAATGCCTGATATTATCATCATACTTGCTAAAGAGGATGAGAGTTTTTCGGCAATATAAACAGGGATTGTAAGAAGTGCAATAACCAAAATCAAACCAACAACTTTTATCGCAATAACCACGGTTAAAGCAGATAATACTAAAATCAAAGTGTAAAAGAATTTAACATTAATACCACGCAAAGAAGCATATACACTATCATACGATACTGCCAAAATCTGTTTATACCAAAATATCATTATAAAAATTATTAATCCAAGCAAAGAAGATATATAAGTTATATCATCACTACTAACTGCTAAAATACTTCCAAAAAGATAACTCATTAAATCAACATTATACCCAGGGGTCAAATCCACAAATATAATACCAATTGCCATCCCCACTGCCCATATTAAACCAACAAATGTATCAATTTTATCTCTTTGGTTAAGTGTAATATATGCCATTAAAATAGCACTTAAAACTGCAAATAGTGATGCTCCAAAGAATATTGGAAAACCAAAATATATAGCCATTCCAATCCCACCATAAGATGTATGAGCAATTCCACCAGCCAAAAATACCATACGATTAACAACAATTAAAGAGCCAATAATTCCAGAAGCTATACTTACCAAAATTCCAGCAATCAAAGCATTTTGCATAAAATCATAACTTAAAACTTCTAACAACTACAATCCTTTTGTTTTAATTGGTCTAACATTTGTATCATCTCCACTTCACAAAAATGACCATTATCTCTATCAATTATATCTTTTTCTATACCATTATGAATTACCAATTTTTTATTAATATATGCTACTTTTGACGCATATCCCAAAATCACTGATATATCATGACTTACCACAATAATTGTAATCTCTTTGTTTAACTTTTTCAATAAATCATAAATCTGTTTTTGACCCTCAACATCAATGCTAGAGGTTGGTTCATCAAGTAGCAAAATTTTAGGATGAGCAGATAAAGCCCTTGCTACCATCACTCTTTGGCGTTGCCCACCAGATAAAGAACCTATTTTTGAATCTGCAAATTTTTCCATCCCAACCTCTTTAAGTGATGCTAATGCACAATCTTTCTCATCTTTTGTATATCCAATTTTAAAATACTTTTTAATACCTTTAACTTTTGTCTCATTTTTATGACCCATTAAAACAACATCAATCACTTTAATTGGAAAGTTTATATTAATATTTGTATTTTGTGGAACATATCCCAAATTCTTTGATATTTTAATTGTTCCTGTTTTAACTTTTTCCAATCCTAAAATAAGCTTTAATAACGTAGATTTTCCACCACCATTTGGACCAATTATTGCCAAAAAATCATCTTTAGCAACCTCTAAATTTATATCTTGTAAAACCTCTTGTTGCAAATATGCAAATGATAGGTTTTTTATCTCTAAAATATTATTTTTCATTATAAATATTTCTCAAATGGAGTAACAAATTTAACTCTTTGGTTTATTTCATTTTCTTTAAATTTAGTCATGAAATGCTTTAAATATTTTCTTGACCACTCTTCCATCGTTCCATTGAAATTTTGTTTAAGAGAAAATAAAGAAACTTGTATTTGTTTACCAGCTGTCCAATTAATATATAAATGTTCAGGATTAGCTTTAAATAAATTTACTACACGAGCATCTATACAAACTAATTCATTAAATTGTTCTTTCCAATCTATTTCAAAATAACTAATTGTAAAATCATTAAATTCATTATTCTCTAACATAATTGCACAAACCTGTGCTAATTTATATGCTGAAATAATATTGGGAGGTCGTCCTCCACCTGTAAATATTTTTTTTGTTTTTACATCTATAATTTCACAGAAACCATTAGATACAACAAGCATATCAGCTGTATCATTTTGTTTCTCTTTAAATAAATGATTATTATCCCATTCATTTGTTGCTTCTTTACTTCTACTTAATAAAAATTCTTCACTATATGAATTATATCTAAAATTATGAATCCTTAAATCATTTAAATATTCATATTGTCTAAATGTATGTTGAGGAAGTTTTTGTTTTATTTTATTATAAATAACTTCTTCAAAAACACTTCCAACAGTATGACCAGATAATTCTCTTGTTTGTGGTCTAGGTAGACTTATCCCTATTATTTCTCTCTTTAACTCTTCATAGTTTACTAAACTCATTAATTTCCTTATTTAAAATAGTTCATTTATCTTATTATTTAACCGTAATAAATAATTATCATCTTTTATATTATTTTTACATAATTCTACAATTTCATCATGTAATAATACCTCTTTTTTATTATCCCAATTAATAGCTCTAAAGGGTATACTAGAGATTGGTTTTTCTGAAAATTCTATAATATTACCCTTTATTATACCATTATTACTAAGCCAATCAAAAACTCTTTTATTATTAAGTAATGCGAGAATATAGTATATACTCTCTCTTACACCCTCTTTTTTAAATAGTGCTGTTACATCCTGAGTAGGATAAATATTGTCTTCTACTAATGAAAATCTAAAATAATCTCTATTGGATATTCTATCCTTAGATGGAACAAAAATTCTTTTCTCATCCTTTGAAAAAAGTTTAAAATTTCTTAAAAATACCCATTCCCAATATGGTATCTCTCTGTTATATTTATATCTTTTATTAAGTTTTTCTTTAAACTCTATAAAATGATTATAAAAACTAGGAAAATTATTTTTTAACTCTTCTTCATTTTTTATATTATATAAATGTATATAGTTTGTAATATCTTCATAAGAATAAGGTTTTAAATCTTTTGCTTTAATAACTTTTAAAATAAATTTTTTTTCATTTTTATTTAAATTAGCAATATCTTGAATTTGAAAAGCTTTATCTAATCCACTCACCATTCCGTTTCCAATATCACATATATCACCTATCGTATGAAATTTATTTGTATTAAAATCAAATAAAGATGTTTGTATCTGATTTTTAATTAAACAATGATTTTCAAATATTTTTAACTCATTTTTAATTTTATCTGATGTCAATAACCATCTTTTGTCTTCTTCAAATTGGTCAATTTCCAAATAAATTGTATCTTTCTGATTAATTTTATTTTGTATATTTTTTATTATTTTATCTGTTAATTTATGATTAGAATAATATTTGGTTAATTTAAGTCTTGAACTACTTTTATTTTTTGATTTTATATATTTAAAAATAATTGTTGAAAGTGTTGCTTTTTCAAATATTGGTGTTTCATTAAAATGTGTAATTTGTTCAAAATAACCATTTTTAACCATATAATTACGAAGACTTAAAGAATGTGTCGTATTTAACCAATACTCTGGAGTAATAAATATTAATTCTCCACCTTCTTCTAATAATTCTATAGATTTTAAAATAAAAATATATGAATAATCACATAAGCTATTAAAATATTTATGCCATAAAGTATGATTCTCTAATTCTTCTTTTAATTCATTTTCTAAATTCTTCCAACGAATATAAGGAGGATTTCCTATAATTAAATTAAATTTTTTATCTATATTCTCACTAATAAAACTTTTATATATTACTTGTTTATTATTTATGGTAATTTGTTTATCTATTTCATAAGCTATAATATTTTTATATCCATGGTCTTTTAGTCTATCAATAAATATTCCCTCTCCACTTGATGGTTCTAATATAGAAGAATTTTTATTAATATTAGATAAAGAAATCATATAATCTACAATTAATTGAGGTGTAAAATATTGTCCATATTTATTTTTATTATTTGCAAATATAGGTTTTGTCATTTTTTCTCCTTTAATTCTAAAATTTTATCAATAATCTAGCATCCTTTATAAGTAATGTACAGTTTTTACAAGACCCTGAATCAAGTTCAGGGTGACAGTCCGTCATTCAGTGCTTGATACGGAATCTCTGAAATTAAGAGTATCTACTACTTTTAATACTCTATAAAGAATGCCAATAATCTATATATATATATTCTTTTCTTTAAACTATCTCTTGCACTCGTCCAACTGCTCCACCAACTAGTCTAACTTTTATTCCATGGGGGTGAGATGGTGAATTTGTTAAAATATCTTTTACTACGCCATCTGTTAGTTTTCCACTTCTTTGGTCTTGTTTAAGGACGATTCTTACCTTGATACCTTGTTTTATATCTGCTCTTTTTTTACCATTCATTTATAATTCCTATTTTTATTTTATTGATTTTTTATATAGAGTATTATATCTAACTAATTAATAGAATTTGGATATAATGAAAAAAATATATGAAAAGTAAGAAAAATGTATAAAGTTTTAGTAGTTAAAAATGAAAAAAAGATAGAGATAGCGTTTGATATAATCAGAAAAGTTAGATTAAAACATAAATATATTACTATTAGTAGAGATGGAGTATTAGTTAAAACAAATAAAAGTGCCTCTTTAAGAGACATAAAAGAGATGGTGGTAAAAAAGTCTGAGTGGATTCTTAAAAAAACTGAGTTATTTAAAGATGATAATGGAGGAAGGGATGATTCAAAACTATATTATTTGGGTGAAAAGTATGATATTAAGATGATAGTTTCAAATAATAAAAAAGTTACTCTTGAATTTAAAGATTCTAAATTTTATATTACAACACCTTTAATATATAGCGAAATAGAGTTTGAAACTACTATTAAAAACTTTTATAAGCAAAATGCTGTCAAACAGATATTGCCAATGGTGGAAAAGTGGTCAAAAACGATGAATACTATACCAGCAAAAGTTAGTTTTAGAGATGCAAAAAAAAGATGGGGAAGTTGTAGCAGTATTAATAATATATCTTTTAATTATAACCTTATGAAACTGCCTCTATTTTTGATTGAATATATTGTGGTTCATGAATTAGCACATATAAGACATCACAATCATTCAAAAAGATTTTGGCGATTTGTTAAATTTTATATGGATGATTATAAATTAAGAGAGGAAAGAATTAGAGGATATGAGAGATTATTTTAGATATTAGATTCCGTGTCGTCAAGCACGGAATGACGAACAACCGTCAAACTGAGTATGATGGTTGTTTGTCATTCTGAATTTAATTCAGAATCTAGTTTTAAAAGAAGTTTATTATAAGAATACATAGGTTATAATTTTATGGAAACTTCATAACTAATAACTTAATCAAATATAATTTTAAATAATAACTAACAAAAGGTCACAATATGAACCAATATTCTTCTATGATAACTATTCTCTATGTTGAGGATCAAGATGATGTACGAGATGGATATGCTAGAGCATTAAAAAGGGTAGCAAAAGAGATAATTACTGCTAGTGATGGTGCTATTGGATTGATTTTATATAAAAAATTCTTACCAGATATTATTGTTACAGATATTAATATGCCAAATATGAATGGTATTGATATGGTATCTAATATAAAAAAAATTAACCCTAATGCTAATATTATATTTACAACAGCCCATAGTGAAAGCAGATATCTTTTGGCGGCAATTTCTCTTCAGGTAGATGGATATTTAATTAAACCCGTGCAAAAAGTCTCTCTTTTGGTGGCAATTGAAAAGATTGCAAAAAGAGTTGTTCTTGAAAAAGAGAATAAACAGCAAAAAGATATATTACAACATATTATTGATTATGATAATAGTATATCAGTAATAACGAATCTTACAGATATATATTTTGCCAATAAATCATTTTTAAACTTTTTTGATATATCTAATATATTAAGATTTAAAGATAAATATTTATCAATTATTGATATTTTTTCTGTAAATAATCATATTATAAACAAAATTAATATAGAAAAATCTATAAAAAGGGGAATAAATCTATATGAATTTATCTGTAGCTTAGATGAGATTAATAGAGTGGCAACTTTAAGAGATAAAAATAATCATCTTAAATCTTTTTATATCAATGTATCCAAAATTAATAATACAAATTTTCTTATCACTTTTACAGATATTACTCAAATAGAAAAGATTAGAGCAGTTACTACAAAAAAAGCATATATAGATGGATTAACTGGCGTTTTTAATAGAAATAAACTGGAAGAGGTATTTGAACAAAAAGTAAAAGAGTCAGAGATGTATCAAAGACCTTTAAGTATGGCTATTGTAGATATTGACCACTTTAAAAATTTTAATGATACTTATGGACATCTAATTGGTGATGAAGTATTGATTATGTTAGCAGAAGCAATTAATAGAAATGTAAGAAAAGGTGATTTTTTTGCAAGATGGGGTGGAGAGGAATTCGTGCTACTTTTTAGCAATACACCAATACAAGGGGCAATGTTAAGTTCTGATAAGATTAGAATGATTGTAGAGTCATTAAATCATAGAATAGCAGGAAAGATAACAGCTAGTTTTGGAGTAACTCAATTAAGGGATAATGATACAATAGATAATATATTTGAAAGAGCAGATAAAGCACTTTATTTAGCAAAAGAGAGTGGTAGAAATTGTATTAAAAGTATAAGATAATGAACAACACCTTAGCCAAAAAAGATTGACCAAAGCGAACTTTAGATAGTCTTTATCTACAATGACAAAAAACTACATAAAATATTAACACAAATAAAAGAAGAACTAACTAAAAGTTCTCTAAAGCAGATAGTATCATCAATCATAGCAATGACTAGAAGGGTCACAATGTTAGGAATATCAAGATAAAATAATGTCATTAGCTATAAAACTATAGAGAGATTTTTTGACAAGAAACTGAATTGGTTAAGTATAAATTATCAGATAATTAAACCAAAATTTGGCAAAAATGTAATTTTAGTGGCAGATGAAAGTACAAATAGCAAGTTTCTAAAATATAGTGTAAATGATATTAAATCTCTCTTCAGAGCAGAGAAATATACTAGAGAAATATTAAAATTATATGGGGAAAAGTGGATGATATTTTAATTAATGAGGCAATTTGGAGAGTTTCGGCATTTTCGATGATTTTGGGTTTTTTTGGCTAAGGTATTGAAATATTACAGTTATATAATTCTTTAGAGAAGTTTATTTGCTTTTTTTTGATATAATTTTACTTTAAAAAAATAATTATATTAAAATAGGAAAATAATGAAAATTACAATTGAAGATAATAAAATATCACAAATTAATGCTGGGCTAGAGATAATATTTATAGCTAACAAAAATTTAAATCACAAGTTTGTTCAAGATAAAAAACTTCTTAAAAAAGCAGGTTTCAAGCCATCTCAAGATGCAACTTGTCTGTTAGTATCAAAAAATAGATTATATGTAGCAGTTGATACGCTTAAAAGTTATGATATAAGAACAGCCTCAGCTACAGCTATAAAAACTATTAAAAAAACAAATTATAAAAGTATTAAAATTGCAACTTATTTAAGTCATCCAAGATGTACTGCTTCAATTAGAGCAATGGTAGAGGGGCTTTTATTGGGTGAGTATAGTTTTCAAAATTATAAAAGCAAAAAGAGTAAATCTAAACTTAAAGAGGTTATTATCTCTACAGAGGGTTATATAGATTATGAAGTAAGTGTTGAAAATTATAAAAAAGCTGTTGATAATGGTAAGATTACAGCAAAAGCTACAAACTTTACAAGGGATATTGTAAATACAACTCCAGAAGATTGTTATCCTCAAACTATGGCAAATATAGCTAAAAAACTTGCAAAAAATTCTAATTTAGAGTGTGATATTTTAAAAACTAAAGAGCTTAAGAGTGAAAATATGAATGCACTTCTTGCCGTAGGAAGAGCTAGTCGTCATAGTTCAAGAGTAATTCATTTGGCACACAAACCAAAAAATCCAAAATTTGTTATATCTTTAATTGGTAAAGGTCTTACTTATGATAGTGGTGGTCTTAGCCTTAAACCTGCTGATTTTATGGTAACAATGAAATCAGATAAAAGTGGTGGTTCGGCAGTTTTAGGTTTGATGAAAGCAATATCAGATATGAATTTACCAATAGAGGTTCATGGATTTATAGGTGCAGTAGAAAATATGATTGGTGGAGATGCATTTAAACCTGATGATGTATTAGTTGCTAAAAATGGGAAAACTATTGAGGTTAGAAATACAGATGCTGAGGGAAGATTGGTTTTAGCTGATGTTTTATGTTATGCTCAACAAGAGATTCAAGCTGATTATATCTTTGATATGGCAACCTTAACTGGTGCTTGTGTTGTAGGTGTGGGTCACTTTACAAGTGGAGTAATGGGAAATGCTGATGAACCAGTTGATATGATTGTAAACGCAGGAAAGAAGATTTCAGGAGAGTTTGCCTCATCTTTGGATTTTAATAGATATTTAAAAGAGACAATTGATAGTAAAATTGCTGATGTTTGTAATATTGCAAGTACAAGATATGGTGGAGCGATTACGGCAGGAATGTTTTTATCAGAGTTTATAGATGAACATCATAAAGATAAATGGGCGCATATTGATATTGCAGGTCCTGCTTTTGTAGAACAAGATTGGGGAGAAAATCCACATGGAGCAAGTGGTGCTGGTGTAAGATTGGTTTTAAGAGCTATGGAAAAATTGGCAAGAAAAGAAGTTTGAATAAAAAGGGCAACCATAAAAGATTACCTTAATACTAATTAAATAAGGACTATTGTACTTTTGGACACTGTGTTTTAGCTCCGTATATTAGGGAGAAGCTAAAGCCATCTCGTCAAAAAAAAAGCTTAATTCATTGGCATTGAGAATTAGCCCTACGGTAGGGGTGCCTCTTGTGGGTACCCTAAATAATATATATGCTTATATAAAAAATAATAACAGGAGGACAAATGTTAAGATTTGCACCATCACCAACAGGAGATATGCACATTGGTAATTTACGAGTTGCAATATTTAATTATCTTTACTCTTTGCAGATAAATGATGAATTTATTATAAGGATAGAAGATACAGATAAAGCAAAAAATATAGAGGGGAAAGATGAAGAAATTTTACTGTTATTAGAAAAATTTGCGATTATTTATTCTCAAAAACTATATCAAAGTGAAAATCTACATATTCATCAAACTTTAGCAATAAAATTATTAGAAGAGAAAAAAGCTTTTATATGTTTGTGTAGTGCAGAAGATTTGGAAAAAGATAGAGAAAAAGCTAAATCTAATTCTATTGCATATAGATATAGTGGTATTTGTATGGATAGTGATATAGCTCAAATGCAAGAGTTAAAAGAAAATAAAATACCTTTTGTAATTCGTCTTAAAAAGCCAACTTCTGACACTATTACTCAAGATGTAATAAAAGGTGATATTACTACAGCTCCAAATGATATTGATAGTTTTGTGATTTTAAAAGCAGATGGAACACCAACTTATAACTTTGCTTGTGCTTGTGATGATATGTTGAGTGGTGTAAATTTTATTATCTGTGGAGAAAATCATTTAAGTAATACTCCAAAGCAAAAACATATTAAAACCTCTTTAGGGTATGAATCAGAGACTAAATATGTACATCTTCCAATTATACTAAATATGGATGGGAAGAAGATGGGTAAAAGAGATGATGCAAGTGGTGTAAAATGGCTTTTAGAAGAGGGTTTTTTGCCAGATGCTATTATTAATTATTTGATTCTTTTGGGTAATAATAGTCAAGCACCAACAGAGATATTCACACTTCCAGAAGCATTAGAATGGTTTAAATTAGAAAATATTTCAGAAAAAGATGTTAAGTTTGATATTGATAGATTAAGATTTATAAATAGAGAACATATTAGATTAATGGATGATAAAAAGTTATCAACTCTATTTGGATGGAGTGAAGATAATATTGGGAAATTAGCAAAAAATTATCTTGAAGAGGTAAGTACAACTAATGAAATTGATGCTAAAATAAAATCTATTTTTTCAAAAAAAGAGCTTAATGGAGAATGGGCTGAAGAGATGAAGATAATACAAGATATTATTTTTGATGCTCCAATGTTTGAAGAATTTAATGATTTTAAAAAGCATATAATGGATAAATCAGGATTAAATAGTAAAAAACTGTTTAAACCTCTTAGAATACTTATGACAGGTGAAGAGCAAGGTGTGGAATTAGATAAAATTTATCCACTAATTAAATCGTACATTACAGAGGTGATATCATGAGTGCATTAATATATTCAATAGTTCAATTACTTCATACAATCGTTAGCGTATATATAATTGTTATTTTTATATCGGCTATTCTTAGCTTTGTTAGACCAGACCCAAATAATACATTGGTTCAAATTGTTTATAGATTAACAGAACCAATTTTTGATTTTATCAGAAAAAAAATGCCATTTGTGGTATTTTCAGGGATAGATTTATCTCCTCTTATTCTTTTATTAGGATTGCAATTTTTAGATAATTTTATAGTAAAATTTACATTTGGATAAAATATGAGATTAATTTTTATTTTAGTTATATTTATCTTATCATTAGAGGCAAAGTATTATAACTTTTCAGAGGTAAATAATATGCCCACTTGTATAGAGAAAGATTATTTTATTTGGCGTTATCTTTCTCAATCAAGTACCTCTAAATCACAAGCAATTAAGATTATAAAAGGTGCTATGCGGTTAAATTCAAAACTTAAAAAAGCATATCGTAAAAAAACAGGTCATTATCCTAAATTAACTAAAAAGAAAACTCCACCAGCAACAAAAGCTCAAAAAGAGGCTTGGAGACAAAAGGTTGAAAAGAGTAAATTGGTTAAGAAAAGTCAAAATCCTTATCTAACTTTAATGAAGCAAAAAGCTGATATTCAAACTTTTATTTTTAATAGTGCATCAAAAAAAGAGAGAAAGAAATTTAATCATATCTTAACACCTGCTCAGTATAAAAAACTTACAAGAAGTAAAAAATTTAATGAGAGTATAAAGTTAATAAAAAAAGAGAATTTAAAATATATTGCGAAATCATTTCTTTTTAGCCCTGCTTTAAATAATGCTTTAACATTTAGAACAAGCTTTGATTTAGCACTAAATGCACTTAAATATAATAAAAAAGATATTGCCATCATATATTTGGGAGAAGCAAGGAAAAAAGCATACAAAAGAGAGTTTAAAGACCAAGCTTCTTTTTGGTTATTTCTACTAACACAAGAAAAAATATATTTAAATAGCTTAGAAAAAAGTTATAGTGTAAATATTTATACTCTATTAGCTAGAGATAAAATGAGAATGGCTTATCCAAAGACTATAACTCCTAATTTTAAAAAACAAAGAATTAAGAATTTTGATATAAGTAATCCAATATCTTGGGCAAAGCTTAAAAAAAAGATTTTTAATAAAAGTTTAAATAAAAATAATCTTTCAAATAAGTTTAAATCAATAGAGACAATTGCTCATTACTCATATGTTAAATCTGTTGCTATCAAATATAAAAAGGCTTATTATCCAATGCCTTATAGAAGTAGTTTATCTCATTTAAGTAAAAAAAGACAAGCGATGATTTATGCTCTTGCTAGACAAGAAAGTCGTTTTATTCCAGCATCAATATCAACTAGTTTTGCCTTAGGAATGATGCAAATCATGCCCTTTTTAGTTAAAGATATTGCTAAACAAATGGGTGAAAAAGCAGACTATGATAGTATGTTTAACCCATATAATGCGCTGAAATATGCTAACCATCATCTAAATTATCTTGACAAATGGTTATATAATCCTCTGCTTGTTGCTTATGCATATAATGGTGGAATTGGATTTACTAAAAGACAACTGACTCAAAAAGGACGATTTCAAAATAAAAAATATGAACCATTTTTAAGTATGGAGCTTATTGATGCACCTGAAACAAGAGAATATGGCAAAAAAGTTTTAACAAATTATATTATTTATATGAATAAACTAGGTGTTCCAATTAGAGTATCAAACCTCTTAAAAGATTTGAAATCATCAAAAAAAGTTGATAAGTTTAGATAATAATCATAGCATCACCATAGCTATAAAATCTATAGTTATGTTTGATTGCTTCTTGATATATATCTAAAGTCTTTTCTCTTCCTATAAAAGCCGAAACCAACATAATTAGTGTACTTTTTGGCAAATGAAAATTGGTCAAGAGATATGAAACTCGTTGAGGTTTGTTTTGTGGATTTAAAAATAGATTACACTCTCCATCTAGTTTTTTAACTCTATCATAATATTCAATTGTTCGTGTAACAGTTGTGCCAACGGCTAAAATATCTCTTTTACTATCTAATATTTTGGCACTTTTTGATGGAATATTGTAGTACTCTGAGTGCATAGGATGATCTAAAATATTTTCAGCATCAACTGGTTTAAATGTTCCTGCTCCAACATGAAGTGTAAGTTTGTGAATATTATAACTGTTACAAAACTTTTTATATAAACTATCACTAAAATGCAAAGATGCAGTGGGTGCTGCTACTGCTCCATAATTTGAGGCAAATAATGTTTGATAATCTTTTTCATCCTCTAAATTATCTTCTCTTTGAATATAAGGAGGTAGTGGAATATGCCCAATTTTGTCCAAAATTAATATCAAATCTTCAAATCTTAACTCTGAATCATCTTGGCTAAAAATAACCTCTCGTGAGCCATCTATATTTAGTTTTATAACTTTGGCTTTTAAGTTACAATCAAAAGATATAATAGTTCCTATTTTAACGCGTCCTCTTGTCATAACCAAATATCTATTATCTTCAAGTGGCTTATTTAAAAGCAGTTCAATCTTGCCTCCACTTGGTTTAACTCCAAAGATTCTAGCTTTAATCACTTTTGTATCATTAAGAAATATATCACAATCTTTAGGTATAAAATCCATAATTTTAGAAAATAATGTATGAGTGATTGTATTATTCTTTTTGTTATAGACCAAAAGTTTAGCACTATCTGGTGGATATACAGGTTTTGTCGCAATTAAATTTTGTGGCAATTTATAGTCATAATTTTTGGTTAATAGGTTATCATTATTCATATCAAAACTTTTTTATAATTATATCTTATTTTACTTTTACTCTGTTTTATTTAGCCTTATTTCAAACTCCACACCACCATTTTTATTTATTGCTTTTAGTGTACCACTAGAGTTCTCTTCTACTATAAGTTTACTCATATATAATCCTATCCCTGTACCGTTTTCTTCATCTTTTGTTGTAAAGTATGGTTCAAATATTTTATCTATTATATCCTCAGGAATTCCACCACCATTATCTAAAATTGATATTATATCACTATCATTATCACTTTTGGTAGAAATATTTATAGTTGCATTATCTATTTTTTTCTCTATAAAATTATCTTCGGCATTTTTTAGAATATTAAGAATAACTTGCATTATATTATTAGGATATATCATCACATCTTCATTATTTTGAAAATCAAGATTTATTTCAATCCCTTTAGAAGTTATAGATGTTTGAATCATATGTAATGCTTTCTTAATTGGTGTAGGAAGAGGCACTAACTCTTTGGTTTTAGATGGGCTAAAGAAATTTCTAAAATCATTCATTGTCTCTAACATATTTTGAATATAATCTTTAATATTATTATGTTTAGATTCAAGCAATTTTAAAAATTCAACAACATCTTCATATTTTGTAAAATCAAATTTTTTCATCTCTAATTTTATCTCAACAGATGTAACAGCTCCACTAATTGCTCCAAGAGGTTGCTTCCATTGATGAGCTATCATAGTTATTATCTCTCCAAGTGCTGCTTTTTTTGAATATTGAAACAAGAATTTCTCTTTTTCATTTTGTTCATAAAGTCTTTTTGATACTTCCTGTTTTACTTTCTCTTCCAAATTATCAATTAAGGATTTTAGTTTTAGTTGTGTTTTAACTCTAGCAATTAACTCTCTTGGTTTAAATGGTTTTGTAATATAATCAATAGCACCCTCATCATAACCTCGTTCAATACTTTGTTCATCTACTTTTGCAGTGATAAAAATAATTGGTATATCTTTTGTTTTATTGTCTGATTTTAACCTTTTACAAGTTTCGTAACCATCCATAATAGGCATCATAATATCTAAAAGAATAAGGTCAATATTCTTTTTATTAGCAATCTTAATGGCTCTTTCTCCATTTAAAGCTACAGCTACATTGTAATCAGATAAAAGCTCAATTAATATATCTATATTTGTTTCTGTATCATCTACTACTAAAATGGTTGGCATATTCTTTTTCATTCTTTATCCTCACTCAATAATTCTCCAGCCTCTTCAAACTGATATCTATTAATTAACTTCCTTATTTTATCATATAATATTTCATCTTTAGCTAAAAGTTGATAGTTATTAATCTTTAATATAATCTCTTTACACTCGTTTGGCATCTCACTATCTATTGCATCTTTAAGTTCTAAAAATAATTCATTTCGTTTCTCTAGTGACATAGACTCTTTTATATCTTTCTTCTTGACTAATATATCTTTCTTTATGTTATTTTCAATCTCATTAATAACATTTTGCAACTCCTCTTTTAATTGAGGTAATAAAGATTTATCTTCTGTTTTATCAATTTTACTGGATATATCGTTTAGTAAAACTGCACCAAAACTAGCAGACAATCCTTTTATTGTATGGATAACTCTTTTAAACTCATCATCATTTAATTTCTCACAATTTATATTCTTATAATCTGTTACAAAATCTTTTAAAATTTTTATATATAGTTTTTTATTATTATTTAGATAATTTAAACCTAATTTAGTATCAATAGTTTTAAAGTTTGGTATCTCTATATCATCCTTATCTATTTTTTCTTTTGATATAGATATATCTTTTTTCTTTGAGATATATTGAAGTAATGTTTTATATAATTCCTCTACTACAATTGGTTTATTTAAATGGGCATTCATCCCCTCTTTTAAAGTTCTATCTCTATCTTTTTGCATAGCATTTGCACTTAAAGCGATAATTGGAATATTTTTATCTTTTTCCCTTATTTTTCTTGTAGCTTCATATCCATTCATTATAGGCATCTGAATATCCATTAATATCAGTTCATAACTATCTTGTTCAAACATATTCACTCCCTCCTTACCATTAGATGCAATATCTATCTTTATACCACTATCATCTAAAAGACCTATGATAATCTCTTGATTTGTGATATTATCCTCTACCAAAAGAATTTTACTACCACTTAAAGTCTCCATATTACTTTTTTTAATTTTATTCTGATTTGGATTAGTATAATTAATATCAATATTTTTTAAAAAAATACTACGCAATACATTATTTAAAATAGATGGATTAACAGGTTTTTGCAAAAATATATCTATCCCAACCTCTTTTGCAGATTTTACAATAGACTCTTGTCTAAATGCGCTAATCATTACAATTGTTGGAAGATGTTTAGTATTTCTTTCATCACATATTTTATGTATCTTTTGTGTTGTGTCAATACCATTAAGATAAGGCATATTCCAATCCATCAATATTAAATCATATTGACCATGATGACAGTTTATCAATGTCTCTATCGCCTCATTTCCACTTGAAACACAATCTACTACCTCTATCTTAAACTCCTCTAGTGAATTTGTTAATATCTCATGCCATGATTTATTATCATCTACAATCAATATTTTTTTATTTTTAAAATGTGTAAACTCTTTATGTGTAAAGTTTTTATCTTCTAGTTTAATCTCAAAAATAAAGCTACTACCCTCTCCTAAAGTACTTTCAACCCAAATTTTACCATCCATTAACTCTGTTAATTGCTTTGATATAGTAAGCCCAAGTCCAGTTCCACCATATTTTCTTGTGATGCTTCCATCTGCTTGTGAAAATGATTTAAATAGTTTAGCTTGTGCTTTTTGTGATAAACCAATACCTGTATCTCTTACCTCAAATCTAACTCTATCTTTATCAATTTTTGATATATAAATACCAACCTCTCCAACATCTGTAAACTTAATAGCATTGCCCAAAAGGTTTGTTAAAATTTGAGATATTCTTAATTTATCTCCATAAAACCTGTTCCCAACTTCTCTATCATAACTAACGATTAGCTCAAGATTTTTATCATGAGCTTTAAAAGATATTAAATCAATCACTTTATCAACAGTTTCAAAAAGGTCAAAATCTATTTTGTCTATGGTTAGTTTACCAGCTTCAATTTTACTAAAATCTAATATATCATTAATAATACCCAAAAGTGATTTAGCACTATCATCTATTTTTTGCACATAATGTTTTTGTTTAGTATCAAGCTTACTTAGAAGTGCTAAATGGCTCATCCCTATAATACCATTCATTGGAGTTCTTATCTCATGAGACATATTTGCTAAAAATTCAGATTTTATTTTTGTTAAATCCTCTGCCTCTTGTGCTTTTTGAATTAAACTATAATTTAAAGTCTCTATTTGTGTAATATCGACAAATGTAAATATTTCTGACTTATGATAACTATCATATTCTTGATGGTCTATCCTAAAAATATGTTTTTTATTATTTATATCAGTCATCATAATTCTATTTTCTTTGCTATTTTTTTCTAAAATATAGCGATACCAGCTTTTATCTCCCATCTGTTTTTGAACATAATTTTTACCTTTTTCTTCTTTAAACATATCACATATACAATTATGATTATTCTTAAATTCATATAAGGTTTCATATCCAAAGAAATTTAATAGTGTTTTATTTGATTCAAATATCTCTATCCCATTTGTTATAATAATTAGTGATTTTTGAGAATTAAGTACCTTTTGATTCTTTTGTAATATTTTATTTAAAATATGCTTTGAGATTATCTCTTTATAGATTATTAGCATAATAAAGGCTAAAATAAGTATGATTATAATCATTAATAGTTTAAAATCGTCTGTTTTATCTTTAATATATCTATCATTATGTATTATATTAATGCTCCCCTCTATATCATTAGAGAGTTTATTTACTAAGGGGATAAAAATATTTAGCTCCTCTGCATCTTTAAAGTGCATAATAAATGGTTTACCTTTTAATATATTTTTAGATACCTCTTCAAATTCTAGCTTAGTTTTTTTATTATATTTAGATCCATCTTTTATTTTACTAATAACATATTTATCAAATGAAAATTTTGGCACAGGACTTTTTATAAAATTTGATTGTTTATCTTTAAAAAGTTTTTTATTTAATAGTTCTGTATTAATTAAAAGATTTGCTTTCTCATTAAATATATCAGAAAAACTTTTAATAAATGTATGCGCTGTAAAGCTTATCTCTACACTTCCAATATGATTCTTATTATCATCATATATAGGGTATATATATCTAAATCCATTAAAACTTTTTCCACATTCAAATCCATCAAACTCTTTTTTATATCTATTTACAAAATTAATGCTAGGTCGTATATCTAAAAGTGAGTCACCAAATTTATTAGGCAGATATAGTCTTAAAAAACTTGTTGAATCTTTAAGATGAAAGTGTATCTGTTTAATATGAAATTCTGATACAAAATGGTCAAAATCATCTTTTAATATATTAAATAACTCCTCTCTTTTTTTATCTTTAAAGAGTTTAATAATTTTTTTCTTATTTATATGTTGATTAAATATATGATTAGCAAATTTTTTATTTTGTCCATAAAGTAGATTATACTTCTGAATTACTCTCTGTTTAAGAGTAGTTTTATGATATTTTATATCAGAATTTAATTTAACTTCAAAAAGAAGATATAGTATACTTGAGAGAAAGATAAATATAATAATTAAAATAAGAATTATTGTTTTTTGATATTTTTTTATTTTTTGATAACTTCTATGTGTATAGAAAAAGTATGTCATTATAGATAAAATAAAAATACTAAAGAACATATATAAATCATAATTTAACTCTATATCATTTATTATAGATAGATTAAAACTATCTAAATGATAAAACAGAAAGAAATGCCCCATTGCTTCATCTTTCATTCCATCTAACCTATAATAACTTGATAGAGTATTTAGTTCTTTTTTATAGTGAACAGTATCTTGCAAAATTGTTTGCATATGATTCTCTACACCCTCTTTTTTTAGATGATTTAAAATATCTGTATTTGCATCTATGTTAGCAAGACAATAGTTATCTATAAAAGTATTGCTAAAAGGTTTTGTTATATTATTTTTATATTTTTTATCAATTAAAATAACACTATCTATATTTTTTTTAGAAAGTTGCTCATATATAGAGTTAAAGTGAGTAATCGTTTCAAATATTCCTATAAAGTTTTTATTATTATCATAAATTGGAATTGTAGCTTTAAAATTCATATCAAATTCACCAACACTTATTTTAGTTGTAATTTTTGGATTTTTTAAAAATTCTTGTATATCCACCCTTTTAGATAAAAAATCTTTATCAATCTTATCAGTCCAGCTTCTTGTTAATAAAGAACCATCTTTAGATATAACTTGAAACCATACATTTTTATAGTTTGTATTTTTATTTAATTTTTGTGAGATGGCTTTTAAATCAATTAAATTTGGATTATTTTGTTTAAGTGTATTTATTACACAACTATTATTTGATAAACTTAAAGCTATCGTTAAAGTTGCATTTTTCTTTTCATCTATCAATATTTTCAGATAATTTCTTGAGTCAATTGTTTTTAAAAGAAACTCTTTATTTTTATAACTATCTATCTTTTCAATTTTAATTTTATTAAAAGTAAAATATATCAATAATGACCCTATAATAAAGAAAAGAAGTAGTAAATTATTTTTATGCATTTTGTAACCTTTAAAATTAATAAATTTATATATTATATTATAATTAATAAAGTAAGATAAGGTTTAAAATAATGATATTAAAGAGTTTATAGACTTTATAATCCTAAATGATAAACAACACCCCTCTTCGTCACCCTGAACTTGATTCAGGGTCTTGTCGTAAACTGTAGACTACTTATGAAGGATACTAGATTTATCAATAGATAAATCCTCTATTTTATTCTAATATTGCATTAAATATTAATACTTCAACAACAATTCTTAAAGAACTTTTAAGAGTGCTAACAGAGAAAATTTGTTATCATTATTATATAATCTTTACAACACAAGTTGATATGCTGAAAAAATTTTTGAATTAGATGATTTTGAAATATCAATAAGAAATGAATAAGAATAAATTAAAAGTTTATAGATAGTGTTAATTAGGATTATAATAAAGACAAGGAATAGGTTATGAAAAAGAGTATTACAGTTTTATTAAGCGTGGTGTTATCATCTCACCTTTATAGTAGTTTTGATTTTGGTGGAGATAGTGGAGGTTGTGAAGGTGGAAGTGGAGAGTTTGAACAACAAATAAATAATTATGATGGAGATTTTGAAAATGCGATAACTGTTGGTACGATTCCAAAAGGTTTGGAAGATGTATATATCTCTTTAAATAGCGATGAAGATGTGGATATTAGATTATATGATGAAAATGGGGCAAAAATTGTCCATTGGCCTTATGGATTATTACATTCATCAGGGGAAAATAGCACTACTTATAATGATGTAACAGTCTCTTATAGTGGATATAATGGAGATGGCATAGAATTAGGTCACGAGTATATTAGAATATCTGGTACAACTCAAAATAATTTTACTATGAAAGCATTTGGATATAAGGCAGGTTATTCTAAAGTTAATTATGAGTGGACAGGTAAAGAAAACTGTGATAGTGCATCTCCTAGTGCATCAGGAAGTGGAGATTTTAACCAAGAAATAGTATACAGAGATACTGTAATAGTTGGTGATATTCCTCCAGGGGTAAATGATTTATATATTACTCTTAAATCTGATGAAGATGTGGATATTCAACTTTATGATAAAGATTCAGGGGTTAAAATAATTGTTTGGCCCGATGGTATTTTAAATGGCTCATCACATCAATCAACAATTTATCAAGAGATGCAAATTGAGTGGTCAGGATATAATGGAGATGGAACAGGATTAGGGCATGAGTATATTAAAATTACAGGAGCTACTACTCGTAATTTAACCATGAAAGCTTATGGTTACAAATCTGGATATGCAGAGGTTCATTATGAATGGGGTAATGATAATAATAGTGGAGCTGATGATAATGGAAGCACTACAACAACTTGTACTCCAATAAGTAATGATAGTAATTTTGTAGATAGTTATCCTACTGATATAGAGTACTCTTCTAATGGAAATGGTGTTACTAATATTGCAAACGCTTTTAATTATGCAAGAGGTATAGACTCTACAATTCATACAAATTTAATAATGCCATCACAAAATATTTGGAACTCTATGAGTAATCAAGAAAAGGGATTGTATCTAGTTAATAAAGAACGTTATGATAGAGGATTAAAACCTTTTGAAGGGATAAATCCAAGTGTCGTAACAATTGCTGGAAATTATGCTCAACTTCTTTATGATAGAGGAACTTTTGGACATAATGAGAATGGCTCACCATGGGATAGATTAAATAGAGTAAGCACAATTAAAAATAATAAAGACTTTTTTGCTTATGGAGAGAATTTATATGTATCAGCAGGAACAACTTATACAATGGACCCAATTGCAAAAGCTATTTATGGATGGATATACTCTGATTCAGGCTCAAATTATGGACATAGAAATTTTTGTTTAGCTAAAGGATTAAACGATAATAGTGGAGATGAAGGAGTAGAGGGATTAATTGGTTTTGGAGTTAAAAGAGGTGATGATTATGAATATTATTCAGGTTGGAAAAGCACAATTATTGTAATGAACGGATTTGACCCATCTAGCAGTTGGAATCATTCAACTACAAGTAAAGTTTCTATCTGTCAATAATTGATGGAAGTTATATTTGAATTTATTTTTTATGCAATAGAATTTGTAATAGAAATATTTATTGAAATAATGATAAAGATAATCTTTTTTAATATAGGTTATCTTTTCTTTAAAATAATAACAATAGGAATATTTCCTAAGAATAGAGATGATACTCTTTGCCAATTCGCAAATATTGACTCAATTGGTGTAATTTATGGTTATAATTATAATGAAAATATATCTTTTTTTAATCCTAATATAATTGTTGATAACTTTATAATTAAGTTTATATTATGCTTATCAAGATAAAATCTTAGGAAAATTACAAATCAAGGAAATAGATGAAGAAATTAATTTTATCAACAATTATGGCTAGTGCATTATTAGTTCCAACTATTGTATCAGCAAATCAAGCAAAAGGTTTAAATGTCTTAGTTAATTCAGGAGAAGCTGAAACTCAGGCTATGGCTATGGTTTTATCACTTATGACAATCAAAAAACATAAAAAAGAGGTAAATATTGTTTTATGTGGGAAAGCTGGTGATTTAGCAGATAAAAATATCAAAGGTGTTCCAACAAAAAGACCTGATGGCAAATCACCAAGCGCTAAAATGCACTTACAAAAATTAATTGAAATGGGTGCATCTGTTGAAGTTTGTCCACTATATTTACCAAATTCAGGAAAAGATAAATCTGTTTTATTAGATGGTATTACAGTTGCTAGACCACCAGTAGTTGCAGGTAGACTTTTAAATCAGGACTATCAAAATATCACTTTTTAGCAATATACTTTTTTAAATTCCGTGTTAAGCACGGAATGAGTGACTTTTCCGTGTCAAGCACTGAATGACAGACTTTCGTCACCCTGAACTTGATTCAGGGTCTCCTAAACTATAGATAAAAGATGCCTGTTGTTTTAGGCTAGAAAGAATCTCAAGCAAGAGATTAGTAATCTATCAAAAATATTATTGCTCTTTACTCTTTTATTGGTAACTATTTTTATGAAATAAAATCATCTCTTATTAAATATCCAACTTCAGTATAATTATAATAGAAGGATAGACATTTTTAATATTTTGATTTGAATATGTCGGAGTCAGGAGACTCGCGACCTACGGTAGAATATTAACTCTTATAATTAACTATATTTTCCATACTTAAAGCTCCATCAAAAAGAGTTTGCTCATTAAAAGCTTTTGAGATAAATTGAAGTCCTATTGGCATATTATTACTATCTTTTCCAACAGGTACAGATATAGCAGGTAATCCAGCAAGATTTACAGATATTGTATACATATCACTTTTATACATCTCTAATGGGTCGTGCATTGAGCCAATTTTGGGAGCAGTACTTGGAGTAACAGGTGACAAAATCAAATCAGCATCTTCAAAAATAGTGTTAAATTCATCTTGAATTAGGTGTCTTACTTTTTGAGCTTTAAGATAATATGCATCATAATATCCAGAAGATAAAACAAAGTTTCCAAGTAAAATCCTTCTTTTTACCTCATCTCCAAAACCTTCGCTTCTACTCTTTAAAAATGTATCTGATAAATTTGTACCATCTTCGCGAGAACCATATCTAATACCATCATATCTTGCAAGGTTTGTTGTTGCTTCTGCTGTACAGATTATATAATATGTAGCAATATCGTATTTTGTATTTTGCATATTTTTATGAACTATTGTATGTCCAGCATCTTCAAGTTTTTTTATAGTTTTAGCAAACTCTTCTTGAATCTCTTTATCTGCTTCACTAATATAATTATCAATTACTGCAATTGTTAATTTACGATTTGGATTAAGATTTGGATATATTTTATCATCATTTTTATTTGCACTTGTAGAATCTTTTTCATCATAACCAGAAATTGCATCATATAATATTGCACAATCTTCTACATTTTGAGTAATTGGACCAATTTGATCAAGGCTAGAAGCAAAAGCAGATAAACCATAACGGCTAACTCTTCCATAAGTTGGCTTCATCCCAACACATCCACAATATGAAGCAGGTTGTCTAATTGATCCACCAGTATCACTTCCTAAAGCTGCTATAGCAATTCCACCAGCAACAGCAGCAGCCGAACCACCTGAACTTCCACCTGGAACATGATTTTTATTATGAGGATTTAGAGTTTTTCCATAATAGCTACTCTCTGTAGTTGAACCCATTGCAAACTCATCCATATTTGCTCTACCAAATGCACTAAAACCATTTGATTTAAGATTTTTAATCACAGTTGCCTCATAAGGGGCAATGTAGCCTTGAAGTATTTTGGAAGCACAAGTAACAAACCAACCTTTAACTTGAATATTATCTTTAATTAAAATTGGGATACCATCGCCTGAACTATTGGAATCAATATAAGCATTAAGACCACTCTCTTCTGCTTTCTCTTGCATCTGTTTTTTTAACTCTTCTAACTCTTCACTATTTTTAGTTAACGCCTCTTTTAAAGTAATCATACATTCTATCCTTTTTATTAAGCGAATTATACAAAAGTCTAATTAATAAGGTGTTTAATTATGATAAATCGTCTCGTTTCCAACGACTAGAATCAAGAAATGTATCATCATGAATATGCTTAAAAGAGGCTCTTAACATCTTAAATAAGTCTTTGTGTTCTATCTGCATACCTTCAAGCCATTTTTTAATATTTGCACGAGCATAAGGCATTTTTACATTTTTAAGCATAGCAGGACAGGTCTCATCTCCAATAGTGTCAACTTTATTCTCATCTGCAAATGCTCTTAGTTGAAGCTCTCTAGCTTGAATAAGTGGACGAATCAGATGAAATCCCCTTTGAGTTTTATATATTGGAGCCATAGACCTCATTGAGCCATTATAGAACATATTCATAAAAAAACTCTCAACAGCATCATCAAAATGATGACCAAGTGCCACTTTATTAAAGTTTCCTTCCTCCGCAAATGTATATAATGCACCTCTTCTCATACGTGAAAAATAGCTACAAAATGATGAGTTTTCTCTGATTGTATCATTTGAAATTTCATAAATATTTGTATTATATATGGTGTGTTTAATTTTGTATTTTTCACAATGTTCACTTAGATGCTTGTAGTTTTCATCTGGCATTCCATAATTTATTGTACATGCCTCAAATTCAAAATTAAATGGGGCATGTCTTTGTATATGCTTTAAAATATGAATCAAAGCAAGAGAATCTTTGCCTCCACTAAGTCCCACAAGAACTTTATCGCCTTGTGAGATTAGCTTAAACTCTGCATTTGTCTTACCTGCAACTCTTAGTAGTTTTTTGCTAATATTAAGAGAATTTTCTCTATAACTTCTATCTCTACTCAATTTATTACTATACTACTTCTACAGATACTGGGTCAGATTCCCATACACCATGCTTAGTACAGTAACTTTGAGCTACTAATTTCATTTTTTTACCTGTTGCTAATACATTAAATGTAACAGTTGCATGACCTTTATGATCATCTCCACCTAGCATACCAGACATAAAATCAGCTTTTGCTAATAGTGTTTCACCACTAAATAATGAAATTCCAGCAATATAATGATCAAAGTTATCTGGATGAGTATATTCGTTACCCATTTTTACAGTTACCTCAAAAGTTTCACCAGCAGTTGTACTCTCTACTGTATGAATAAATGGTGAATGTCTATCTATATAATCTTTTTTTGATTCTCTTTCTACTGAATCTATATCTACATATCTATTAATTTTTGGCATTTTTAATCCTTATAATTTTTTATTTGTAAAGCAATTATAACATATAATTATTACAAAGAGGATAAAAATTATCCTATTTAAAATTTATTATATTTAATTCTACTTTTTTACTCAATCTTAGATTCCCAGTCAAGCTGAGAATGACACGATTCCTTCATTCCGAACTTGATTGAGAATAAGACGATTCCGTCATTCTGAACTTGATTCAGAATCTAAGTTTTCTAAAAGTCTAATTTGACTCTTTTAAAATATTTTTAAAATCCTCCAAAAATAGAACCAATCTATCACTTGAAACACCAGCATAATCTTTATCTATAATAAATATATTTTTATTTTTAGACGCAGGAAGTGGAATATTTTGCCAAGGTGTTAAGATATCATCTTTTGTCATTGAATTTTGATACAGATAAGGAGCTAAGATAATAACAATATCTGCTTTTGTGGCTAATATATTTTCTAAATTTAATATTGGCTGACCAACTCTTGAAGATTTAAAAGCATTTTGATTTCCACTTTGTTTAATAATATCATCAAGATAAAGATTATTGCCCACCACAAATACACCTTTTAAAATAGTAGTATATTCACCTATTACTATTAATATCTTTTTATTTTGTATAATATTTTGAGTCTCTTTTAGTTTTTTATTGATACTATTTATAATTGAGTTAGCTTTTATATTATTATTAAGTAAGTCTCCTATGGTTAGAATAGTGTCTTTTATATCTCGTAACCTATTTATTCTAATAATTTTACTTTTTATATTAAATCTTTCTAATCTTGTTGCTAACTTTTGATTATTTTTTTGCATTATAACCAAAGATGGTTTTGCCTTTAAAATTCTCTCCATTGATACACTAAAATAACCACCCACTTTATATTTATTTTTTGAAGCTAAAGGATAATTGCAATATTCAGTATTAGCTACAATCATATCACCTCTATCAAGAGCATATATAATCTCATTTATAGCAGGGGAAAGTGCCACAATTCTTTGATTTGCTTCTATATAGATAGTAAGTATTATGGTAAGTATTATAGATTTATTTTTGATTAACATATAAGAATTCTACAATAAATTAACTTTTATATAAATTTATATAATTTGACGATAAACAGATATTTAGCTAAAATAGTATATAAAGTATAAAAATCAAAAAAGAGTATATATGAAAATTAAAGATTTCTCAATAATAGAGTTAGAGCAAAAAGCAAAAGATATAAGAGGTAAGATATTAGATACTGTTAGTAAAAATGGAGGTCACCTTAGTTCAACTTTGGGTGCTACTGATTTGATTATCGCGATGCATTATGTTTTTGATGCGTCAAAAGATCCATTTATATTTGATGTTAGCCATCAAGCTTATGCACATAAACTACTTACTGATAGATGGGATAATTTTGATACTTTAAGAAAATTTAATGGTATTAGTGGATACACAAAACCAAAAGAATCAAATAGTGATTATTATGTATCAGGGCATAGTTCAACATCTATATCTTTGGCAGTTGGAGCCGCAAAAGCAATAAAATTAAAAGGTGAGAATAGAGTGCCTATCGCTTTTATTGGTGATGGAAGTATGAGTGCAGGGATGGTATATGAAGCACTTAATGAACTTGGAGATAAAAAATATCCAGTGGTTATAATATTAAATGATAATGAGATGAGTATTGCAAAACCAATAGGAGCTATAAGTAAATATCTTTCTCAAAGTATGGCGAGTCCATTTTATCAAAAATTTAAAAAAGGTACAGAGAAGCTTTTAGAACATCTGCCTGAAAGTGCTTCTTATTTAGCAAAAAGATTTGAAGAATCCATAAAATTAATAACCCCTGGGATTTTATTTGAAGAGCTTGGAGTTGAGTATATTGGTCCTGTTGATGGTCATAATATTGAATCTTTAATTAAGACGATGGAAATAGCAAGAAATATGGGAAAACCTGTGATTATTCATGCTCAAACTATCAAAGGTAAGGGTTATGAAATAGCTGAGGGGACAAAAGAACATTGGCATGGAGTGGGTGCTTTTAACCTAAAAAATGGCAAGAGTTCCAAAAAAAGTTCAAAAGCATCGGCAACTGCGATTTTTGGAGAAAAACTGAAAGATTTAGCATCAAAAGATAAAAAAATAGTTGGAGTAACGGCAGCAATGCCAACAGGAACAGGCTTAAATATAGCAATGGAAGCTTACCCTGATAGATTTTGGGATGTGGCAATTGCAGAACAACACGCTGTTACATCTATGGGACCATTGGCAAAAGAGGGATTTAAACCATTTTGTACAATATACTCTACATTTCTTCAAAGAGGATATGACCAAGTTATTCATGATATTGCACTTATGGATTTGGGTGTTGTTTTTGCAATTGATAGAGCTGGTATTGTTGGAGAAGATGGGGAGACTCATCAAGGTGTATTTGACATATCATTTTTAAGAGCAATTCCAAATATGACACTTTTTGCACCATCAACAGATACTACTCTTAGACTATCTATGGATTTTGCTTCAAATTTTAATAAACCATCTGCATTAAGATACCCACGAGGCTCTTTTATTGCAAAAGATAATTGCAATGCAAAAAAGTTTGAACTAGGAAAATCTGATATTATCCAAAATGGTCAAGATATAGCCTTTATTGGATATGGAAATGGTGTAGGAAGAGCTATACAAACAGCTAATTTATTACCTGATTTAAATCCAACAATTATAGATTTAAGATTTGTAAAACCTCTTGATGTTAATCTATTAAAAGAAGTTTCTAAAACACATAAAAAATGGTTTATATTCAGTGATAGTGTAGCAATAGGTGGAGTTGGTTCTGCACTTTTAGAGATGGTGTCTAAAGAAAAAATTAAAAATATTGAGATAACAACATTTGAATATGATGATGAGTTTATTACTCATGGAAATACAACTTTAGTTGAAGAATCTATTGGAATCTTACCATCACAATTAGCTATTAAAATAATAGAAAATTTAGAAAATTAAGATATTATGACAGAATTTAATAAATTAGAACAATTTATAATAGATATGGGTACTAGATTTGAGATTTCAAATAAACTTATGGATATTGAGTGTAATGAGTTTACAAAAAGTAAATATATTTATCATTTGGGGTATTGAAGATTTGAAATAGAATAAAAGCTAGAAACTTTAGCTACAGATTTTGGTGAGGCTGAAGTTATCACTTCCTATGACTTAAGGATTTTATGCTTTTGGACATGGTGCTTTAGCTCCGTATATTAGGGAGAGGCTAAAGCCATCTCGTCCGAAAAAAAGCTTATTTCATTGGCATTGGAGTGAAGCCATCACTTTCTATGAGTTTAAAAAAAAATCTAATAATAAAACTGACATTCATCACCCCTATAAACTTAAAGTAATATAATAAGAAATAAATATATATATTAGGAATATACCATCTGTTTTACAAAAATAAATAAAATAAAAACAAAAAAATTAGGGCATTTAGGCT
>JAMOOQ010000046.1 GCA_027100635.1 Campylobacteraceae bacterium | reverse complement strand
CTAGATGTCCTAACTTTTTTGTTTTTATTTTATTTATTTTTGTAAAACAGATGGTATATTCCTAATATATATATTTATTTCTTATTATATTACTTTAAGTTTATAGGGGTGATGAATGTCAGTTTAAATATTTTTTTAGCTCATCAATAGATAAATCTAACTTTTTAGCAACCTCTTCAATGGGTATATTAAAATCTTTAATCATAGTAATTGCATTTTTTATATTTGTCTCATTAGCACCTTTTTTATGCCCTTGTTCTATCCCTTGTTCTATACCCTGTTCTATCCCTTCTTCTAGCCCCTCTTTATGTCCTTCAATTTTTCCAATAACATAAGTACTTTCATAGATACTAGCTTCTCGTCTTTTATCCTCTTGTCTGCTATCATATTGAATTTTCTCTTTTTGATCCATCTTTAAATAATCTAGTTTCTCTTTGGCTTCACGCAATCCTTTCGCTTTTGGATTATCCCCTATCTCTTCATTTTTTAAAAAGTTTATCCATTCATCCAAAGTATTTTTTGCATTATTATCAAAATTTCTAATCTTAATTAAGTAATATTCAGGATAAATCTTTTCCACTTTATTAGTTTTATAAAGCTCTTTTTGTTTCTCATTTAGCTCTAACTTTGTGTGATTATGAAGCCCTATAAAGTTTGTAGTACCTTTATAAATATAATCATCTCCATCTCCAAAATCAAAGTAAAGAATATTTATAGAGATAACTTTACTTATCTCTTTATATTGTTCACCTTGTTTTAGATGTTCTGTTATCGCTTTGGATGTTGCATACAAAATTCTTTGCAAATAATCTAGTTCACTACTATATTGTATCTCTATTAATATTATTTCATTTGTAGAATTTCTGACTTTTATATCAAGTCTATTGAATTTATTATTTTTATCTTCTTGATTTGATTCGCTCTCCAAAACTTCCAAAATTATTATATCTTCAAAAAGTAGTTCAGACAAAAATCCTTCTAAAATATCAAAATTTGCTTTACTTCGCAAAATTCTTTTTATTGCCCAGTCAAAGCTTATTAACTTTCTTGCCATTTAAACTCCTTGTTTTTAATATTATAGCATAAATATTATGATGGTTGTTTGTGATTCTGAAATGGTGGTTTGTCATTCTGAATTTAATTCAGAATCTAGTTTTGAAGAAATTCTATTATATTTTAATAAAAAAATAAATAATATTAAAACTTCAATCATTTTTATATATTTTTAAAGTAAAATATGAGATATATTTTACATACTAAAGGATAATTTAATGTTATTTAGCTCACTCAATCTTTCTTCTGAACTAAATCTTGCACTCAAGAAAAATAATTTTACCAAACCTACACCTATACAAGAGAAGGTGATTCCACAAATTTTTTTAAAGCAAGACATAATGGCAAAAGCTAAAACTGGAACAGGGAAAAGTGCTAGTTACATCTTACCTATACTTGATATGATAACAAAAAGTAGAGATTCCAAAAAAGCAAAAATTAAAGTTTTAGTTTTAACGCCCACTAGAGAGCTTACGCTTCAAATTTCACAAACCTTTAGAGATTTTGGTTCATATATGCAGATAAAACCTAAGGTGGTTTCTGTTATTGGAGGAGAGGAGATAGGGGGACAACTCTATGATATACAAAAAGGATGTGATATTTTAGTTGCTACTTCTGGTAGGTTTATTGATATTTTAAGTAAAAAACAGATGAATCTATCTAACCTTGATTTTTTTGTTTTAGATGAAGCAGACAAGATGCTAAATTTTGGATTTGGAGAGGAGCTTAAAGAGATTTTAGATGCTATACCAAAAGATAGACAAAACTTACTTTTTTCAGCAACTTATCCAGATAAGATTTTAAATCTTTGTGAAAAAATTACTCAAAATCCCATGGAGATAAGTATAGAAGAGGAGGTTGCAACAGTTGATACAGTAAAGCAGATTGCAATTGAAGTAGATCGTCATAATAGAGGTTCAGCTTTGAGACATATACTAAAAAAGTATAAATTTGGTCAAGTTCTTGTTTTTATGGCAAATAAAAGAGCAACAGATAATATTGCCGATAAGTTTATAAAAAAAGGTTATAAAGCAGAATCTTTTCATGGGGATTTAACTCAAGAGGAAAGAAATAAAACACTAAATGATTTTAAAACTAACAAAATAAATATACTTTTTGCAACAGATATCATAGCAAGAGGACTAGACCTAGAAAATATAGAGTGTGTTGTAAACTTTGATTTACCTCGTTCCCCTACTGACTACATTCATCGCATAGGGAGAACAGCAAGAGCTGGTAGAGTTGGAACAGCTATCTCATTTATATCTCAAGAAGATATGGCTCACTTTAAAATTATAGAAAAAAAATGTAAAATAAGTGTAGAAAAAGAACAAATTATTGGACTTGAATTAAAAGAGCAAATTATCCAAAAAGTAAGAGGGAAAGCACCTATAAAAGGGAAGAGAAAAAGTAAAAAAGATAAACTTAGAGAGGCTGAAAAGAATCAAGATTTATAACTAATGTTATACACTTTATATAAACATTTATAATTATTTATACTTTAGGGTACCCACAAGGGGATACCCCTACTGCTAATCAATCTTTTGTAGGGGCAATCCCTCGGTTGCCCTTAAGTTTTAAAAATAATCTAAATATGCGTAACATCAATTTATAATAAAAAAGAGATTTTAATTAGATTTGGATAAAATGTTATATTCAAAAAATATAATATAATAAGGATTTTATATGTCAATCAAATGTGCATTTTTATTTCCAGGTCAAGGCTCACAAGCTATTGGTATGGGGGAAGATTTTTTTAATAATTCAGATATAGCAAAAAAGATGATAAAAGAGGCAACTAAGCGTACTGGTATAGATTTTAAGGAGCTTTTATTTAAGGAAAATAGTAACCTTGAAAAAACAGAGTTTACTCAACCTGCAATTTTATTAGTATCGGTAATTGCAAATAGACTTTTTCAAGATAGAGTAAATATCACACCCGTTTATTCTCTTGGTCACTCTTTGGGTGAATTTTCTGCTTTAGTTAGTATTGGTGCGTTAGATGCTATTGATGCAGTTGAACTTGTTAATCTACGAGGTAAACTTATGGCTGAGGCATGTTCTAAGCAAGAGGTTGGAATGATGGTTTCTCTTGGTCTTGATGATGAAAAAGTTGAAGATATTTGTCAAACTCAAAGAGATGCTGGTATGCAGGTTTGGGCAGTAAATTATAATGCTAAAGGTCAAATTGTTATTGCAGGAGTCAAAGCAGATTTAGAAAAGCTTGTTCCAGTTTTAAAAGAGGCAAAAGCAAAAAGAGCATTATTACTTAATATGTCAGTTGCTAGTCATTGTCCACTTCTTGATAGTGCAAAAGAGCCTTTAAAAAATAGACTTAATGAGATTTTAAAAGATAATTTTATCGCCCCTGTAATATCTAATGTAACAGCAGATAAATATGATTCAAAAGATGAAGCTTTAGAGTTATTAGCAAATCAACTTACATCTCCTGTAAAATATAAACAATCAATTGCAAATTTTGATGGGGATGTAGATTGTTATGTTGAATTTGGGCATGGTGGAGTTCTTAAAGGGTTAAACAAAAGAGCCACCAAAAAACCTCATTTTGTAGTTTCTGATATGGCATCTCTTGAGATTGCTATTGAAGAGATAAGTAAATTAAATTCAGAGAATTAAAATGAATAAAATATATTTAAAGTCATTTTTATTTTTATTAATATCTAATTCATTTATAGCATGTGGTAGTAGTAATTCTAGTAATTCATCTTTAAATGATAATAGTACAAATAGTGATGAAAATTTAATAATAGAAGATGATTTAATTATAGAGGATAATACAACTATAGAAGAGCCTCATCAAGAGGAGATTAATATAATTCCTGTAGCAGATGCAGGGGTTGATTTAAATGTAACATTTCCAGAAGCTATAATTCTTGATGGTTCAAACAGTTATGATACGAATGGTTCAATTGTTAAATATCAATGGAGATATCAAGATAATATTAT
This sequence comes from Campylobacteraceae bacterium, assembly GCA_027100635.1. Taxonomy (GTDB): domain Bacteria; phylum Campylobacterota; class Campylobacteria; order Campylobacterales; family Sulfurovaceae; genus FS08-3. The sequence goes on along the minus strand of JAMOOQ010000046.1, from coordinate 25,631 downwards.
ATCAGATGAAGTTAGCGTGATATTGGATGATTTAGCAGAAGGTAGTTATACTTATACTTTAAGCGTAACTGATGATAAAAATGAAACTTCAACAGATGATATTACTATTATGACATACTCTGATACAGTTGTTACACTTCAAACAAATCAGGGTGATATAGATTTAAAAATGTTCTCTGATATTGCTCCAAAAGCTGTAGAAAATTTTGTAACTCATAGTGAGAATGGTTATTATGATGGTGTTTTATTTCATAGAGTTATTAAAGATTTTATGATTCAAGGTGGAGACCCTCTTGGTACTGGTATGGGTGGAGAATCTATCTGGGGTGAAGATTTTGAGAATGAGATTGATATTAATATAAATTTTGATAGACCTTTTTTATTAGCAATGGGAAATAAACAAACATATAAGAGTAATGGTAGTCAATTTTTTATCACCACAGCAAATGCAGAATATTTAAATGGAGATTATAGTATATTTGGTGAAGTTATAGATGGGAATGAAACTGTAACAAAAATTGAAAATACACCAACAGGTTTAAGAGATAAGCCAACTGATGATCAAATTATTACAAAAGCTTTTGTAAAATTTAAAATAGATTAGACTTTTTGTAAAATTTATCGGAAGTGGTGCTTGATCTTCCACCTTCTAGTGAGGCTAAAGCCATCACTTCCGAGTTTTATAAGAGAAATATTAAAGAGAAAGAAGAATTATGAAAATAGCAATAATGGGTGCAATGGCAGAAGAGATAGAACCTCTTTTGGCTCAGGTTGAGAATATAAAAGAGACAACTTATGCAAATAACAAATATTATGAAGCCACTTATCAGGGGAAAGATATAGTTATAGCATATTCAAAGATAGGTAAAGTTTTTGCTTCTCTTACAGCAACTATATTAATTGAAAAATTTGCTTGTGATAGATTGCTATTTTCAGGAGTAGCAGGGGCAATAAATAAAGATTTATCTATCGGTGATTTGATTGTTGCAAATAAACTGTGCCAACATGATTTGGATATTACAGCATTTGGTCATCCTCACGGGTTTGTACCAGAGGGAGGTCAATTTGTTTATTGTGATGAAAAGTTACTTGAACTTAGCAAAAAAGTTGCAAAGAATTTAGATATTCATCTATATGAAGGTATTATCGCAACTGGTGACCAATTTGTGGCAGATAATGACAAGAAGGCATGGATTAGTGATACTTTTTGTGCAGATGCTTTAGAGATGGAAGGTAGTAGTGTAGGAGTAATTTGTGATGCATTGGATGTTCCATTTTTTATTCTTAGAGCAATAAGTGATACTGCTGATGATAGTGCTGATGTAGATTTTGATGAATTTTTACATAACTCAGCAAAAATAAGTGCAAATTTTATTTTAAATATGGTTAAAGAGATAGAGTAAAAATAATAAGTTAGGATGCCCACAAGGCGATACCCCTACAAAATATGGGCAATCCTTTATGATTGCCCTTTTATACTACACGACTTAATCCCACCTCTCAATCTTCCCCTCCATATCAATAAAAGTCAAATATAATCTTAAATCAAACTCCACTTGATGGTAGGATGGTTGCATATATTGACATAATTTATAAAACGCTTTATTATGCTCTTTCTCTTTAAAATGAGCCAACTCATGAACCACTATCATCTCCAAAAACTCCTTAGGCACTTTTTTAAACATAGATGCAACTCTAATCTCATTTTTGGCTTTTAATTTTGAGCCTTGAACTCTTGATATAAAATGATGAGTGCCTAAGGCATTGTGAATTATATTTATCTTACCATCATATATAGTTTTAGTTAGAGGAGGGGACTTTTTGATAAAGCTATTTTTGATATTAGTTGTATAGTGAAAGAGTGCTTTATCACTTGTGATATTATGAGCATTAGGATATTTAGATAAAAGATATTTTTTTAACCCATCTTTATTTATTAGTCTCAGCACATCCTCTTTGATACTATTTGGATAATTATTAAGGTATTTTAATCTATTCATAAAATCTCACTAATTGATAAATCACAAGATTGAATAAGTGCCATCACACTGTCTCCTATTTTAAGTTCCATCTGTTTAGATGAACTATATGTAATAATTGATTCTAAAATTTTATCTTCAATAGCTAACTTAATACTACCCAAAAGTTCTCCGTTTTCTATCTCTATTATTTTTGCTTTTAGTTTATTATCACAACTAATATTACTATTAAAATCTTTAGAAATAATGATATTAGTAGGCTTTATTGCCAATCTTACTTTTGTATTTATCTTTATATCACAAGAGAGTTCAAGGCTTAACATAAATAATTCTTGTGAATTAAAATTAAATTTTACAATATGAAGAGCATCACAATTTTGAATATCTATTACTTTTGCTATAAAAAAACTCATTTAACCAAATATCCAAAATCTATAAAAATCTTTTTTGCACTATCACTTAATATAAAGTCATAAAATGCTTTTACTTCTACATTATCTTTTGCATTTTTTAAAATTACAATACCTTGATTGATTGGAGTATATAAGCTTGAATCTACCTCTACCCAGTTTATATTCTTTTTAAAGTGACCCATTTGTGGACTATATAACGATGATGAAGCAATCATTCCAATATCAGTAGCAGTTACAGTATAAGATACTGTTTGAGAGATTGACTCTCCATAAACAAATTTTGATTTTATTTTATCATAAATTTTAGCATTTTTTATAGCCTCAATAGATGCTTTACCATAAGGTGCTGTTTTGGGATTTGCTATGGCAATTCTTGTTATACTTTTATCTTTTAAAAGCTCTATCCCTTTGCTAAAATCTTGCTTTTTACTGCTTAATATTGCCAAGCTTCCTCTAGCATAAATTATAGGTTTTGTAATTGCTACTTTATCATTATATAGAGATTGTGGATATTTCATATTTGCAGACATAAAAAGATTGTAAGGTGCTCCATTTTTGATTTGAGCTGTTAATTTCCCGCTCCCTCCAATAGTTATTCTCACTTTTGTATTTGGATAAATTTTATTAAACTCTTTTTTTAAATCATCAATTGCATAACTCACATTTGCAGCCACTGCGATATTTATATTCCCTGCGATTAAAGAACTACTTATTAAGATTGTACCTACTAACTTTTTTAACATACTTTTTCCTATTTTAAACATTGAATTTATTATATCATATCTTATACTAGATTTATAGACTTTAGATATAATAGTTATCTTTAAAACCACCATATTCAAAAATTAAAGGCAAAACTAATGACTATAAAAGAAAATATAATAAAAGAAAAAACTATAAATGATATAAACTATGAACTATTAAAAAAACAATTTCCTCATGCTATAAGTATAGATGAAAATGGTAAGTACAGTATAGACCCTCAAAAGTTACAAATGAGCTTAGACCCATCACTTGCGAATATAAAAGAAGACGGTTATGGATTAAATTGGGTTGGCAAAAAAGAAGCTTATCACACTGCATTTTCTAAAAATTATAAAGTTTTAAAGCCTTTAAATGATGAGAATAGTAAAAATTGGGATAGCACGGATAATATACTAATAAAAGGTGATAATCTTGATGCCTTGAAGATACTTCGCCATAATTATTTTGAAGCTATTAAGATGATATATATTGACCCACCATATAATACTAAAAATGATGGATTTGTTTATAATGATAATTTTACAAGTTCAACAGAAGAGACACTTGAAGAGTTGGGATATGATAAAGAGTATGTGGAGTATATAGAAAATATACAAGGGGCAAAAACTCATAGTGGTTGGCTTAATTTTATGTATCCTAGATTGCTTTTGGCTAGAGATTTACTTAAAGATGATGGGGTTATATTTATAAGTATTGATGATAATGAAGTGGCACAGTTGAGGTTACTTTGTGATGAAATTTTTGGAGGAGAAAATCATATTGCAACATTAAAGTGGAAAAGAAAAAAACAACCATCTTATTTGCATGGACATGTTGCCAAAGTAATGGAATATATTTTGGTATATTCAAAAGAAGAAATAGAAAAATTATCTTTAGAAAAAAGAACTGATTCTAATACTAGAATGGATAATGCATCAAATGATATTTCAGAAAAGATAATACAAAAAGGAGTACGAGTGAAACTTGACTCTGATATAAAAATAATTTCTAAAGGAATATATAAAAATAAATCTATGAGTACAGAATATCTTGATGATGTGATTATAAAAAATGGACGAACACAGAATGAAGTTAGAATTAAAGCACAATTTAGAAATAAACAATCAGAAATAACAAAATTTATTGGAAATAATGTTTTGTTTATTACAAAAAATTATGGACTACGACGAGATTTATTGGAGGAAGAATTAGAAAAAAGAAAAGCTATTATAGATTTAATTACTAATTGGGGTGATAATCAAGATAGTGATTCTGAAATGAAAAGTTTATTTGGAGAACATAAACCATTTAATTATCCAAAACCTGTACAATTAATTCAAAATTTTATAAAAAGTATTTTTTCAGAAAATGAAATTATAGTTGATTTTTTTGCTGGTAGTGGAACTACAGCAGAATCTGTTTTTAAATCAAATTTAGACGATGGAAATAGAAAGTTTATTTTAGTACAGTTACCTGAAAAAATATTGGTTAAGAATGGTACGACAAAACAAGAAAAAGAAGATATTCAAAAAACAATTGATTTTATAAAAAATGAATTAAAAAAAGAAGAACCTACTATATTTGATATTACTCAAGAGAGAATAAAAAGAGCAGGGGAGAAAATTGTTAAAGGTGATTTAACTAAACAAGAGTTAGATATAGGATTTAGAACTTTTGAAATCATAGAAGATAGCAAACAACATATTTATCAAAAACCGTTAGAAGATATGACACAAGATGATTTACTTGCATTTACTAAAAATACAGTAGAAACAAGCGAAGATATACTTTACAACTTACTTGTAGCCGAAAGCTTATCACTTAGTATAAAAATAGAAACACTTATAGAAGATAAATTATATTTAGCATCTAATGTGGCTTTTGTATTGGGTGATATATCTATTGATGAGTTGATATATGAACTAAAATCTAAAAAAGAGTTAGAGCATATTACTATCTATTCACCTAATATTAGCGATGATAAATTTACTCTTGAACTTCAAAGTGCCGTGAGTAGTATTGATATTAAGAGTGATAAGATTAGGTTTAGGGGGTAGAGATGAATAGAAAAAATATTAAAATAGTACAAAATATTTTAAAACAAGAAAATAAGTTTGATTTAGCTATAAAATTGGTAAATGCTTACTATGAAGATTATATGATAGATAGTTGGAATGGTGGTATAGGAGAAGTATGTTTATATATTGATGCTAAATTTTTTTTAGAAATACAGAGAATAGATGAAGAAACAAAAAAACTCTTAATTAATTTATTTAATAATTTACCTCATGAATATGATGAAATTAATTCATTAAAGTTTGCTATAAATCCAAAAGAAGTTATAGAAAATATCACTGATACTACATATATATTTGTAGATGAATCAGGTGATATGAATTTTACTTCTACAGGTTCTAAGCATTATATGTTTAACTTTTTAGTCAAAAAACGACCTTTTAAACTGCACGAATATATAGCTAATTATAGATATGAACTTTTGGAAAAAAACTTAGACCCACATCTAGGAAAACGGTTAAATATAGAGTATTTTCATGCTCATAATGATAATAAATATATTAAGAGTGACCTATTTAATATAATTTCTACTTTTGATGAAGAGAGTGTAAAAGTATATTCCTATATTTTAGAAAAAGAGAAGGTTAAACCAGAAAAAAGAAAAAAGAATGAAATATTTTATATAGATAATTTAATCTACTCTATCGGAAAACTTTTAGAAAAAATTAATATAAAATCAAATTTTATTATTATTACAGATAATCTACCTGTAGCACAGAATAAAAAGAAGCAAGAAAAAGCTTTAAAGCTTGGTGTTGCCAAATATTTAAAAGAGCATAATTTAAATCTTAGTTATAATATTTTTCATCATTGTAGTGCCTCTAGTTCAAATCTACAAATTATAGATTATATTGGATGGGCAATTTATAGAAAGTATGAACTTAAAGATAATTTATATTATAAAAAAATAAAAAAGTATATTTTGGAAGAAGAGATAGTTACTAAAAGTAGAGAGGTAAGATATTATGATAAATAATGACCTCCCTGTCTATCCTCAAAAGAAGAAGTCCCCCTTGGGTGCTTATCAACAGGTAGGAACCTTTGATTCAATTATAACAGAAAATAGCAAGGAAGTCAACTTATGAGCATAAAAATAAAATTTGATAGATTAGACTATCAAGAAAAAGCAGTTAATAGTATAAGTGAAGTATTTGCCAATATTAAATTTATAGCAAATGAAAATAGAAAAAGTAATCCATCGTTTAATCTTAATTATAGTAGAGGAAAATTGGCTCAAAATATAGAAAATATAAGAGAAGAGAATAGGGTTGATATAGGTGATGTTTCTATTATGGGTGAGTTGGTGATTGATACTCTTATGGAGACAGGGACTGGTAAAACATTTACATTTTTGGAGTCTATTTATAGGCTTAATCGTGATTATGGATTATCTAAGTTTATTATTTTAGTGCCATCAAATCCTATTCGTCAAGGAACGCTTAAAAATATAGAGATAACCAAAGAGTTTTTTGTTAAAGCATATAATGGCAAGAGTATATCTGCTTTTAACTACAATGAAAAAACAGTTCAAAACTATATAAATGCTAGTGATATGAATATATCGGTTCTTATTGCTACTTATCAATCATTTAATAGTGCTACAAATAAGATAAATAAAAAAGGTGTAGAGCAAAGTTTAATTGGTCGTGCTAAGAGTTATATGGAGGCTATTGCATATCTTAATCCTGTGATTATTATAGATGAACCACACCGTTTTGAGGGGAAGCAAACGGCTAAATATTTAAAATTATTTAATCCACTTTTTACTTTGCGTTTTGGAGCAACATATAAAAATGATGAGTATCAAAATCTTATCTATACACTTGATAGTGTAGATGCTTTTTCGCAGGGACTTGTAAAAGCAATTACAGTAGATACGGTGAGAAATGAGAGTATGGATAATCATAGTATCTCTTATATTAAAGTAACAGGGGCAAATCAAAAAGAGTATGTGGTAACGATAGAGTATAAAGATATAAATGCAAAAACAAAATCTATAAAACTTAAAAAGGGTGATAATCTTGGAGTTGAGGCTGATATAGAGTATTTAAAAAGTTATATTATAGAAAAAATTACAAAAAAAGAGATTTTATTTTTGAATGGTATATCTTTGCCATTTGAGCAGAGTGAAAGCTATGGAGTTTTACTAGATGTAATGCAAACTCAAATAGTAAATACTGCGATACAAAATCATTTTGAGAGAGAAGAGGAGCTGTTTAAAATGGATATAAAATCATTATGTCTGTTTTTTATAGATAGGGTTGATAAATATCTTCTTAATGATGGGAAAGCTGGAGATTTAGCAAAGCTTTTTGAAAAATTATATTTGAAAAATCTAAATGAAGTTTTGAAAAAAGATAATTTGGATAAAAAGTATAAAAAATATTTACTCAAAACAAAAGATAATTTAAAAGAGCTTCATAGTGGATATTTTGCAAAATCTAAAAGTATAAAAGATGAAGAGGAGGCTATTGAACTGATACTTAACAAAAAAGAGGAGTTATTATCTTTTGATACCAATTTGAGGTTTATCTTTTCTCAATGGGCATTGCAAGAGGGTTGGGATAATCCAAATGTGATGACACTTTGTAAATTAGCTCCAAGTAACTCTAAAATTTCAAAACTTCAACAAATTGGACGAGGGCTACGACTTGCAGTAACTCAAGATGGTAAAAGAGTTACTAAAGAGCATAATGATTTTGATTTTATAAATGAGCTTTTTGTGGTTGTCCCATCAACTGAAAGCGACTTTGTAAGTTCTATTCAAAATGAGATAAGTTCGCATAGTGTAAGACAAGTTGCAAAACTTTTTAATGAAACTATAATGATAGGAAATGGAATATCTTCAAACCCTAGATTTGCAGTAAGGCTTTTGGATAAACTAGAAGAGTTGAAATATATATCTATTGATGATGAGGGTGTGAGTGAGATTGTAATCTCAAAAAAAGAGTATAATTTAAAATCAAAAGAGTTGGAATATTTAGATATTAAAGGGTGTGATTGTCAAAGATTAAAAGAATATTTTGATAGTTATTTTAAAACTACAAGTAGAATAAAAGCAAAAGATAGAAATAGTAAAAAAGATAAGAATAAGATAAAAATAGATAGAGAGAAGTTTTTAAAGTTTAAAAATTTATGGGATACTCTTAATTATGATGCAGTCGTGAAATATGATATTAATAGTGTAGAGTTAATTGAAAAATCAGTTGAAAATATAGATATAAATTTTGTTATAAACTCTCAAGATATAATTATCCAACGAGATAGACATATAGAAGATAGAACAAATCACGATACTCAACAAGATACGGTAAAAGTAAAATCTTACACCATTTTTACTATCTATGAGTTTATCAAAACTCTTAGCAATAATACAAAGCTAACAGTTCAAACTATTGCCACTATTTTAAATAAAATTAAAAAAAATAGGTTTGAACAAATTGCCCAAAATGAGAATTTAGCACTGAAAATAATAACAGATGAACTTATAAGTGCAATATATGATATTATCATAAATAAAATATCTTACGATATTAAAATAGTAGAAGTGAAAAATACATCATTAACCAATGATGGTATGGTAAAAGAGTTTATAAATATAGGAAGTTTAGGAAGAGATAGGCATAATATAACTAAAAATAGTGTTTTAGAAAAATCAATATATGATGAAAAATTTATGGAAATTGATAGTGAAATTGAGGGTATAACGATTGATGAATCAACTCATAAAAAGATAACAGTATTTGCAAAATTGCCTAAAGTACATATCCCTACTGCCCATGGAAGAAGTTATAACCCTGATTTTGGATATGTGGTGGAACAAGATGGTCAGAAAGAGTTATATTTTATAGTGGAGACAAAGGGATATGAGAAGCTTGATGATATAAGTACAAAAGAGAAGTTACAAATAGCTAGTGCAAAAGCATTTTTTGAAGAGTTGAAGAAACAGGGTATAGATGTGGTATATAAAACTAAATTAAATAATGATAAATTAGTTCAAATGGTAAGTGATATTCAAAAACTTTAGATATAATTATCATAAATTTTTATTTAAAAGGCTCTATTATCATTTCAATAAATCAAACTCTGAACGAACAATTTAAGGCATTTTGTACAAGAAACAATCCACGAACCAAAGAGGAAGCAATTGAATATTTTGCAATTTTTGGTGGATTAGATATTAAAATCAATACAACTGTGGATATTAATATTTTAATTGAAAAGTTGATTTTAAATAAATATAAATATTTAAGAAACGATATAAGTTATCTAACAAAAGGTGATAATCAATATCATTCTATTCTTACAGGTCTTGCACTTGGTGATAGACGGACAAATTCGGCTTTTAGAAGGGTAAATATTGAGTTTGATGATGGGATTGAAATTGTAGATGATTTATGTGGATTAAAAGTACTTAAATTGGAAAAATCTCTTCAATCATTTTCAAAATTAGAGAATAAATATGTAGTATCTGAAAAATTACTTTTTACAGCTCCATTTGTTAGATTTTGGTTTGCTTTTATCTCTCCGATATTTAAAGGTGTTAGAGATGGAGAGTATGAAGAGTTTTATAAAAGTTTTAATAACCGAAAAACAGAGTTTATAGCTTTTATGTTTGAAGAACTTTCTCATGAACTATTAAAAATTTCATTTCAAGATGATAATATAATAAAAATTGGAAGATACTGGGATGATAATAGAGAAATAGAAATATTAGCAAAAACAAAGAGTGGAAAAATAATTGCAGGGGTTTGTAAGTATACAAATGCAAAGATTAAAAAGAGTGAATTAACAAAGCTTAAAAAGATTTGTGAAGATGCTAAAATTGATGTGGATATATTTATGATATTTTCTAAAAAAGGTTTTTCAAGTGAACTAAAATCTTTAAAGGGTGAAAGTTTAAAACTCTTCACAGTTAGGAATTTTAATTTTAGCTAAATATTAGACATCTTTTATAGAGTATCAAAAGTAGTAAACACTCTTGATTTCAGAGATTCCGTGTCAAGCACAGAATGACAAACTTTATAATTCTAAATAACGTACTTTCGTCACCCTGAACTTGATTCAGGGTCTCGTAAACTGTAGACTACTTATGAAGAATGCCAAATATTAAACATCTTTCAAAACATATTTTAGATACCCAGTCAAGCTGAGTATGACGGTTGTTTGTCATTCTGAAATGGCTGTTTGTCAAGCTGACTATGACGGTTATTTGTCATTCTGAACTTGATTCAGAATCTAGTTTTGAAAGAAATCTATTTATATTCTAAAAAGCTTTACTGCATTTATAGTAGTTAGTTTATCTATCTCATCTCTACTAACTCCACTAAGTTCAGACATCTTATCAGATATAAAATTACAATATGATGGTTCATTTCTTTTTCCACGATGAGGAGTTGGTGTTAAATATGGAGCATCTGTTTCTATTATTAACTTATCTTTTGGAATTAAAGGATATACTTCAATAAGTTTTTTTGCATTTTTAAATGTTATTACCCCACCTATACCAAAATAAAATCCATAATTTGCAAGTTTTAAAAGTTGATGGTCTGCATTATAGCAGTGTAAAACTCCTCCAACCTCTTTTGCATTCTCTTGTAATAAAATATTTAAACTATCATCACTCGCATCTCTTATATGGACAATAATTGGCTTTTTATACTTTTTTGCAAGATCTATTTGGTCTATAAATACTTTTTTTTGCTTCTCTTTATACTCATCTATTTTACTTTTATCTTCTGGTAATCTATAATAATCAAGCCCACACTCTCCCACTGCCACACATTTTTTATGATTAATAAACTGTTCAATAAAATCTCTATTGTAATTATCTGCATCATAAGGATGTACTCCAACACTAAAATATATATTTTCATATTTATCTACTATTTTAATCGCTTTTTGAAGTGTTAAAGGGTCAGCAGCAGGAATTATAAATTTTTCTACACCATTTGATATAGCACGGTTTAACATCTCATCAAAATCTTCATCATATCGCTCATCATCAAGATGACAATGTGTATCTATTAGCATAACTTCTCTCTCATTCTAAGCTCTTTATCAAAACCCCAATCTTTTCTATGTTTAATTGTTTTCTCTTTATATATAGTTTCAATAATCATAGATTCTGTATCTTCTAACATTATTTCAACTTCTCCCTCTGGGTTTACTACCATACTATCTCCATAAAATTGCCATTGATAGCCATTTTGAGTATATTCTCCCAAACGATTAACTCTCAAAATATAACATCCATGTAAAAATGCTTTGGTTTTGATAATCTCTCGCCATCTATTGTGTGAGCCAAATGTAGAAGCTGTTGGGATAAGAACTAAATCTATCTTTTTTTTGATAATAGATTGCCAAAATGGATCAAAATGTATCTCAAATCCTGATAATACAGATATTTTAAATCCATCAACCATAAAACTCATAGGGTCTTTTAGTTTTGCTATAGGATTTGCGAAAAATCTTTTTTCATTCCAATGATCATAAGATATAAGAATCTGTTGTTGATAATAAGCGATAGATTTTGGTGTAATCTTTGCTATTAATTTATAGTAAGTATTTCTTTTAATTGATATAATTGGTGCAATAAAAATCATATCATACTCTTGTGCCATACTTTTTAGGGTTGAAATATGTTTATCTGTTTGATCTTTTACCATACTCTTTGGCATAGATTGAAGTTCTTTAAAAAAGTGATTTAGCACATATTCACCAAAAAGCATTACTTTAACACCTCTTTGATGAGCATTTTTTATATAATATTCCAATTTTCCTCTGCTCATACCAAGGGTAGGAAGCTGAATCCCTGCTACTATTAAGCTCTTTGATGTTGATTTATCCATCTATTGCCCCTAAATGTTTTTGTTCAATTGTCTCTATTTTAATTTTGGCTTTTTCTATCATATTTTGAGCATCTTTAACTGTTTTTATCCCCTCTTCATAAAGCTTTAAACTCTCTTGAAGTGTAATACTTGGGTCTATTAGTCTCTCTAAAATCTCTTTTGAATATTCTAATTTCTCTTCAAAACTCTTTGCTTTCATTTTAGTATCTCCCTAATTCTATACTCAAATTTATCTATCTCTACCAAAAAGGCATCATGACCATAATTACTATCAACCTCTAAATATGTACTCTCTTGAGAATTTCTTTGCATCATTTTGTGAATATGCTCCATCTCTGATGGAAAAAATAAATAATCACTCTTAAAGCTAATAAGATGAAGTTTTGCTTTTATTCTTAAAATTGCATTATATAGCGTATCATATCCGCGAGTCAGATTAAAAGTGTTAATTGCTTTAACAATATAAAGATAACTTAGAGGATCAAAAAGTCGTGAAAAATTGGCAGTATTATACTCCATATATCTTTCAACTTCATATCTTCCAAAAAGCTCAAATAAACCATCATTAGCAACATAGTTTCTTCCAAATTTATCATCCATAGAGTTAGGGCTAAGATATGAAATATGCCCTGCAATTCTACCAATTGCTAGTCCATCTAATCCATCCTCTTTAAAATCATCTATATCATAATTTCCATTTTTAAATCTTGGGTCTTTCCTGATCGCTTCAACGGCAACTTTATTAAATCCAATTGTCCATGGTTGAGTAGCATAAGTGGCAGCCAAAGAGATTATCTCATCTGCAAAATTAGGAAAATCAACCCCAAATTGTAACGCTTGCATCCCCCCCATAGAACCGCCAACTATTGCTCTAAGATGATGAATATCCAAAGATGATAAAAGCTGTTTTTGAGCCTGAATCATATCTTTAATTGTAACCACAGGGAACTTTAATCTATATGGTTTAATTGATGGATAACAAGGACTCATTGGTGAAGTACTACCAAAGCAAGAGCCAATGGTATTACTACAAATAACAAAATACCTTTGCGTATCAATAGCTTTGCCATCTCCAATTAATCCATCCCACCAACCAGCTTTTCTATCACCCTCATATATACCAGCTGCATGATGAGAACCACTAAGAGCATGACATACCAATATCACATTACTCTTGTCTTGGTTTAAAACGCCATAAGTCTCATACGCTATACTATAAGGTTCTAATATTCTACCACTCTCAAGATATAATGGTGAGGTAAAATTTGCAACTTTTGTTTCTATTTTCATCAATTTCTTTTAATATAAATTTTATTAATGATATTCTATCAAATTTGAACTTTAAGTATAGAAAAATTATTATTTATATGCTATTATTAAAAAAATGTCAAAATCACAATGAGGTTTATTAATTGTGCTAACTGTACTAAACTCTATATCTTTAAATCCAACTTCTAAAGCAATATTTCTTAACTCTTCTCTATCAAATCCAAAATGAAATACACCATTATTATCACTATGAAATGAACCGTCTTCAATATCTAAGTCTGCTAAAGCTAGAAACCCACCATCATTTAACATATTAAATAATTTAAAAAAGAGCTCCTTTTGATTTTCAATATGATGAATTGTCATAGATGATATAACTCCATCAAATTTTTCATCAATAGTCTCTACACTTATATCTTTTTGTATCACTTGCGTTTTACAATCAAACTCATCACATTTTATTTTAAATACCTCTAACATAGATTCAGAGTTATCAACTGCCACAATCTCACTAATATAAGGAGCTATAAAATAACTTAACAATCCTGTCCCTGCACCTAAATCCATAACTCTCATATTATTATTTAATTTAACTTTTTTTATAATATTACTAGCAATTGCATTTGCATTTTTTACCCGTTTACTATTCATATCCCAATTTTTTGATTTATGCTGAAACAAATCTTTATTACTCACTTAATTTCCTTTTTTAATATAAATACTGCTCTAATGTATATTTCATATCTTCATCTAAATCAAGATTTTTATACATCCATTGAATATAGCCATTATCTTTGTTTGCAATATCTTCTATATTCTCATCTTTATATTTTCCAAATTTAAACTTTTTCATTAATACAGGAGTTTTTGTAAGATATGCTAGTTTTCCCATAATATCCCTATCCTGTGGAAATTGTTCTTTAACTAACTTAACAATTTTAGAAAGTAAAAGTTTCATTATCAAAACATCACCAATTGCGTCATGAGCTTTAATCTTAACTCCCAATTTTTGTGCTTCTGCTTTTTCATCTTTATAAATACCAAGAGAATATCTTAAATATTGCAATCTATGATAAGGGCTATCAGGTAAAAGATGTTTTACACATCTAAGGGTATCAATTAAAGTATAAGAGTTTTCAAATCCCTCTTTTTTTAACATCCCTAAATCAAAACTAATATTATGAGCCACAAGATAATTTTTATCGTTATTATACTCATTTAATTTATTATAAAATTCTGTATCTACAAACTTTCCTTTTCCTATCAACATATCAGGAATAATATTATGCACCTCCATAGCCTCTATTTTAATAGCCACATCACTGCTACAAAACTCATTAAAAATTTCTATATTCTGTGAATTATCAATAATCATTGCACCTATTTGAATAATTCTATCATCATCTTTATTTCCTGTTGTTTCTGTATCAAAAAGTACATATCTTCTCATATATTATCCTATTTATTGGTTGTTTTAAAAGTGATATTATACTATATATTATTTAAGTTAATGGATATTATTTATATCTGATTTAATTTATCTATATTCATCAATATTCCTATCTCTAATTATATCTATAAAATATTTATCTTTAAATTAAAGAAGTCTAAGAGTTAAATAATATTTTATATAGTATAATCATTTAAAATTTTAAATATGTTATAAAGGTTATAATAATGGCAATAGAAAAAGTAAATTCAACAGATGAGTTTAAACAATTAGTTAAAGATATAAAAAATCAATATGATTATAAAGAGGCTATTGCTTTTGGTATATCAAGAGTTGATTGTGGTCAAAAAAATAGTGATAAAGTTCTTCAAGCGAATTATGTAATAGTAAATTTTAAAGAAAATTATGGCTCTGAGGCTATTTTTATAAAAGCTCTTAGTGAAGCTGGTATTAAAGTTGATACAACAGCATCTGATTTTACGGCAACAATTAATAGTGATTTTTTATCAAACGCAATGAATGCATTTGCCCCTTATATTGACGAAGCAACTGGTGATGCTCATAAAAATGTTCAAGTAATTAAAGCGTTAAGTAAAATAGATGATTTAGACAATAAGTTTAAAATTACTTTTATTTTTGAAGATACAAATCCAACAAGTGTAGAAGCAGTTTATCTTAAACTTTATGCACTATCATTAGGTAAAGCAGAGTTAAGAGGTCTTAATCTTAATGGTGCATTTGGTATTTTAAGTAATGTTGCATGGGTTGGAAATACCCCTTATGAGCTTGAATATCTAAGAGATAACGAGATAGAGATGAAACTAAATGGGACTTATCCAAATGTTGATAGTGTTGATAAATTTCCACGATTCCTTCAACATATTATCCCTGCTGATAATACAAGAATTTTAGATAGCTCTAAAGTAAGAATGGGTGCTCAACTTGCTGCTGGAACAACAGTTATGCCAGGTGCTTCTTATATTAATTTTAATGCAGGAACTTTGGGTGCTGTTATGGTAGAGGGGCGAATTAGTTCATCTGCAATTGTTGGAGTAGGGTCTGATGTTGGTGGAGGAGCTAGTATTTTAGGTGTATTAAGTGGAACAGATGGTAACCCAATAAGTGTTGGTAAAAATACTCTTCTTGGTGCAAATTCAGTTACTGGTATGCCAATAGGTGATGGATGTATTCTTGATGCTGGTGTTACAATCTTAGAGGGTACAAAAGTTAAAATTGAGTATAATGAAATTAGAAAGATAGAAGAGGTAAATCCTGATAATATTCTTTGTGATGATGAGTTATATATGGCGGTTAAAGAGCTAGATAAAGAGATAGAGGGTCATATTATATTAAAAGCTAAACAGCTAATGAACTTAAATGGTATTCACTTTAGACAAAATTCTACAACTGGTGAGACTATTGCACTAAGAAGTGTAAGAGAGATAAAATTAAATGATGAGCTTCACTAGATGGGTGAAGAGGATATTATAAAAAAAGTATTTTTACTCTCTATGCTTAAAAAAGAGGAGGGTGAAAGCCTTTCTCAAGTGTTAATAGGACTTGTTAATACTGGTATGTTTGATAAAAAAGAGGGTAGAAAAGTTATGAAAGAGCTTATTGATGAGCAATATATTGTGAATGAAGAGCTTTCAATGAAAGGTGTGATTATTGCTAAAAATGCCGAGATTGAGTTTACTTTAGAGTAGATAGGGGAGATTATGAGAATAGATAAGTGGTTAAGCTCTACAAATGTGGTAAAAAGAAGAACAATCGCCACAGATATGGTAAAAAGTGGTGTTGTTTTTGTAAATACTATGAAAGCTAAAGCATCAAAAAATGTATCAATTGGAGATAAAGTAACAATAGAGTATTTAAAAGGTGCAAAACACTATAAAGTTTTGGATATTCCTGTTACAAAATCAATACCTAAAAGTCAAAAAGATAAATTTGTAGAGGAGTTGAATTGATAAAAAATCAAGATACATTAGAGCAGTTTCAAGCTCTTTTTGAAAACGAACTTTCAACTTCTGATGCAAGAGAATTTTTAATTGATTTATATAATAAAGGTGAAAGTAGTGAAGATATAGCAATTGCTGCTAAAGTTATGAGAGAACACTCTATTAAACTTCCAATATCTAAAGAGCTTCAAGATAAAGCAATTGATATTGTTGGAACTGGTGGAGATAAAAGTGGAAGCTTTAATATCTCATCAACCTCATCTTTGCTTTTATCTTCTATGGGGTCTGTTGTTGCAAAGCATGGTAACCGAAGCATCACGAGTAAATCTGGTTCTGCTGATTTATTAGAAACTCTTGGAATTAATCTTAATCTATCTCCTCAAAATCAGGTTCAAATGCTAGAAGAGACAGGTTTTTGTTTTATATTTGCAATCAATCATCATCCAGCAATGAAACATATTATGCCTATTAGAAAATCTATAGACCATAGAACAATTTTTAATCTTTTAGGACCTCTTACTAATCCAGTAAGTGCTAAAAAATATCTTTTGGGTGTGTTTGACCCATCTTTTATCGATAGAGTTGCAGATGCACTACTTGAACTTGATACAAAAAAAGCTTTTGTGGTTAGTAGTGATGATGGTATGGATGAGATCTCAATATCAACTACCACACAGTTTACTAAAATTGATGAAAAAACTATAACTAAAGGGATAATTGACCCAAGAGATTATGGATTTAAATTAGCTCCTAAAGAGGCTATTTTAGGTGGAGATAGTGTATTAAACGCAGTTATTACAAATGATATTTTATCAGGTAAACTGAAAGATGCAAAAAGAGATATTGTTGTGATTAATAGTGCTTTTGCTCTTTTGGTAGATGATAAAGCAAGAGATATAAAAGAGGCAAAACAGATGATAGAGTCTCAGCTTGATAGTGGCAAAGCTAAAAGCCATTTAGATAAAATAGTTAAAATATCTAATCAGTTTTAATAAACTTGCTTCAAAAATCAAAACTGGTACTTGAGCTTCCAGCTTTTGGTGAGGCTAAAGCCATCACTTCCGATAAATTCTATAAAAGTCTAATAAACTTTCTATTATAAAAACTCTTTTTTATTACTTTATAGTATAATTATTTTATATTGATGTTAGGATATTTCTATAATTATGAAAAGACGAGATTTTATTAAAAAAAGTACTATTGTTACTAGTGTTGCAGGTTTATCTGCTTTTTCTTTGGGATGTAGAAGAGCAGAAGATGAAAAAAATATTAATGTAAATAGAGGTAAAGTTGTTAAGTTAAAACTTGCAACATCTTGGCCTGCTCATTTTCCAATTATGGGAACAGGTGTTGATAATTTTGCTGATAGATGTCGTGAAATTAGTGGTGGAACTCTTGATATCACAGTTTATCCAAAAAATATTTTAGTTCCTGCATTAGAAGTTTTTGATACCACAAGTAATGCTCAAATTGATGCTTTTCACTCTGGTATATATTATTGGAAAGGTAAAAATTCTGCTTTTTCTATTTTTGGTGGAATGCCATTAGGACTTACTAGCGAAGAGATGATTACATGGATGAAATTTGGTGGTGGATTAGAGCTTTGGCGAGAGATGTATGCAAAATTTAATCTATATCCTTTAATTGGAGGAACAACTGGACCTCAAATGGGTGGATGGTTTAAAAAAGAGATAAATTCACTAGAAGATTTAAAGGGATTAAAGATGAGAATTCCTGGTCTAGGTGGAGAGGTTATGAAACGCCTTGGTGTTAATCCAATTTTACTTCCAGCAGGAGAGATTTATACATCGCTTGAACGGGGAACAATTGATGCAACAGAATGGGTTGGACCAGCACTTGATAGTATGATGGGATTTGCAAAAGTTGCACCATATTACTATACAGGATGGCATGAACCTGGTTCTATCTTAGAGATAACAATGAATCTTACCAAATGGAATACACTAAGCAAAGAGCATCAAGCGATTATCCAATGTGCAACCGATGAGATGACATCTAATATGCTTCAAGAGTTTAGATATAAAAATGCATTAGCACTTCAAGAATTACCATCATCAGTGCAAATTAAAACATTTCCTGATGATATGATGAAAAAGGCAAAAGAGGTTTTACAAGATGTATTAGAAGAGGAATCATCAAAAAATTCTGATTTTAAAAGAGCATTAGATAGTTATAATAATTTTTATGTACTTAATAAAAAATATGATGATATTAGTACAAAAAACTTTTTAGAGATAAGGTCTTAGAATGAAGAATATATTAAAATTTACACTTGTGTCAATATCTGTAGTAGCTGTAATAAATAGTTGTGGTAGTAGGAGTATTGATGAGGATTCGGATAATTATAGTGAGATTATAAATTTAAATACAAATAGTAGTATTATAATTAGCTCAGATGATATTGTAGAAAATGAAGATGATTTTTTAAAATCAAGTGATTTTGGATTTGTTGATAAAAGATTCTTGTATGCTCTGTTTTTAAGTGAATATCTTTGGTATGATAAGGTAGAAACAGATATTGAAACATCTTTATTTAACTCTCCTCAGGAGATGATAGATTCTTTAAAATATAAAATGTATGATAGGTGGAGTTATGCTCAAACAAGAGAAGAGTATGAAAATTTCACAAACCAAGTTTCAACAGGAAGTTTTGGATTTTATTATAATGAAGATTTTCAAGTTATAGAGACGATAGTTGGTTCTCCATCACAAAAAGCAGGTCTTTTAAGAGGAGATATTTTAATTCATATAAATGAGCAAAATGTGACAAGAGAACTTATTTATGAACCAAAACATTATCTTAATGAACCTGTAGAGTTTTCTGTTATACGAAATAATAAAGTAATTAAGCTAGAGATGGCTCCTACTATATACCAATATAAGGTATCTAGTTATCAAATATTAGAAGATGAGAGTGGTAAGAAAATAGGACACTTTATTTATAATCAATTTACATCTAGTAGTATAGAAGAGATTGATGAAGCATTTAATGAATTTAAAAAAAATAATATTTCAGAGCTTATTATAGACTTAAGATATAATGGTGGTGGATCATTAAATACTGCAAGTATACTTTTAGATAAAATTGCTGGATATAATAATAATAACAAACTTCAATTTTATCTAAACTATAATGATAAAATGCAAAGTAGCAATCAATCATATTATTTTGATAAAGATGAAAATAGTCTTAGCTCACTAAAAAGAATTTTTTTCTTGACAACAGATAGTACTGCGTCAGCTAGTGAAACAGTTATTAACTCTTTAAGACCATATATGGATGTTAAATTAATAGGCTCAACAACTCATGGTAAACCAACAGGGATGTCAGGTAAAGATTTTGGAGAGTATATATATTGGCTTATTAACTTTACAATTTTAAATGCAGATGATAATGGTGAGTTTTATGGTGGAATGTCAGTTAATTGTGAAAGTAGAGATAATATTAAGTATCTTAGAGATGATATAAATGGAAATATGTTAAAAGAGGCTCTTTATTATATAAAAACAAATACTTGTCTTAGTGGAAATTAGTCAAATTTGATAAAAGCTAGAGTAGAGGAGCTATTAGAAGATAAATCAAAACTTCTAATGGTTAAATATTTTGATATTTGGGAGCTTTTAGAAGATAAATATGGCAAAGACCTTATTATTTTAATAGAGATTGGCTCTTTTTTTGAAATTTATGAGGTTGATAATGATGAGTTCAAAATAGGTAAAGCAAAAGAGATTGCTGAACTTTTAAATATTCAACTTACTCGTAAAAATAAAAATATAATTGAAAACTCTAAAACAAACCCTTTGATGGCAGGAGTTCCAACTGTATCTTTTGAGAAACATCTTCAAAGGATTATATCAGAACAAAAATATACAGTTGCTATTATTAAACAAAAGGGAACTCCACCAAAAGTAACTCGTTATCTTGATATTATTGTAAGCCCAGGGACAAATTTTGACTTTATAACAACTCAAGATGAAAATAATATAACCTCTCTTGTAATTGATAAATATAGTGATAGAAATTATCATATAGGATATAGTGCGATTGATATTAGCACAGGAAAATGTTATTTTAATGAGGTATATGGCTCAAAAGAGGATTCAAGTTTTGCTTTAGATGAAGTGTTTAATTATATGAATATGCACAAAACCACAGAGATTATAGTTACATTCTTAAATAAAAATATAAATCAAAAAGAGGTTCTTGATTATCTTGAAGTTGGTTCAAAAACATCTCATATAAACACATTTAAACCAAAAATTGCATATCAAAATGAGCTTTTTAAAAGTGTTTTTACAATCTATGGAATGCTATCTCCAATAGAATATCTTGATATGGAAAAATCACCTTTAGCAAGTGAATCTTTAGCAATTTTAATTGATTTTGTAGTAGCTCATGATTCAAAAATTATTCAAAAGTTATCATATCCAGTAAGATTGGATTTGAGTCATTATCTATATCTTGGAAATAATGCAATTGAACAGTTAAATATTATTGATACTCCACACAATCCATCTTTATTTAAACTTATAAATAACACATCCACAGCGATGGGAAAAAGACTTTTAAAAGAGAGATTAACACATCCAATCAAAGATGCAAAAGAGTTAAATAGACGATATAAATTATCTGATAATCTGTATGATAATTATATGCCAATAGAGGCTGAACTAAGTAGTATTTATGATATAGAGAGACTCTTACGACGGATAAAACTTTCTCGGATTCATCCATTTGAGATAAACTATCTTTATGAATCTTTGCTGAGTATCTCTAATGTTATTCAATTTATAAAACCTTATAATTTTATTGATATACCTTGTAGTACAGATAATTTAAATCTTTTTATAGACTCTATCAATAGTTCATTTAATTTAAAATTAAGTGCCAAATTTATGTTAAAAGATATAAATGAGAATATAATTAATAGTGGTATTAACCCTCAAATTGATGAACTTCTTACCCAAAATAAAATTTTAATGGATAAACTTGAAATAGTCAGATTACATCTTTTGTCATTTTTAAGCAAATCTGATAATAATTTTGTAAATATAAATCGTCTTGAAAAAGATGGATTTTTTATCGCTATTACCAAAAATCGTTATTCATCTATTAAAGATAAACTTTTAAAATCTCATATTATTTTAGATGATGAATTATATCTATTAACAGATTTCAAGATTAAAATACAAACAAATAGTGTAAAATTAACAAACTCATTTATTGATGATATATCAGATAAATATGTACATAATCTAAAAAAAATAATAGCACTTAATCGTCTTGTTTTTAACAATAAAATCTTAGAATTTGAAGATAAATATTCTACTTTATTAGATGAACTAGTATCTTTTATTGCTGAAATTGATTTTTCTGTATCTAATATTAAAACAAGTAAAAAATATAATTATTCTAAACCAATTATTATAGAATTAGAAGATAAGAATGAGAATTTTATAGAGATTCTTAAAGTTCGTCATCCAATAATAGAGGCAAATGAGGAGAGAGGTCTTTATGTCACCAATGATATAATATTGGGTGATCTGTCTCAAAAATCTAAATTAGATAAAAATAGTGTAATTATAGAAAATTCAAATAAAGTAACTAATAAGATGCATGGAATTTTACTTTATGGGATTAATAGTTCTGGTAAAAGTTCACTAATGAAGGCGATAGGAGTTAGTGTAATATTAGCTCAATCTGGTCTTTTTGTCCCTGCCTCATCTATGAGATTTACCCCTTTTGATTCTGTTTTTACAAGAATAAGTGGGGCTGATAATATAGCAAAAGGACTCTCTTCATTTGCAGTAGAGATGCTTGATTTAAAGAATATTTTTAACCGAGCAACCAGTAAATCTTTGATTTTAGGAGATGAGATAAGCCACTCAACAGAAACAATGAGTGGGGTTAGTATTGTGGCATCAGCAATTTTAAAACTATCAAAACTAAAATCTATATTTATTTTTGCAACACACCTTCATCAGTTAAACGAGATAACAGAAGTTTCAAAACTAAAAAATATTCTTTCTTTACATCTGAGTGTAATTTATAATGAATCAGAAGATAAACTAATTTTTGATAGAAAATTAAAATATGGCTCAGGAAGCTCTCAATATGGATTGGAGTTTGCAAAATCTCTCCATATGGATAGTGAATTTTTAAAAATTGCAAATGATATACGAAAACGAGTCTCAGATGACTATAACTCAATAGAAAGATTAAATCGTAAAAAGAAAAATGGATATAATAAAAATTTATATATGAGTTCCTGTGCATTATGCTCTAGCAGAGTTGATGATGTACATCATATTAAAGAACAAAAAGAGGCGGATAAAGATGGCTTTATTGGTCATATCCCACAAAATCATAAATATAACCTAATTCCATTATGTAAAAAACATCATAAAATGGTACATAACGGAGAGATTAGTATCTCTGGATTTATTGCTACAAGCAATGGATTAGAACTTCATTATAGGTATTTGGATGATAAATAAATTATGTAGATTTTATATTCTAATTGAAATCTATATTAACATTATACAAGGTAGTAATATATGAATATAGAAAACCAAATTGTTATATTAGTTAGTACAACTTTTATGTTACTTTTTTCTATTTTAGAATTAAGAAGCTATAAAAATGTTTTTAAAGATTATAAGTCAGTTATTATAAGTATAGGTGTACTTGGTACTTTCGTTGGAGTTGTACTTGGTTTGTGGGATTTTGATTCTAAGAATGTAAAAGATAGTATTCCTGATTTATTAGATGGATTAAAATTGGCATTTATTACATCAATTTTAGGAATGTTTATATCAATATTATTATCGGCTAAAAGTATCTCAAAAGGTAATAGAATTAGTAACTCAGAAGAGTTATTATCTGATATTTTAAAGCAATTAGAAGAAAAATCTAATAAAGAATCATCAGACAAGTTAAATCTATTAGAGGTATTATCAGAGATAAAAAATGAAATTAAAAGTCAAAATAAATTAATAGATAGTAACTTTAAAATTACAATAGAAAGATTAAATAAATTAAATTTACTTGATGAGTTAAATACTATTAAAGATATAACTAAAGAACAATCAGAGACTTTAAATTTAATATCTTCTAAAGTAGTAGGTTATGATAGATATTTAGTCAATATAGAAAAAAGTAATAAAGTTTTTGAAAGTGATAATAACTGACATTCATCACCCCTATAAACTTAAAGTAATATAATAAGAAATAAATATATATATTAGGAATATACCATCTGTTTTACAAAAATAAATAAAATAAAAACAAAAAAGTTAGGACATCTAGGCTTAGTGGCAGGGATGTGTAAAGAGCTAAATATATCTGAAATAGTCAATAATCATATAGTCACAGGAGACCAAAGAACCCTAAGCCATGGGGAATACTATGGTCGCTATGATCATCAATGGCTTGGGATTTACAGGTACACCACTATATATGACTCCACAATATTTTGAAGATAAACCAATAGCTCAACTATTAGGAAAAGATATAGAGGCAAAAAGTATAAATGATATAGCTCTAGGAAGAACATTAGATAAGATATATGAATATGGAGTTAGTGATTTATTCTCAAAAATAGCTTCAAATGCTGTAAAAACTCTTGGGATTTCTTCAAAAATAGGACATTTGGACTCAACTGCCTTTGCAACTCATATAGAAAAAGAGAAAGATACAGGTGATGGAACAATTGAGATACGAAAAGGTCATAGCAAAGATTATAGACCAGATTTGAATCAAATAGCTCTCAATATGATAGTAGAAAATAGGGCGAATTTACCAATATATCTACAAGTATCCAGTGGAAATCAGAGTGATAAAGTGAAATTTACTGAAATTATTCAAGCACAAGTAGATAATCTAAAAAACTATTATGGGATTGAGTATATTGTTGTAGATTCTGCTCTATATACTAAAGATAATATTGAAAAACTAGAAGAAGAAGAGATATTTTGGATAACAAGAGTACCAAATAGCAGAACTATTGTCAAAGATATTATCTCAACTATAGAGCTAAATCAACTTGAAGTTATTGATGATAAGTACTCATATTTGGAGATAGGAAGCAACTATAATGATGTAAATCAAAGATGGATAATTGTACATAACAAAGAGATAGAATATGTAAAAAACAAGGGTACAATCAAGAAATTTGATATAAATAGTAAAAAAGATTTAAAAGCTAAAATAAGATATGAAAAACAGAAATTTGCTTGTGAAATTGATGCGATAAAAGCATTAGAAGATTTAAAGAAAAAGCTGACTATATCCGATGTAGAGGGCTTTAAGCTTGTTGAACATAAGAGATATTCAACAAGAGGCAAACCTAAAAAAGATGCTATTAAAGATGTTACAGAGTATACTGTTTTGGTAAATATGACTAGTAATCTAAGTAAATTTCATGAAGAGAAAAAGAGAAATGGAATTTTTATTTTGGCAACAAATGAGCTAGAAAATAAGTCATTAAAACCCCAAGAAATTTTAAATGAGTACAAAAATCAACAAAAAGTAGAAAGAGGTTTTAGATTTTTAAAAGACCCAAAATTTCATGCCGATTCTATCTTTTTAAAAAAACCTGAACGGATAGCATCATTATTAATGATTATGACATTATCCTTACTAGTGTATTCTGCATTAGAACATAAAGTTCGCAAAAATATGAAGAAAAATAACCTAACTTTTCCAAATCAGAAGGGAAAACCAATATCAAATCCTACTATGACCGACATTCATCACCCCTCTAAACTTAAACTAATATAAAACAACTAATCATAAAACTCTTCATAATCATCCCCTAAGCACTCCAAAATAATCTCATGATTTTCATTAAAATAGTCCAATTGAGTCC